>JADHXI010000081.1 GCA_016783065.1 Desulfobacteraceae bacterium | reverse complement strand
TCAAGATAAAAACGGCTTTCCAAAAACCCCTTCAAAGTGGTCTGTTTTGGGCTTGAAAAATGAAGCAAAACGCTCGGCCTTTCTTTGGTATCTGTCAACAGGCCCTAGGCAAGGTTTTGCATCAAGGTAGCATCTCAGATCGACCAATCCCTGTCAAGAATAGATTTGAAAATATTGAATAAATCGAATGGGTTATTTTCAGCCATGATATAGGAGTCCTTCAATCGGGCTACCAAAGAAACCAGCCTGATTTTATCACCTACTTCCCTCCCAACACCTCCTGCAGTTTTTCAGCCAATGTCGCGATGTGAAACGGTTTTTGGACGAACCCTTCGGCACCCGCATCGAGGATGTCCTGGGGAGGACCCTCTAGGGTGTAACCGCTACACACGACCACCTTGAGATCCGGTCTTGCCTCCATGATAAGGGGATACACCTTATCACCACTCATGTCCGGTAACTTTATGTCCAGAATAACAAGGTCAATCTGGCCATCAAAGGTCTTGGCAAGCCTGATGGCCTTTTTGCCGGTCTCCGCCTGCAACACCCGGTAGCCAAGCCTCTCCAGGACTTTCCGGAACAACATCATTACGTCTTCTTCATTCTGTATGACCAGGATGGTCGTGTCACCTTTTGGCAGCTGGAGGTCAGGCCTGGAAATCGTCTTTTTCTCTACCTCTTTTTCAGCCTCGATGGCAGGCAGGTAGATGCGGACCTTTGTCCCCTTGCCCAGTTCTGAGTCCACCGTGATGGCGCCATCGTGATTCTTGATAATTCCGTAAACCGCGGCCATGCCAAGACCACGGCCCATAAAGTGGGTGGTAAAGAACGGGTCAAATATCCTTCTCCTTGTCTCTTCATCCATCCCCTTCCCCTCATCCTCAACAGAAAAACAAACATAAGGGCCTGGTTTGAGACCGGGGTGATCCTACAAAGCCGCCCAACCAACTAATCCAGCGGACGTCTTTCAGCGGCCGCTGATCTCCACGTTATACCAAAAAATTATCTTTAAGCGATTGACATTGTGTAGACAATGCCCTACACTATTATTCATGGGAATATTTAGATGGAATGCGGAAAAAAACGAAATTCTTGCCAGAGAAAGAGGGATTACCTTCGAAGAAATCGTTCAGAGAATTGAATCCGGAGCTAAAGTTATTGAAACGGATCATTCCAACAAGAAGAAGTATCCAAACCAAAAAATTTTGATAATTGATGTGGAAGGATATGCCTATCTGGTTCCATGTGTTATAGACAAAAACGAGTATTTTCTTAAAACAATTATTCCCAGTAGGAAGGCGACTAAGAAATACTATGGAGGAGAAGATGGCTAAAAAACAAAAAAAAATAATCCTCGATGAATTCGAGAAAGAAATATTAGAGGCATACGAAAATGGGAGACTAAAGCCCTCAAAATCGCAGGCCGATTACCAAACAATAGCCATGAACACATTAAGAAAGAACCGCAAGATCAATATAAGAATTTCAGAAAATGACCTTACCGCCTTACAAAGAAGAGCTGCACGGGAAGGCATCCCCTATCAAACATTAATTGGAAGTGTGCTTCACAAATACGCCAGTGGATTTTTAAAAGAAGCCACATAGAAGGAGAAGAGACCCATGGGAGAAGAGGCCGTCTTTATGGACCGGAAGTTCGGTCACATGGTCAGGACAGCAACACAGAGCCACATTGATGTAAAGACCTACTATACCCCGGCGGATTGTAAAGAAATCTCTTATGAGACGGATCTGGGAGACCCGGGGGAATACCCGTTTACCCGGGGGTTATATCCGGAGATGTACAGGGACCGCCTCTGGCTGAAGTCATTCATCGTCAGCTACAGCACGCCAGAGGAAACAAACGAGGCGTTCAAACAGTATATTGCCAACGGGATGACCGATCTTCGTTTGCTGGCGGATTTGCCAACCCAGTCGGGTATCGACCCTGACCATCCCTTTGCATGGAACAGTATGATGTGTGGAGGGGTTGCCACTTATGGCCTGAACGTCTATGAAAAGATGCTTGAGGGCATCCCCCTGGAAAATGTGGTTTGCGAACTGGCCCATTGTGGCATCTCCAATTTTATCTATTTCTATGCGTTACTCGTGGCTCTCATGGAGAATCAGGGCCTGGATATCACGCGGCTTCGAGGGAACAGCATCAACGACCCAATCCGGGCAAAGCTTGTCTATGCGTGCCCCGACTTTCCCACCAACATCGCCAGACGGGTCTGCCTGGACCACATCGAACATTCGGTTCACCATACGCCAAAATGGCGGCCCTTTGCCCCCAACGGTGTGGATCCGTGCCAGGGGGGGATGGATGCCGTGAAGGAGTTGGGGGGGTGTCTGGCGGTGGCCACGGCCATCTGCCGTGATTTGCTTGATCGGGGCATTTCAGTGGACGACTACGGCGCCATGGTTTTTTCACTGGACGCGGAATCGGATTTTTTTGAGACCATCGCGAAGTTTCGTGCGGCAAGGATGATGTGGGCCAGGATCGCGAAAGAGAAACTGGGGGCCAGGACCAAAAAGGCCATGCAGTTAAAAATTGGCATTCGTACTTCCGGTTTGTCCCTTCAGAGCCAAAAACCCCTCAATAACGCCGCCCGTGCGACCTTGCAGATTCTTAGCTGCGTTCTCGGGGGGGTCAACTCCCTTGATGCATCAAGTATTGATGAGGCCGTGGGCCTGCCATCTTACGAGGCAAGAGTCTTCAACCTGGATACCCAGCATATTATCACCCATGAGGCCAATGTCCCGCTGGTTGCTGATCCCCTGGCCGGGTCCTATTATCTGGAGTGGCTGACCCGTAAACTGGAAAAGGAAATCAATAAATATCTGGATGAGGTTGAGGCAAGGGGTGGCATTTTTGAATGTCTCGAATCAGATGGCTAAACGAGATCATGGAGGCCAACCGCCTCAAGATACAACGGGAAAAGGCGGATGGGAGCCGTTTGATTGTCGGCGTCAACGCCTTCCAGGGGGAGGGTGATGAGGGACCCATCAATGATTCGATTCGGAATGTGGCATACAAGGTGCCTTCCACGGCCCTTCGGGAGCAAAGGGTGCGGGAGGTCAAGGAATTCAAGGAAAATCGAGATCAGAAGGCGCTCGGGAGATCCTTGAAGGAAATCTATGACGTGACCAAAGATGGCCGAAATCTGACACGTCCCATTATCGAAGCAGCCAAGGCGGGTGCCACACTGGGGGAGGTTACGGGGGTGATCCGGCTGGGTTACGGGGTTCCCTATGATCCGTTTGAGCAAATTGATATGCCGCCCATTGTCCGTCAGTCTGTTGAGGAACGTGAATAGCCATGCGCAAGGATAGAAGAATCAGGATCTTGATCGCCAAAATCGGCTGTGACATCCACGAAAGGGGCGCACTCACGCTGCTTTACACGTTTCGGGATGCCGGAATGGAAACCATTTATACGGGCAGATATCAGACTCCGGAGGCGGTTGTGACGGCTGCCGTTGATGAAGGTGTCGATGTGATCGCCCTGAGTGACCATACGGGCAGTATGCCGATTATCGCCGAGTCAGTGCTGAAAGAATTGAAAAAACGCGATGCCGGGGATATGCATGTCATGACGGGCGGGCTCATCTCTCCCGAGGATGTCAAAGTGCTCAATGAAATGGGGGTTTCAGGCAATTGCGGCCCGGGGACACCGCTGGATGTGATCGTCCAACAGGTCAGGGAACTGGTGAAAAAAGAACAGGAGTGACGAGGTAATCCATGAAAGTAACCTATATTTATCCACCTCTTTTCAGTCCCTATTATCCGATGGCAACTCGGATGATCACCGGAAACCTGCAGCGGAATGAAAAAATCGATGCGGAATTTAGCAGAATTCCGGTGAAGGCCTATGAATCAGGAATCCACAAAAAGGTGTATGATCAGATCATTTCCGAGGCTTGTTCCAAATTCTCTTCCACCGTCGGATCCTATATGTCCCAAAAATTTCTCAGCAGCAATTTTTATTATGTCCTCATGACCCGGGGATATTTTAACGATTATATTTTTGAGGATGTGAGCGAGGAGTACGTCCTTATCACCTGTATCAATTTCTGTGACCTGCTTATTGTAAAGAATCTGTTGGAAAACCGTAACAGGGTGGTTTTAGGCGGTCCGTTGATAAATATCAAATTGTCTCCGAGATTCATAAGAGTCTTTCTTTCAAAGATGGGGGTGAAAGATGAACTTCTCAGCAAGAACCTGATCATCATCGCTGGCGATATCGATCGGACGACGGATCTCCATCAATACATTACCCGGTGGCAGGATGCCGTGATCACGGAGACAAATTATGGAACCATTTATGACTGCGGGGACGATTTCCTGAAAGAGATGTTCAACGATTCACCGTCGACCATTATCCATCTCGGGTTCAGCAACAGATGCTGGTACGGGAAATGCAAGTTCTGCACTTACAAGGGGCTGCCTGTGATGGATTTCCTTTCGGGCATCGATGAGGATAAGATCGTTGATTATTTACACGCCATAAAACGCGAATTCGGAGCGAAAGAGCTTCGGTTCATCGACTCTTATTTCTCAGTAAAGAACCAAAGCGTTCACTACATTCTCGAACAGATCAAGCACTATCCCATGGCGGCCTTTGCCGGGATTCACCTTCTAAAAACCCGGGGGTATGTCGAATTTGTGAACAAATACATCAACACCCTCCTCATCGGTCTGGAATGCGCGTCTGATTTTGCGCTAGAGAACATAAGAAAGGGATATACATGGGATGACATCCGGACAACCGTCGACAACATTATCAACCACCTGGATAAAAAAATATTTCTCGAAATATCAATTATTTTGGATTTACCGTTTCGGGATAAGGATGATCTCAGGACGAATTACAGAAGAATACTTGAGGTGAAAGAAAGACTGGAAGACGCAGGATTCGGGATCGGTGTTCATATGAACATTTTGAGCCTGTTCCCAAATCTGGAGCTTCTGGTGGAAAAGCCCAGTTTTTTCAAGATCTCAAACGGAAATCGGGACATGGACAACGCTGTTGGGAAAAACTATTTGATCCACCTCCTCAAACAGGCCGGGATGGATGGCCCGCTATTGATGCCTTCAGGGGAACTCATTCGGGACCATGAAAATCCTGCTGGTTTGAGTTATGGTTATCTTTGCTCGGACCTCCCGGTCATCCGTTACGATGTAAACGGCAATATCCTGCCTTCGGATCTTCATGTGATTGAAGAAGATGTCATGAAAAGGATCTTGACGAGAAAAAGCAAACGGCTGGAGGCGTAAATCTTTTGGAAATCCTTGTCCGCCACCGGGCCAAAAGCCCTGTGGACCGGAGGCAGGGCGGTGGAAGATCCCGCTATCGGGGCTCATTTTGTTTGACCTGGAGAGGTGCTGCGTGAACCTTTCCGTCTGAATTTGGCGCGATCCGGTATTTCCCGAACCTTCCGGGGCGCAGCTCCCCAGATTGCACCACATCCCACGGCAAAAAATATCATTGCGATAACAAACGCGCTCCTGTAACTGTGGGTCAATTCAAAGACCCATCCTCCCAGCCAAGGCCCCACGGCCCCTCCTATGGCAAAACTGAACCACACAAAACCGATGATGGCCCCTGCCTTTGGCCCCTGGAAGATATCAGCAGCCGAGGCAACGATTGGAGGCGTCGTCATCCCGATTCCAAAGCCAAGGGCCGCGGCATAATAGGTCAGCATCCATGATGCGGTACTGTCTTGGACGAACAGGAGCATGAATATCCCTGAGATGCCGACGACAGTACCTATGGTCACAGTGGCCTCGCGTCCGATTCGATCAGAAACCAGCGATACCAGACATCCCAGAGAAAAAAGAACTCCGAAGAGGGAAATAACCGAAGAAGCATACGTTCGCGGGTAGCCCATATCCATGGCGAAAGCGATGTGATGGGTCACCATGATATGTTGGGTGACTCCCCACAGTGAGAAGGTTGAAAGACATAACAACCAGAAGCGCCCGCTCTTTATTGCCTCTGGAAGGGTCCAATCCATCCGGACCCGGACCTGGTCTGTGACCCGCGTCGCCCCGGTTCCCCTCTCCAGACGCGCGGCTTCCGACTCTGGCATGCCATCGGCAAAAAGGCCTTTTTCGCGAGGGTGGTAGCGAACGATGAGGATTATCAGGGGAAGCATACAACCGGAAACAATCATTGCCTCAATCAGGAAAGTATTACGCCAATCAACGCTATTGATCAGGAAGGCTATCCCCGGATAGCAGGCAAATGATCCCCCAACACCAAAAAACAGGATTGAAAAGGCGAGGCCCCGCTTCTTTACAAACCAATTCCTCAAAACAGCCGTGAACGCCACCGCACCTGTCAGAGAAAGGCCCGCTCCGGTCATGACCCCGAAGGTTACATAGAAATGCCAGGGCTTGCTTCCAAATGCCGACAGGGCCAACCCCAGGCTTAGCAGCAGGACCCCAGAGACCATGGTCTTGCGTGGGCCGATTCGATCAACCAGACCGCCGGCCACCGGGGCTATGAGACCGTAAACCAGGAGGTGAATGGAGAGCATAACGGCGGTCAGGTCCCTGGGCCATTGAAACTCATCGAGGAGGGACGGAAAAATAACCGAGAAGGAGTAACGGGCTCCGTAGCCAAGGGCATAGGATACCAACCCAGCCGCTACGATAATCCACCCGTAAAAAACGAACCGCTGTTTCTGCATTTGAATAGCAATTCTCCAGTCGAAAATCAGATCGAGGTATAGCGCTTAAGATAATTTTTTTGGTATTTGGAATACTATATGCTTTGGCTTTTCAGGCGCGTTCCAATCGACCCCGGTTGAATAGGTTCCTCATTCAACAGGGCAGGCAATCGCCCCCAGTTGAATATTCTAAAGATTCAACGGGGCAGGCAATAGTCAATCTTCAATC
Source organism: Desulfobacteraceae bacterium (assembly GCA_016783065.1). Classification (GTDB taxonomy): domain Bacteria; phylum Desulfobacterota; class DSM-4660; order Desulfatiglandales; family Desulfatiglandaceae; genus JABMQV01. Next base: position 10,890 of record JADHXI010000081.1, on the reverse strand, counting down.
CTATAGCCATACCATCAAAAGGCCGCGGGATATGGCATGGTGGTCCTGGGCGGAAAAGGCTGCGGCTGTTGCGGGGATTTCTGCGGCTTGGATTTTTTGGTTAAGGTTTGCGGCTTTTTGTGGCAATTGGATAAAAAGACCTATTCGATTACCGAATGACCGATTTTGGGGTTGCTACAAGCCGTGTGATCTCCATCCTTTCGCGGTCCAGCATCTCGTCGGCTTGTGGCCAAAATGTGCAAAGGAGGTGAACGATTTATCCAGACTACTTTGGTTTGGCGGCTTTTGATTTATCGGTTTTGGTGCGTTCAGTTTTGGGAAAGAGCGACACATCCCTCCTCAAACAGATGCCGCATTGTTCTTTTAGCAGACCATGTTTACATCTATCCATCACGAAAACTTCCCTCCAAATTAAATAATCAGGCCAGAAAACTTGGTTTCCTGGCCTTCGATGAGGTGGCATTTTTCAAAATGGCTTTAATATAAAGATGATACTCAGGTTGTCAAGAGATGAATGGGGGTTTCTTCAAAAAATTGATTGGTTGCATCATGATCTATTTCCTATCCATGCCTGATGAATCCCGAAATTGAGGAAAGGATAGATTATATCTTACGGCCACCAGTCTGACCGCGATAACGATAAGCGCCGTAATAATATAGGTCGGGTTGTGGGGAAGATTGTATCGAACCGCCTGCTCATGGCCGTTAAGGCACCGGAAACGGCAAAAAAAACGTTCCGGCCAGGTCCAGTATATGGAGCAGGGGCATTGGTTTTATCCCGGGAAAAACCGATCCTGCAATCTTTGCATACCCCGGAGCCAACGATCATAGTCGGAAACCTTTCGTTCCATGTAGGTCTGAACCTCAGGGTGCGGAAGGATCAAAAATCTTTCTTCGGCCAGGGCTTCAATCACCGAATCGGCTACCTGTTCCGGTTCTATCATGCCGTCCACCGCCGCTACCCCTGCCTCATCTCGGGTCATTTCCGTACGAACGGCCTGAGGACACAGCACCGAGACTCTGATACCCTTGTGGCCGTAAGTGATGGCAAGATTTTCCGCCAGTCCCACTGCCGCGTGTTTGGTAGCGGAATAGGGGGCAGAGCCAATCTGACTGAGCAGACCGGCTGCCGATGAGGTATTCAAGAGGTACCCACCGCCACGTTCGATCATGCTGGGGATCACCGCTCTCGCAGCGTGCACATGGGCCATTACGTTGATTTCCCAGATGCGCTGCCACGATTCTGTTGTAGCTTCAATAACACCCGGAACCGCGATGCCTGCATTGGAGCAGAACAGGTCAATAGGTCCGCTTTTTTCTTCGGTTTGTTTGACGACATTGATAATTTCCTCTTCTTTCCTGACATCGCACGGAATTGCAAGCCCGCTGATTTCATCAGCAACCGTTTTTGCGCCCACTTCATTGATGTCCACCACGCTGACTGCTTTGGCGCCTTCCCGAGCGAATCTCTGGCACAACGCCCGTCCAATGCCGCTGGCCCCACCTGTCACAACGATAACCTTGTTTGCAACTTTCATATTTTTTACCTCCTTGTATTGTGAAGTTAATTTTTTTGGCGTCCTGTCTCTCCACACAGCTGAAATTCCACCGAAATGGATGCGGGCAATGTTGGAAGTATAAAAAACGGCTGAGGGCAGGTCAATAAAAGAGTGGCTGGGTTGACAACACCCGTAACCTATGGTGTTATCTGCGGCAAGTGAAAAAGGTTTTCGGTCAAACAGTGACAATACTAAGGGCCTGCGGCAGGGCCCCGGCCGGGGAGATCAAGAAAAACCTTGCGCTTTACCTGGCCGAAGCAGGGCAGGTGGGTAAGATCGGTGTATTGGTTATTTTATCCTTGACTTTCTGGCACTCATATTACATTTTCAATAGAAAGCTTTACCAACATAATTCCCAATATCTTAGAATCATCGGGCTGATGATTTCCAGTCCCGGTACCTCATATCCTTCAGGCAACCTCATAAAGCAGTAGTTTCTTGGAAAGCTTTTTGGTCCGCAGACGCTCCCATAGGATTTGCAATGACCCAGTGTGGGAACCGGTTATGCCAAGACATCGCAGAGCCGCAAGATATGGGATTAACCCTTAATTGAACGGTTTAAGGAGGGCAAATCATGTCAAGAAAATTCAAAGTGGTAATCGCATTGCTGGTTGGTCTGGCTGCCGTCGGTCTCGTCGTTGCGGGCCCTGTTGGGGCGAAAGTCGAGGATGACACCATCGTCTTTGGCGCGGCGCTTTCCTTTACCGGGAAATATTCGACCAACGGCAAGCACACAAAGAATGGCTATGATCTCGTTGTCAAGCGCATCAACGAAACGGGTGGCGTCAAGGTAGGCGACAAGAGCTATAAGATTAAGATCAAGTACTACGACGACGAATCAACGCCGGCCCGCGCCGGGCAGTTGGCCGATCGGCTGATCAAACAGGACGGAATCAAGTTCATCCTGGGTCCGTATGGTTCCGGCCCGACCAAAGGCATGGCACCGATAACCGAAAAGTATAAGATCCCGATGGTCGAGGGGAACGGGGCCTCTCGAAGCCTGTTCAACAAGGGCTACAGGTACCTGTTTGCCGTACTCTCCACATCTGAGCAGTATCTGGCAGAGGCCATCGCCGTGGCCGCCGAGCAGGCCAAGAAGGCCGGCAAGGACCCGAGTTCCATAAAGGTTGCCATCGCGGTCGAAAACGATCCCTTCTCCATGGACATCCGCGCGGGTGTCCTCGAAGACGCCGAGAGGTACGGCATGAAGGTGATCATCGACGACAAGCTGCCCAAAGAGCTGACCGACATGACGGCGACCCTGACAAAGGTCAAGGCGCTAAAGCCCGATGTCCTTGTCGTTTCCGGGCACTCTAAAGGCGCGACTCTTGCCATCCGCCAGACGGCGCAGATGAAGGTGGACGTGCCGATACTGGCCATCACCCATTGCGAGGCGGCGGACGTGGTAGGCAAGTTCGGTGCAAATGCCGACTATACGCTTTGTGCAACGCAGTGGGCGCCGACCATGACTTACAAGGACAGATGGTTCGTCTCATCCGGCGAATATGCCAAGACGTTTGAGAAAGAGTACGGCTATGTGCCGCCTTACCAGGCAGCGGAGTCATCGGCGGCCGTGCTGGTCTGGGTCGATGCCTTGGAACGGGCCAACTCCTTCGACACAGAGAAGCTGCGCGACACATTGGCTGCAACCAAACTTGAGACCTTTTACGGCTGGGTCGACTTCGACGACACTGGCAAGAACATAGCCAAGCCCATGGTGCTGCGCCAGATCCAGAAGGGCAAGTACGTACCGGTGGCACCTGCCAAGTTTGCCGCGGGCAAAGTGATCTACCCAAGACCCAAGTGGAGCGAAAGATAAACCCATAAGACAGGCGCCCGTCCCGGTATTAATCGCCGGGCCGGGCCCTGGGTTCTGGTCATGGAAAGTCTTCAGATTCTGTTCACCGCACCGATCTTCTCGTTGCAGCTTCTCATCGATGGTATCCTCATCGGCGCAATCTTCGCTCTGGCGGCCTATGGCATGGCGCTCGTGTGGGGCGTCATGAAGATCATCAATTTTGCCCAGGGAGAGCTTGTAATCCTGGGCGGATTCATTGTCTTTTCCCTCAACAAGGCAGGCCTTAACGCGTTTCTATGCATACCGCTGGCGGCGGTGGCTATGTTCGTCGTCGGCTGGTTGTTGTACCATATCGTCATTGTCCGAATCGTTGAAAAGGACCTCTTCATTTCGATCCTTGCCACATTCGGCATCGCCATCCTTCTGCAGCAGCTCATGAACCAGGTATTCGGCGCCGACGTTCAGGTCGTGGAATCTGAGCTTGGTACCTGGTTCTTGTTCGATGGCAATGTAACGGTCGTCCAGATCAAGGTCGTCAGCTTCTTCATTGCCCTGATGCTGGGGGTCTGCCTCGCCTTTTTTATGAAAAAAACGAGACTCGGACAGGCCATCCGCGCTACTGCTCAAGACGCTCGCGCCGCGCGCATCCTGGGTGTCAATACGAACAAGGTTTATGCCACCACCTTCGGACTGAACGGTGCCGTCTGCGGTGCGGCTGGAGGGTTGGTGGTGATGACCTGGGTAGTTCAACCGTATGCCGGGCTCGCCTACACGATTCGTTCCTTCATGATCGTAATTGTAGCGGGGATTGGTAACGTGGCCGGAGTTGTTTTTGCAGGTCTGGGTCTGGGCGCCGCCGAGAACTTCGCCGGTTTTATCCTTGGAACCGAGTTTCAAGCCGCGTTCGTCTTCTCTCTGCTGGTCGTCATCCTGGTTTGCCGTAACTTCAAGCTCAGGCTTCAGCGCAGTTACCTCAAATGAAAACCAAAGGACGAAATTTTGTGCTTTACGGCAGTATCCTGCTCATCTCCCTGGTTGCTCCATTGGTATTGCCGGCCTACGGTACCCAATTGGCTTTCCTGTGGGTGATGGTAGTGTTTGCCCTCACATGGGATATTGTGGGTGGGCAGATGGGCTACAATTCATTCGGCAACGTTGTGTTTTTCGGCATTGGCATGTATGTGACGGCCGTGATACAGCGAAATATGCACTACGACATAGAGGAATACGTCCACGTGGCAGGCAGGGTGGATACCCTGGCCTCCGGTGAGTACCTGGCTGGATTATTTCTTGGTATGGGTGTGGGAGCCGTGGTTGCAGTGGTCATAGCAGTCATCCTCGGGTTCTGCATCCTGGGGATGGGTATGCGGGGCCAGTATTTTGGTATCTGTACCCTGGGCCTCGGGGTTGCCGCGGGTGAGCTGGCCAACGGCTGGGAATACATCGGCGCGGGTTCCGGATTGGTGACTCCAGTGTTTCCCGAAGGATTGGGAGTACGCGGGGCCTTCTTTTATTATATCTTTTTTATTCTGGCCATCATCTTGTATATGACGCTCAAATGGCTTTATTCCGGGCGCTTTGGTCTTGCCGTCAACGCCATCCGAGATGACGAAGACAAGGCCGAGGCCATGGGTATTCATACAACCCGGTATAAAATTGTAGCCTGGTGTATTTCCGCCTTCTTTCTTTCGCTCGTTGGTGGCGGCGCTGGTCATCTCATCGGCTTTATCGATCCTACCGAAGTGGCCTTTGCCGGTGCTACCTTCGGGGTGTGGATGATCTTGATGGCCATCCTTGGCGGGAAGGGAACCCTTTGGGGGCCGGTGATCGGTGCCGTGATCTTCCACATCACCCAGGAGCTGTTCTGGACCTATCTCTTCGGCTGGCAGAGAGTGGCCCTGGGTGCGCTCATTGTCGGTATAGTGGTCTTCTTCCCCCAGGGCATCATGGGCTGGGTTCGGGAGCGCTGGCCAGAGCGGTTCGGCCACAGGGTAGAAGAAAAAGGCGTTTTCAGTGTCTCCGAGGGAGGTGGGGCATGAGCGAATACCAGCTGGAGGTGGAGGGCGTATGCAAGAGGTTTGGTGGCGTCGTTGCCAACGACAGGATCACCCTATCTGTCCCCCAAGGCCGTATCATCGGCCTCATCGGCCCCAACGGCTCGGGCAAGACCACGCTATTCAACTCCATCGTCGGCTACCATCCCATCGACAAAGGCTCCATCCGGTTTGAAGGCCGGGAAATCTCAGACATGCGGGTGCCTGAGATCGCGCGTCTGGGTGTGCTCAGAACCTTTCAGCAGACACGGATATACGGAAAGATGACTTGTGTTCAGAACATGCAGATCAGTATGCCACACACCAACGAAGGCCTCCGCACCATGTTCTCCAAGTATCCACCTGAGGTCGTGGATAAGGCCGAGAGTTTGCTGGAGTTTCTGGGTCTATATGCGAAGCGGCATCTCATGGCGGGTGATCTCTCCTTTGGCCAACAAAAGCTTTTGGAATTTGCCATGGCGCTCATGAACGAGCCCAGGCTGCTCCTCCTGGATGAGCCCACGGCGGGTATCAACCCAACTCTGATCAACGGTTTAATCGAGCGCTTGAAGCGCTCCAACGCCGATCTAGGGATCACGCTCTTTGTCATCGAGCACAACATACGCGCGATCATGAACCTGGCCGAACACATTTACTGTCTGGCCCACGGACAGCTTCTGACCAGTGGTCCACCCGATCAGATCCAAAATGATCAGCAGGTGATCGACGCCTATCTCGGGGCAAAGTGATGGACCAAAATAAGATAACTCAAGGCGGGAAAGACGTCAGAAGCGGTTACGGCCTCGGTCCTGTGGAAACCGTGCTCTCCGTTGATGAGGTGGAGCGCCAGGCCGCAAAACTGGCGGCTGAAGGACCCAGTCGAGAGCACTTGGGCGACCTGGTTGGCAAGAAACCGCTGCTCAGCATCGAAAGATTAAGGGCCGGTTACGGCAAGATGGTGGTCCTCCACGAATTTGATTTACGGGTGGGAGCGGGCCAATCCCTTTGCCTCATCGGTCCTAATGGTGCGGGAAAGTCCACCATCTTGCACTCCATTTACGGATTTACCACCATCACCGGCGGGGCCGTCAAGATGCAAGGGAACGACATAACCCGCCTGAGTCCTAATGAAAAGCTCAAACGCGCAGGCATTGCTTACATTCTTCAGGACACATCTGTCTTCCCCGACATGACGGTTGAGGAAAATATGTTCATGGGCGGTTTTCTCATGGACAGGCCGAGCCAGGCCAGGGAGGCGGCGGAAAGGGTCCTCGCAAAGTATCCTCGTTTGGCCGAACGGCGGAACCAGAAGGCGGGTGTCCTCTCCGGCGGTGAAAGACGGCTTCTGGAGATCTCTCGTGCACTGATCATGGAGCCGGAACTCTTGCTGGTGGACGAACCCTCCATCGGGCTCGAGCCCCGTTATATCGATATGGTTTTCGAGATCCTTCACGACCTGCAGCACAGCGACGGCAAGACCATTGTCATGGTTGAACAGAACGCCAAGAAAGGCCTGGAGTTTGCCGACATCGGCTACGTGCTGGTCTCGGGCCAGCTGGCCATGGCAGACAAGGGGAGCGAACTCCTTCAAAATCCCGAGGTGGGTCGTTTGTTCCTGGGCGGTTAGGCGTGTTCAGGGAATGGGAGTGATTACTTGCCGTCGGCTACAAACGCAAATCCCCGTTCGATAGCCTTCTGGTTCTGCGGGAAGAATTTCTCTTTGCCCTTAAGGGCGCCCTCCATCCCCTTTATGGTTTCTTCCACAGTGAGGAGCCCCGTCTTGGCGCACACCGCCCCGATCATCACCATGTTGGCACCGCGGTCGGAGCCGACCTCGCGGGCCAGTTCCGCGGTGGGTACCTGTAAGACCTCGATGTCATCTCGGGATGGCGTCTCTGTAAAAAGAGAAGAATTGAGGAAGACCGTTCCGTTTTCGGCCACGGTAGGTTCGAATTTCTCCAAAGAGGGATAATTCATAGCCACCAATGCATCGGGTTTCGATGCCACCGGTGAGGCGATCTTCTTATCGGACAGGGTCACGGTACAGTTGGCTGTGCCCCCACGCATTTCAGCCCCATATGAGGGAAAATAAGTGACATCAAGTCCCTTGTGCATTCCCCCGTGGCACAGGACATATCCCATAAGCAGGACACCCTGGCCTCCAAAACCTGCAAAAGTCGTCCGGGTAATCATTTTTTGTCCTCATATCCGGTGGTGTCTTTTATGACACCCAATGGATAGGTTTTGGTCATTTCATCATTCACCCACGCCCAGGCCGCTTTTGGAGAAACCTTCCAGTTTGTGGGGCAGGGTGAGAGCAATTCCACTATGGAGAAGCCCAAATCGTCCAACTGACATTGGTATGACTTCTTGATGGCCTTTTTGGCCCGGCGGATTTGCTTGATGGAGGTGAGCGAGCATCGCTCCACATAGACCACCCCGTCGCACACTGCCAGCATCCGGGAGATATCGATGGGGCTGCCGTGCAGCCTGGCATCCCGTCCGGCCTGGGCCGTTGTGGCAGTTTGTCCCAAAAGCGTGGTGGGCGCCATCTGGCCGCCGGTCATGCCGTATATAGCGTTATTGATAAATATGGTGGAGATCCTTTCGCCCCGGTTGCCGGAATGTATGGTCTCGGCCGTGCCGATGGCCGCCAGGTCGCCGTCACCCTGGTAGCTCAAGACAAATTTATCCGGGTGAACACGCTTGATGCCCGTGGCAACGGCCAGAGCTCTCCCATGAGGGGCCTCTACCATGTCAAAATTAAAGTAGTTGTATGCCAGCACCGCACAACCCACTGGCGGGACTCCAATGGTCTTTTCCCGTAACCCCATTTCATCCAGACACTCGGCCACCAGGCGGTGTGCAACGGAGTGGCCACAGCCGGGGCAATAATGTGTCGGATTCGTCTTTAGGGACTCGGGCCTACCAAAGATCTGTTCAAATGCAACTTCTGTGCTCATACGTCTATCCTCCGGCCCACTTTTCCATCGCCTTTAGCGGCTGAACGCAGGAAATCCGCCACATCGGCGGGGGTTGGGATGATGCCGCCCGGCAGCCCATGGAAGTATATCTCCGCCCGCTCCCCCACGGAAAAAATCACGTCTTCTACCATCTGGCCCAGGCTGAACTCAAAGACAGCCACTTTGGGAACTTTCTTGGACAGCTCCCGCAGGGCTGGTTTGGGGAATGGCCACAGGGTGATGGGCCGAAACAGGCCAAGCCTGAGGTCCTCGGCCTCCAACTCTTCGATGGCGCTCTCGGCGATACGTGCCGCCGTGCCATAGGCCACCACCACCATTTCCGCATCGTCAGGGCAGTTGGTCTCCCAGCGCATTTCCTCAGCCGTTATCTTGTCATACTTTTCCTGGAGGTGCAGGTTGTGCTGATACAATTCTCCTTGCTGGCCCAAAAACATTGAAAAGAGGGCACGGGGTTCCCGACCTTCGCAGCCATCCACGATCCAGTCTTTCTCAGGCAGGTCTTTTAGGTCTATGAAGTCAGGGAAAATCACCGGTTCCATGACCTGTCCCATCAGTCCGTCGCCCAACAGCATCACCGGGGTACGGTATTTATCCGCCAGGTCGAAGGCGACAAAGGTCAAGTCGACCAGTTCCTGGCCTCCGGCCGGGGCCAATACCGGTGTCCGGTAATCCCCATGGGCACCCCCCCGGGTGGCCTGAAAATAGTCAGCAGCCGAAGGTGCAATATTGCCCAGACCGGGCCCGCCCCGCATCATGTTTATGATAACCCCGGGCAGTTCCATTCCTGCCATATAGGAGATGCCCTCTTGCTTCAAAGATACCCCAGGGGAGGACGAAGAGGTCATGGTACGGGCCCCGACAGCCGAGGCGCCCAGGACCATATTAATGGAGCTGACCTCGCTTTCACCCTGGATAAAAGTGCCGCCCACCTCGAGCAGACGCGCGGAAAGGTACTCGGGCAATTCGTTCTGGGGTGTGATGGGATAACCGAAATAGTAACGACAGCCCGCACGTACCGCTGCCTCTGCTACCACGTGGGAACCAATCATCAACATTTTTTCACTTGGCACGATACACCTCGATGGCGACATCGGGGCACACCGTGGCGCATATGGCGCATCCCACGCACCCCTTTTCGCCTTCACTAACGTTTTCTTTGGATCGAGCAGGGGAGTAGCCCTTTTTGTTGAGCAACTCATCAACTTCGATCCTATTGTTGGGACAGAATTCGATGCATATGTGACAGCCTTTGCACCGTTCACTGTCGATCACTATCTTACCCTTCTTTCGCTCTTTTGCCATTTTTTTACACCGCTTGTCTTGAAGCCATAGGCCGATACTGAGTTATCCCGATAAAAAATGCCTCCTAGAAATCGGGAACGTTATTCCTGCGGATTTCATTTGTCAAGATTTTTTTTGACCTCACTTCAATTTCCAGTTTTTAGCTTGACAGAAACAACCTCCTCCATGATAAGTAGTGGCTGACAAATTCCCCGCATCCCCCTAACCTGAACCTGAAGGATTTTGCAAGATGGAACAGACAATGCCACTTACCCAGAATCAGATAAATTACTGTATGGAGTGCGGTGTTTGCACGGCAAGCTGTCCCGTAAGCCGTGAACTCCCCGCTTTCTCACCAAGGCAAATCATCAAACGCGCAATGATGGGCCCGGATGGAGATCTCCTGCAAAGCCGTGAATTGTGGGCGTGCCTCACCTGTGCGAGGTGCAGTACGCGTTGTCCCATGGAGATCGATTTTCCGGAATTGAATCGCTCCTACAGGGAAGAGGCGAGGAAAGACGGAAACGCGCCTTTGGAAAGCCACCATGGGATTCTTCAGACCATAGCCAGGTTACAGACCCGGAAGCTGAACCAACAGAGGACTACCTGGGCAGAAGGAGCGGGCAGTTTTAAGGACACGGGCGATTATTTCTACTTTGTGGGCTGTCTCCCATTTTTTGATGCAACGTTTCGTTACCTGGGTCTGACCGCCACAAAGAGCAGTCAAAGTGTGCTCAAATTGTTAAATAAGATGGGGATTGAGCCTGTCATCAGCAATGATGAACGCTGTTGTGGACACGATGCCCTGTGGAGCGGGGATGTTGACACCTTTGTTAAATTGGCCGAATTGAACCTGGAAGTGATCAGAGGGTCGGGCGCCAAAACCGTGGTTTTCAGTTGTCCGGAAGGGTACACTACCTTTAAGCGCCATTATCCCGAGTATGTTGGGGATCTCCCGTTTGAAGTGCTGCACCTGACCGAATTTTTGGCGAGAGAAATCCCCGGGACTGAACTCTCCTTTACCCCTGCTGAAGATGGCGCGGTTACCTATCAGGATCCCTGCAGGCTGGGTCGTCTGGCCGGGATCTATGACCCACCCCGGGAACTCCTGAGGCTCGCTCCGGAGAACCAGGTTGTGGAGATGGGAAGGAGCCGGGAGAATGCGCTCTGTTGCGGGACCAGCGCTTGGATGGAGTGCTCAAGCTGCTCCAAGGCAATGCAGATCGAACGGCTCC
>JADHXI010000080.1 GCA_016783065.1 Desulfobacteraceae bacterium | reverse complement strand
AGTGAGTTTTCAGGAACTGGGTTTGTCTATTACCTCCATAGGTGATCAGGTAGCTCTTTCAACACTCCATCACTCCAGTACTCCATCACTCCTTGAGCCATTCAAATTGCAGTAGACTAAATCCCCTCCGGGGATAACCAAAGCCGGGTCCTCTGGGCCCGGATCTTTACTTAACACAGGCGGGCATTTATGCCAAGTATTGAGTTGACCGCAAAATTACCTTGAAGGATTGACAGGGTCAATCCGATTTTTCTATATTCCACATGTCCTGAACGGCATGTTTCACTCTTTTTGAAGGGGGCAGGCATGAATGTATCTGATATTCTACGACGGCATGTAACGGAGAATCCCCACAAGACGGCCATCATCTTTGGTGATCGGCGCATTTCGTATTCCGAACTGGATACCCTGATCAATAGGGCCGCTGGAGGTCTCATAAGACTGGGGCTTGGACGGGAGGATGTACTTTCCCTTTTCCTGCCCAGCCTTCCGGAGCTGATCATCGCCTATATGGGGGCAGTGAGGGCGGGGGTGACGTTAAATCTGGTCAATGCCATGCTCCAGAAGACAGAAGTCACTTATATCCTCAACGACTGCAATTCCAAGGCCGTGCTCGTGGACCCAAAGCGACTCCCCATCATAGAGTCTGTAAGGCCTGAGGTGAACTCTCTGACCGATATAATCCTTCTGGAGGAAGATCAGGGAAAGGGCTATCCTGGCTTTATGAGGATGCTGTCAGAGGGGGGCGGCGAGTTTGATCCCCCCGGCACAAAAGGGAGCGATATCTGCCATTTGATGTACACATCGGGCACCACCGGCTGGCCAAAGGGGGTTATGGCCACGCATCTCAACATCTGGCACAACGCCACCGAGTTCGGCAAGGTCCATTTCAGACCGGAAGACACCATCATGGTGGCTACCCCTATCTTTCACTGCTGGGGGCTGGTAAACGGGACATTGGGTATGCTTTCAAGGGGAGGGAGTGTTATCACCGTCGAGCGTTTTTATCCTGACAAGGCAATTGATGAGATCGAAAGGCTCAAACCGACGGTCTTTCAGGGTGTCCCACCCATGTACAACCTGCTTCTTAAACAACCCGACCTCGACAGACGGGATATCTCGTCCGTGGCCTTCTGTCTGTCGGCCGCCACCAAAATGCCTGAGAACCTGATCCGCCAGGTGGAAGACAGGTTGAAGTGGCGTTATGCCGAGGCATGGGGGCTGACAGAGGTCTCGTGCGTAGGTGCCACCTCGTCCTATACCGAGACCAGGATCGGTTCCTGTGGAAAGGGCATGGATGATGCGGTTATGAAAGTGATTGACGAAGAAGGCAATGAATTGCCCCCAGGCCAACAGGGAGAGCTTTGTGTCAAAGGGACCTGCGTCACCAATGGCTATCTGAATAAGCAAGAGGCCACGAAAGAAAGCTTTGATACGGAGGGGTGGTTTCATTCGGGTGATATCGCCCATATGGATGAGGACGGTTATGCGTATATCGTAGATCGGAAAAAGGATATGATTAATGTCGGTGGAGAGAAGGTATACCCTTCCGAGGTGGAAGATATGATGCTCGACCACCCCAAAATAAAGGACCTCGTCATCGTGGGCATTCCCGATGATCTAAAGGGCGAGGCCCCAAAGGCCTTTATACAGCTAAAGGAGGGGGAGAGAAGCACTTTGGAGGAGATAAGAGAATTCTGCAGGTCCAAAATGGCCCCGTATAAGGTGCCGATGGCAGTGGAATTCGTTGATGAGATTCCACGCCTTGCCTCTGGCAAGGCCTTGAGACGTCAGTTGAGAGACAGGGAATCACATTCTTAATTGAAGGAGGGAAGTCGTTATGGCCTACAAGTATATCCTGTACGAAGAAAGAGAGAGAATTGGGTTGTTAACCCTCAATCGCCCTGACAAGCGGAATGCGCTTGGACGTGAGGCAGAAGAGGAGATGATCTCATGTTTTACCGGGGCGGCGGAAAAAGAGAGCGCCAAGGTCATCATCATAAAAGGAGCCGGCCCCGTGTTCTGCTCGGGCCACGACAAGGCCGAGATTCTGGGGCAGAAACTTAACAGCGTCCGGGGCCTGTTTCAGACATGCGCGAACCTGTATCTGCTAATGCGATCCATTCCTCAACCGATCATTGCTCAGGTCCATGGCATTGCCATGGCAGGCGGCTGCCACCTCGCGGCTGGATGTGACCTGGTGGTCGCTGCCGAAAAAGGGGCCCAGTTTGCCATGACCGGTGCCAAGATCGGTTATAACTGTTCAACACCCACTGTGGCCGTAAGCCGGGCCATCGGGCAGAAGAGAACATTGGAGATGCTTTTCACCGGAAGATTTGTCAACGCAAGAGAGGCCCTTGAGTGGGGGTTGGTCAACCGCGTTGTTCCTGATGACAAACTGGAGGAAGAGACCTGGAACCTGGCCAAAGAGATCGCCCAATACAGCATTAAGGTCCTGGGCATAGGCAAGCAGGTATATTACGAGCAGATTGAAATGGCTGAGGCACAGGCCTATCACTACGCCAAAGAGATGATGGCATCCCAGGCCCTCATGCCCGACGCCATAGAGGGGATGGCTGCCATGAATGAGAAACGGGAACCGGTCTGGGTGGAAAAGTGATTATAGGGGGCCTTATTGCTCAGAGATGCTGAGGTCTCGGCCATCAAAATGGACCCTATCTATCTGTTCGTAGGTCAGGGGTGCAAGGGCCTTATTCAGGGCGCTCAGGTTAAATATTACGATCTTTTCCTTTGGTTCCAGGAGATTCAGGTTCGTGGATAAGGTCCTTGTCTTGAGATTAAAGATGTACACCATGGTCTCAGCATACTTGAGTATACGACCTACACCGGAGCTTTTGGAGCCGTGGGGTTCATCGGCATCTGAAGGAATGGGGATGCCCCTGGAACCGAAATACTCGCCCAAAAAGGCAAAATGGATATTCCACAGATTATCCCCGGGCCGAACCACATAAACCCCGTAATAACTGACTGGTTTCTTTGCGGGTCTTGCCGGCATGGGCCTGCGGGGCACTCGTGTCTCGGGGGAAAGGGGCCCTGCATCTGGTTTTGCCTGCATTGCCCGAGTGGATTCCTGTATCTCTGGCGGAAGGGGTACGGCATCTGGTTTTACAGGTCGAGAGGGAGTGGTAACGGAGGCTTCCAGCGCTTTTTTCTGGGCCTTGATCTCAGCCAGGATACGGTCCAGGGGGATAATTTCCTTTCCCACACGGATCTGTTCTCCTGACGCGACCACCATATCCACGCTCTTATCCACCCCGAATTCTTTCTTCCGTTTTCGGACCAATTCCTTCATGCCCTTATCGGACTTCTCTTTGATCTTTTCGTAGTCAATTACCGGTTTGGGTGCAGACTCCTCTGCTACCTTGGTTTCCACCTTTGCAGGAGCGGGCGGAGGCCCCTTTGTTATCTTCTTTGCAACTTCTGCTGGCGGGGATGAAGGTTGTTGTGTTAACTTTTCTGACACCTTTGCTAGCCCTGACGAAAGCACCTTTTTTACCCTTTTGGCCACCTTTTTTAGCCTTGACGAAAGCTCCCGTGTTACCTTTTTGGCCACCTTTGCCAGTTTGGACGTAGGCTCCTCTGCCATCTCTTTTTCCACCTTTGCTGGTGGGGAGGTGGGCTCCTGTATTACCTTTTTTTCAACCTTTGCCGGAGGAGTGGTCTCCACCCAGGGCCAGGTGTACCATTGATAGTGATGGTTCAGAATGAGGAATACCGCTACAAGGAAGGGTATGGACCAAAGCCACTTGGCACCTTTCCGAGAGGTGCCCTTAGCATTTTCGGTGGGTGTAGGCATTGCGGATCTCGCCTCTTTCAGATTCTCAATCTTCTGATAGACCAGGCTGACAAGTCACTTCTTGGAGAGGTAGTATACGGAAATCGTTCTTGGTGTGTCAAGCTTGATCGGACCTCATGATCTTGTGGCCGCAGAGGCAGGATCGAAAATCCTTTGCCACAGTCATCAGATGACCTCGCTCCCCCCCGTAGAGAGCACGGTTCAGCTGGGCATGGTGCATCATTTTTTCCGCCGGGTACTCTCTGGTGTAACCGTAGCCGCCACAGACCTGTACCGCATCGGTGGTGGTCTGGGTGGCCATTCGTGCGGCGAAGAGGATTCATCCTTCCGGTTCAGGCTTTCTCTTCGAGTAAATGTCCGATGAACTGGGGGGTCGTGAAAACCTTCATTTTTTGCCGTCTCAATTTGGCATTTGACAGGTTATGTAAACAGGAATTGCACTCGGTCAAAACCACATCCGCGCCGATGGCCTCGGCCTCTGCCAGACGACGGCGGGCCATCCCGATGGAGTTGCTGGGATAGCCTCCCCGAACCCCGCCTCCTGCGCCACAGCAGAGCGATTGGGCGTGGTGATGCTCCATCTCGATGAAATTTTCGGCAATCTTTTTTATGGTGGTCCTGGGCTCCTCGTAAATACCGCCGTGCCGCCCCAGATCGCAGGGGTCGTGGTAGGTGACGACCTGATCTGTTGTGACACCAAAGTCTCTTGCCATAAAAAACTGGGAGATGTGGATGACCTCAATGCCGGACTCGGCCAGGCCCCTGAATTGGGCCTTGTTCTTGAAAGTGCGGTAACAGTAAGGGCAACCGGTGATCAAAGCTTTAGCCCCCGTCGCTTTGACCCGGTCGATGATCGTCCCGGCCTTGGATGAATGAAGGGTGTAACCGACGTCTTCCAGGATACCGGTGCAGCAGACCTCGTCAATGAGGGTGTAACCCACCTTCAGGCAATCGAGCAAGTCAAGGGTTGCCTCGGTGGCCTTCTCCTCTCGGTAAGCCCCCACGCAACCGGCGAAGTAAACGTGCTCGGCCCGTTGATTGACCTTTCGTTTTTCCATATAATCAGGCGGCTGGCTTTCAGCGTAAATGTTGGCCGCCGTCCGCAACACGTCGTTCATGCCGGTAAAGGCCGGGTGGCAGGTGCCCCTGTCAACCATCTCCTGCCGGACATGGCGAAGGATTTCGGGTACCTCAACTCCGGACGGACAGTTGACTTCACAGGAGGCACAACCCGTGCACTGGAATAGTGTTTCGACCAAGTCCTGGTCCAATGCCATTTGCCCGTTCAGGATCTCCTGCAGAAGAAGCATCTTCCCCCGGGCGTTCAGGGCCGGACGACGAGTCAAACCGTAGATCGGGCACGCGGCCTGACAAAAGCCGCAGACCGAACAGCGCAGAATCTGCTCCCCGAAATCAACTTCAAATCGATAGTTTTCTTTCATCGTCTCTCTCCGTTAACCATCCAGGGCCATTTTACCAGGATTCAGGATATTATGGGGGTCGAAGGCCCGTTTGATGACCCGCATCATCTCCATGGCTGTCTCACCATGCTCCAAGGTCATGTACTTTGCCTTGACGATGCCGATCCCATGCTCGCCGGTCAGGGTGCCGCCCATGGCGATGGCCATTTTAAACAATTCGTCACTGGCTTTCTCCACCTTTGCAACCATCTCCTTGTCCCGGCCGTCATAGGTGATCAAAGGGTGGAAGTTACCGTCGCCGGCATGGGCGCACATGGCCACCTTTAGGTCGTATTTTTCTATGATTTTGCCAAATTCACGAAAAAGGTCGGCCAGCCTGCTCATGGGAACGGTGACGTCCTCCACCAGGATGGAATTGTTCAGCCGGGCGCTGACCGGGTAAGTTGACTTCCGGGCCGCCCACAAATCGGTTCGTTCTGCGTCCGTTTCGGCCAGCTTTACCTCAGATGCGTTGTTTTTCTTGAAGATCTCTATGATTTTCTCCATTTGCGCATCGGCCTCGGTCTGGGTATACCCATCGGTTTCAACCAAGAGCATGGTATCAACTTCAGGGAGGTTCAGATCCGTGTTTTCATTGATGGCCTGGATCAGATATCGGCCCATGACTTCCATGACACTGGGGATTACCCCGGAAGACATGGTCTGAATAACGGCTCTTCCGGCATCTTCCAGCGCGTCAAACAGCCCCAGCCCGGTCTTGGTGGCCTTGGCCAGGGGAACAACTTTGAGGATGATCTCGGTCATGATACCCAGGGTACCCTCGGAGCCGACAAAGAGCTGGGTCAGATTATAGCCCGAGGAGGTCTTCATGGTCCGGCTGCCGGTTTTCAAGACACGACCATCGGGAAGAACCACCTTGAGACCCAGCACGTAGTCCTTGGTTGAGCCATATTTCGCGCCTTTGAGTCCACCGGCATTGGTTGCGACGTTGCCCCCGATGGCACTGACGATTGAACTGCCCGGTTCGGTAGGCAGGGTAAAACCCAGTGGGGCCAGCTCCTTTTGCAGATCAGCGTAGACAACTCCAGGCTCAACCACACATATGCGGTCCTCGATGTTGATCTCCAGGATCCGGTCCATGCGCATGATGTCCAGGACAATTCCGCCATGTGAGGGCACGGCCATGCCGGCAATGCCGGTTCCGGCGGCCCGTGGGGTAACCGGGATCCTTTCGCGGTGAGCCAGTTCCATGATCTTGGAAACCTGTTCGGTCGTTGTCACCCAGACCGCACAATCCGGTGTACCCTTGGAGCCCATGGCGTCATAGGCATAAGAGACCATGTCGATCTTGGCCTCGGTAAAGTTCTCCGGGCCGACAATGTCCATCAGTTCATTTTTGATTTTTTTGTCCAGCATAGCAACAGCCCTCGAAAATTGGATTTCGTCACCGAGCCTTTCCCGGATAGTGGACAAGTGGCCAGGGAACGGTGTCAGACCTACCACCGGGACAATGGGCTGTCAAGTGGTCAGGTCCTTAGTCGATTTTGGGGATCTCACTCGCCACGCTGGGTGGAATTGGGTGGGCCTGTCGTTTTCTGTTGTCTTTAATGACAGGAGTTTCAATCCTTGTCTGGAAGAAGGGCCTCTAAGTGAGGAAAATCATCTTTCATATGAGGGATCCACATGGACCTGGCAAATGTCTTGTCAAACTCAGGCGATACGGTCAGTTCGATATATTCCACTTTTCTGGCGAACTCATCGGCCTCTTTTCTCTTGTCCCCGTTGAGGAGGGCCATGCGCGCGCCGTCGCCGGCGGCATTACCAACGGAATAGACATTTTTCGGATCGCAGTCAGGGAACATCCCCAGTATGGCCGCCGATTGCTTGTCAATATAGCTTCCAAAGGCACCGGCCAGAATGACCTTATCCAGTTTATCCACACCCAGGGTTTCCATCAGAATCTTGCTTCCCGCGTACATGGCGCCTTTACCCAACTGTATGGCCCGTATATCGTCCTGGCAGACGACGATGTCCTGACCGATGGAGGTCTCTTTTGCCCAGGCAATGACGTATTCCATCTGGCCATCGGTCTCTCGCAGACGTGGGTGGGAGATGTCCTCTCTAAAATACCCTGTCCTGTCAATAATTCCCGCCAGGAAAAGCTGCGGTATGGTATCTATTATCCCGGAACCGCAGATCCCCTTGGCCCCTATCGCTTCAGTAATTTCAATATTCCATCTCTCTTCATCGATAACCTTAAAACGGACATCCTTTGTGTCAGGATCAATCTCCACCTTTTCAATGGCGCCAGGGGCGGCGCGCATGCCAAACTTGAGTTCGGCGCCCTCAAAGGCGGGTCCCGTGGCACAAGATGCGGAAATAAGTCTCTCCCGGTTGCCCAGAATCAGCTCGCCATTGGTTCCAATATCAATGATCAGTTCTATGCTATCCTGCTTGTAGGGGGCCTCGGCAATAAGCACTCCCACATTGTCCGCCCCCACAAAACCCGCCTCAATGGGAAGTATATGGACGTATGCCCCCGGGGATATCCTTATGCCCAGACCACGAGCGTCATCGGTTTCCGAAATTTCTTTTTGTGCATAAATGCCGCAGTGAAGGCAGCGCTGAGCTTCCTCAACAGCCGTTTGTTTCTCAAAACCCAATTCAACTTCTACAGATCTGGACCGTTTGTCCAGTTCAAGCATGGGCACGGGCTTTCTTGTCTCCGTCTCCACACCCTCCTTTGGTATCTCTTCAATGGGTGTGAGGGGGACTGGTCTGGACGTTTTGGGGTCCATGCCCGCCAGGTAAAGCTCAATGGATATGGCTGCTTCTTTTCCTGCTGAAACAGCGCCGATGACATCAGCCGGGCCGGAAACCACATCACCCCCGGCAAAGACGCCCTTTATGTTTGTCTCCAGGGTGGTTTCATCTACCGTTAGGGTGCCAGAAGGCGTCCTATCCAGTTCAATAAAATCCTGCTCATCAGGTTTCTGGTCGATAGCAATGATGACTGTCTCTGCTGGAATCGTTGGTGCGGAACCTTCGCCGAACTGAGGAGAGAACCCGCCCTCGGAATCCATCACAGAGACACAATTGACCGTCTCAAGGCCCGTGATTTCTCCCTCAGCGGTCATGATCTTTTTTATCCCCAGGGAAGCATGCACCCTAACCCCTTCTTCCTCGGCCTGGGCAATCTCCAGATCCTGTGCCGGCATTCTGTCTTTGGAGGCAAGATCTCTGGATTCCAGACATACGAGATTAACTTCTTTGACGCCGAGTCGCAAGGAGAGCCTGGCCGCATCCACGGCCACGCTGCCGCCGCCAATAACCGCCACCTTGCTGCCCAACACCACCTTTTTCCCTGAATTTACCTTGTGAAGGAAATCAAGGGCATAGATGACTCCTTTTGCGTCTTCCCCTGGGATATGAAGCTTCTGGCTATTCCAGGCGCCCGTGCCTACGAAGATCGCCTTGTATCTCTGATTGAAGACATCTTTCAGGCTTTTCACCGGGGTATTGGACTTAATCTCTACCCCCAGTTCTTCAATGTAGCTGATTTCACTGTCCAGTATCTGTTTGGGCAGTCTGTACTCCGGTATACCATAACGCATCATGCCTCCGCACTCGGCGGCAGCTTCAAAGACGGTAACTGGGTATCCGTTTTTGACCAGTTCAAAGGCACAGGAAAGTCCCGAGGGTCCGGAACCGATGACGGCTATCCGGTCTTCTTTGGTTTTTTCAACGGGTGCTGGTTTGCCTCTCTTCTCCGTGAGCGCGTGATCGGCTATGAAACGGTGTAGAGACCGGATGGAAAGGGGTTCGTCAACATCCGCCCTTTCACATTCCGTCTCGCAGGGGTGAGTGCACACACGACCAAGAACCCCGGCAAAGGGAATTGCCATTCTCACCACTTCGAGGGCCTCCGTAAACTTACCCTGGGCAATGAGATACAGAAAGTCCTGCCCATTGACCCCGGCAGGGCATCCAACCTGGCAGGGGGGGTAGCCCCCTTTCTGCCCCGTGTCTTCTTCCGGTGGTATCCTGAGACCCCAGTCGCGGGCCTTGAGATCTATTGAGTGATGGAGGGCCGGTGGAAAGGGGGATCGTCCGATATATCTTGGATCGGTATTGAGAAAAATGTGGTGCATGCAGGTGTTGCCCACGATGGACATGTCGACGATATCCTGGCGTTTGATACCTGCCACCGCTGCCACCTCTTCCGCGATCCCGTTGAGACCGTCAAGGATGGCATTGTTCAGGATCTCAAGACCGTTCGGGTTGGTCATGGTAAAACTGATACGGGACATGACATCTTCCCCGTACACCACCTGCGGATTCATCATGGAACCGGTGGTTATTACCCTACCGTCGTTCAGATCGCAAAGATAGCCGGCAACCGTGGAGGTCCCTACGTCCACAGCAAGGCCGTAGGCCTCTTCCACACGTCCCGGTTCCACCTTGATGACCTCTTTGCCGTGCCACACCGAGGCCGTCACCTTCCAATCACCCTCACGCACAGCGTTCTGCAATTCCAGGAGCACCTGATAGTCAATACTCAGATTGCTCAGGTGAAATTCTTTATTAAGTTTGTCACTCAGACGCTCCCAGTCGCCAAGGGTATCATCCAGGGAAGCCTTTTGAAGCTCCACATAATATTTTCTGACCACAGGTTTTAGTTCGATGGGTCTGTCCGTGGCCTCTTTTCGGACGACCTGTTTTCCCATCCGGCTCTCTTCCGGGACAAAGATTACCACATCCCCCAGGATCTTTGTCTGACAAGCCAGCCGATAACCCTGTTCCTCCTGCTGGAGATTGAAGAACTTTCTCTCGGTGGGGCCCATGGGTGAGAGATTGTCCCTTGTTGATCGAATACCGTATTTCTCAAAGTCTCCTTCTTCTATCCTGACCTTGCAGGTGCCACAGATGGCCTTTTCACCGCATACGCCTTCTATGTCCACACCCAAGGTTATGGAGGCTTCCTTGAGGCTTTTTCCTCTGTCGATGTATCCTCTTGACCCGGATGGTTGAAAAATGACCAGGTGGTTTCCGTCTTCGCTGTCTGGCATAATTTATTTCGTCTCTTCTTTTTTCAGCATTTTGAGGAGGTTCATAGCTTCGTCAACCGCGTTTCCGGCATTGGTAGCAAAGCCGTCAGCTCCATATTTTTCCACGAGTTCCTGGTTTATTGGAGCTCCGCCCAGCATGATGCGTACGTTGGGATTTCTTTCTTTCAATTTTTTTATAATCTCCGGCATCACGATCATACTGGTGGTCATCAATGCAGAAAGCCCCACGATATCGGAATCAGTCCTTAGCTGTTCCTCCAGAAATTTTTCAAGGGGAACGTCTTTTCCCAAGTCATAAACGGTCCATCCGGCCACATCAAACATCATCTTAATCAGGTTCTTCCCGATGTCATGGACATCGCCCTCCACCACCCCCAGAACGATCGACCCCTTGGCCTCAGATTCCCTGCCCGAGGCCTTGATGGCCGGCCTCAGAATTTCGAGCCCCGCGTATAGTGCATCGGAGCAAAGCAGGAGTTCCGGAACAAAATATTTTCTCTTGTTGTATAACTCCCCCACCTCAATCATGGCGTCAGCCAGGCCTTCCAAGGCTGCGGCAAACGGGTCAACCCCTTCATCAATGGCTGTCTTGGTCCATTCCACAACGCCATCCTCGTCGTAGCGTATCAATGCCTCGCGAAGCTCCTTTAATATCTCCTGTGTTCTCTCGTCCGATGCCATTACAAATCTCCTTTCAAAATCTTTTTTTGTACCTCCTCAAGTGGCGGTATTAATATCTACCCACTTCATTGACCAACTCCATAAACCAGGCAATTTTTTCAGGCGGGGCGATACCCGGTACCTCGCAGCCGGAGGCCAGAATGTACCCGCTATCCTGGGGAGCCGCATCAACACAGCCCTTTATGGCCTGCTTCATCGCTTCCTTGTCGTCCGACAGGAAAAGAAAGGTGTCAACGTTTCCGATGAGAACCGCCTTGCCACGTGTTGCCTCCACGGCCTTTGCCAGATCGGATGGGGCATCAATACTGATGTTGTTGGCCCCTGTATTGACCATATCTTCAAGGATTGGATCGGCATAACCGCAGATGTGGAGGCCAACCCCTGCCTTCTTTTCCGCAAAGTGATCCACGATCCGTTTATGGTGCGGAAAGATAACGGTGCGATACATATCAGGGGAGATGAGGCTGCAGGATGCCGGGGCTTCAGAATAATTGGGCGCAGCCTTGATATCGAGAAGGGCCTCGCCAAACCTGATTGACATCTGTGTGGTGAACTCCAAAAGTTCATGGACATAAGCCGGGTCCTTCATCGCATCCCTGATGAGTTCGCTTGCGCCCCTGAGGCCGATGGCGATGGTCCAGGGCCCTGCAACAATGGGTGATACAGGGGCGTCGGTGATTATTTTCTTTGTCTCTTTGATGGCCTCCAGATAGCCTGGCATACGTCCGTCCTTTGTGGGATCTGCAAGCTCGAGGCTGCTCAATTTTCCTTTGTCTTCAAGGGCGGCCTTTGTGGAGATGCAGAGACCGTTTTCAGGGAATCTCAGCTCATTGCCAAGGGCTTCAACCTCTGTCAGCAGATCCCACTGCATCAGAACGATATCGGGCTTGTATCGTTCATAACCAGCCACCTGTGCCTTCACAAAAAGCCCCGGGTCCTGCAAAATCTCTCTGATGGTTGCCCCTATTAGCTGTGCGTTACACTGGCCGGTGAAGGGATAGGCAGGCACCCTGTCGATTTTGGGGTCCTGGTCGGTGAAGGTCTTTTTGAAGGCCGCAGAAACCCTCTGTCTTCCAGTATATGATTCCATTTACAATTCTCCTTCTTCCTCCCAAATTTTCATCTGTTCCTGATAGGAAGGTGGGAACGCGGCCTGAAAGTTAAAAAAACTGGTGATGGGATACCGGATGCCACCCTTGTGGGTCTTGGCAAGCCCATCCAGGACCGTGTCCATCTTTGATACAGGAATGACAAAGGACATTTCGTAGTCCTGGGTCATCCCAAAAATCCGGTCTCCGTTACCGGGGACAAGATAACGACATTCGTTACTCTTCATAACCGTTATGATGGTCGCGCACCCAAGTCTTCCCATGGACGAAGATTGGACAGCCCCCCCTTCATTATAGAGGGCCCCCTGGATAAGCCGCATTACCTGGGCTGGATTGCCATAAACAATGAACATATCCGGTTCAAAGGCCGTTCGATTCAGGGGGGCCACCAGGATATGGCTATAAAGCCCGTAATCAAAGCGATCAATCAGGTCTTCCTCTTTTTTTCCTGTCTCCTTGGAAGCAGTAAACATGCCCGCGGCCAGATTACCTTCGTTATAGAAGTTGATGTTCTTAAAGAAGCCAAAGGGAGCAGCCCCCAGAGAACATTGCATGTCTTCCTTGCCCATGGCCACTGCCCAGCCCAGTTTTCTCGCCATACCGATCCCCTGACATATGGCCACCTTCTTCTTCATTTGCTGAAAGGGTCGGCGGGTCTTCTCGGGAATTTCATCTTCAGATTTCAGCATCTTTATGGCCAGGGGGAAAGTCAGGGGTCGAATATACGAGTTAAGTGCCTGCTCTATCTCTTTTATATCTGCCACGGTAACCCCCTTGTCTGTTTGCTTTGTGATTATCTTTCAACCCGTTCCCGAATTTTTTGAATCAACTTTGGGAGGATCTTCCTGAAATCCTCCACAACGATTACATCGGAGGTCTCAAAGATCTCCGCGTTGGCATCAGAGTTTATGGTTATGATGTGTTCTGATTGGTCCATGCCCACCACGTGATGCATGACACCGGATATCCCAATGCCCATATAGAGTTTGGGCCGTACCGTCTTTCCGCTCTGTCCTATCATCTGTCCTTCTTCTGCCCAACCTTCATCCACCGGCGGGCGGGTGGTCCCCACGGCCCCCCCCAGCACGCCGGCCAATTCCTCCACCTGCTTCCAGTCTTCCCGGCTCCCAACACCCCATCCACCGGCCACGACCACCTCGGCCTTTTCAAGGGGTAACCCCTCGGCTTTTTCCCTCTTGATCTCCAGCACCTTTGGGCCAAGATCTTTGTCGGGCAGATTAATCTCGATCTCTTTGATCTCTCCCTTTCTCTCCTCGGGAGAGAGGGGCTTCATGGTGCCCGGCATGACGGTGGCCATCTGAGGTCTATGGTCCGGGCAGGCGATGGTCGCAATAACCCCGCCACCCCATCCCGGCACCACCTGAAGAAGTTTCCCGTCTTTGTCAAGCTTGAGATCAACGCAGTGAGCCGAGAGACCGGTCCGAACCCTGGCCGCCACCCGGGGGGCCAGTTCAACCCCCATGAAAGTGGCACCCATAAGCAAGATCTCGGGATGGTATTCCTTTATCAGTTTCTCAAAAACAAGGGAATAAGGGATGAGTCGGTAGGGGTCCAGCACGGGGTTATCCGCCACAAGGACAGAATCAGCCCCATAATTGAGAAGGGTTTGTGCAAGGGGTTTTATCCCTTGCCCAAGGATTATTGCCGTTACTTTTCCCTGATTCTGACCGGCAAGTCCTCTGGCCTTCCCCAAGAGCTCGAGGGTTACTTCATGCAGTTCAGCATTCCTCTGCTCCGCAAATACCCAGATCCCATCATGATCATTTTTGTTCATCAAGCTGCCTCAAGGGCTAAAAAGTGCCAAAAGCTGGTCAGGTTATCTTTCAAAGTTTTATTAATTCTAATTGTATTTCATTTCAGGTGTCTTAGGTGGTTTAGCTCAATTTTTTCTTTAAATTATCCCGTACCGGTGAATCTTGTCCACAAGGACCTGGACGATCTCCTCGGGAGATCCTTCGACCCGCTCCTTTTCTCTTTTAAACCGGCGGAGTTCCAGGCCTGCCATCTTGGTGGGGGAGCCCTCAAGACCGATAAGACCGGTATCTATGTGCAGCTCCTCGTTAGAAAGCATGTTGATTTCTTTTGATTCGGCGGCCAGGATCCCGGTAAAGGGGGTATACCTGGGCTTATTAAGTTCCTTTCGAACAGAAATCACAAGGGGAAGTTCTGCCTCAAGCCTGACATACCCGTGCTCTATCTTCTGGGTAATCCGCAACAGATGATCCTCTTTCCGATGGAGATCAATCACATGCATGACACTGGGAAGATCCAGCAGTTCAGCCAGTTGGGAACCGACCTGGGCCGTGGATCCATCGATGGTCATGTTGCCGCAAAGCACCAGATCGAATTCTCCTATCCACCGGCATCCGGCGGCAAGGATGTGGGCTGTCGCGAGGGTGTCAGAACCCGCAAACACGGGATCAGACAACAAAATGGCCCTATCGGCCCCCATGGCCAGTCCTTCCCTTAGGGTTGGGGTGACAAAAGGGGGGGCCATGGAAAGCAATAACACCTCTCCCCCGTGAGCATCCCGGATGGAGAGGGCCGCCTCCAATGCGTGCTTATCCAGTGGGTTGATGATGGTGGGAATGCCCTCCCGCTTCAAGGTCTGGGTTTCATGATCCATGGAGACCTTGTTCCAGTGCTGTGGATCCGGCACCGGCTTCATACAGACAATGATTCTGTTCATAGGTTTGTTTCGCCCTCAAAACCTGAAACGGTTTTAATTATTTCAGCCCCCTTTGGTTCAACAGGGAAGGAACGGATTGTCCCGTTGTCCCTCCTTACATGCAGAGGGTCCAACGATCCCCAATGGGATGCTCATAAAAAATGTTGTGTGGGACTATTTCTTGAAAGGCGCCAGTGCCGCCCTGGCAAGCACCACCTTTGCAATCTCTGCAGTACCCCCTGAAGGGACTGTCACCACGGCGTCCCTCAGTAACCGTTGGACCGCGTATTCTTTCATGATGCCATAAGAGCCGTGGATTTCGATCGCCTTTTTGGCTGCATTGACCGCGGCTTCACAGGTATAGTATTTGGCCAAGGCGCCTTCATTGTCACACCGCATACCCTGGTCTTTGAGCCACGAAGCCCGGTAGCAGAGCAGACGGCAGATTTCGAGCTGAGTGTATATTTCGGCCATATAAAACTGAATTGCCTGCAGCGCACTGATGGGTTTGCCGTAAAGCACGCGTTCGTTGGCAAATTTTCCAGCCTCTTCATAGGCGGCAGTCAAGATCCCCAGGGCTGTGGCGGCCATTCCAGTCCGACCCGTCTCGCTGATGGTCTTGATGGCCACAGCCAGCCCGCCACCTTCCTGACCCAGCAGATTTTCCTTTGGAATTTCACAGTTGTCAAAGGCAAGTTCCCCGGTATTGGCCCCTCTTAGACCAAACTTGTTCTCTTTTCGACCGAGTTTGGCTCCGGGCGCATCCTTATCCACGATAAATGCGCTGAGCCCCTTTGCACCCTCAGCTGTCTTGGCGATGACCACCCAGTAATTCGAGGTGTGAGAATTGGTGATAAAGCACTTTCGGCCGCTGAGGATGTATTTGTCCCCCTTCAATTCTGCCGAGCTCTTCATACCCACAACGTCCGAACCACCGGTCGGATCAGTGACAGCCACACATCCCATGGTCTCCCCCTTGGCCAGGGGAACAAGGTATTTTTCTTTCTGCGCGTCTGTCCCAAAATCATTGATAACAGCGCACCCCATATGATGGACCTGAAGGGCCATGGGCATGGCCCCACAAACCCTGCCCAGTTCTTCCAGGACGATGGTCCTGGCTAAATATCCCAGGCCCACGCCGCCGTATTCAGTTGGTGTAATGATGCCCGTAATCCCCACCTCGGCCATAGGTTTCAGAAGCTCAGTCGGAAAATCCCCGGTCTCTTCCATTGCTTCCATCTTTGGCGGGATTTCATTTTCAGCGAATTCCCTCACCGCCTTCCTTAACATCTCCTCTCTTTCAGAAAACTGAAAATCCATAACGGTTCCTCCATAGTTGATGTTTAAGCCAAAAACCCGCTTTCCGGTGTGGTTTCTAGGAAAACCGGTCGTACGCACTTTGTGCTCGGATGTTTCAGCTTGGGCGCCGGGTATCCTTTGTCAAGCGTGGCGCTTCAAAGGGCCAGTTTGTCGAGATATTCAATCAGGGAGCCAATTGTTTGGTCCAAGCTTGCATTTGATTTTTCCATGCCATAAATAACGGACGCCCCCAACATGCCGGCAAAGATCATCTCGGTGACGGCCTTTGTGTCAACATCTCTTTTTAATTCTCCCGATTTCTTTCCCTGATCCAGGAGTTTTTTGATCATTGCCTTCAGGCCGGAAAATCCTTTATTGAGTTCACGAGATAGAGCGGGTTTTTGATCGTCCAGTTCCACGGAAAGGGCGACAAAAATACAGCCTCCCGGAAAATTTGTTTTGTCTTTCAAATACCGATCCCGGTAGTTTTCCAGGAGTTTTTTTACCTTTTCAACAGGTTTTTCCACCTGATCCAGTCCTGCAAGGGTGGCTCCCCGCCAGATCCTCTTGGCTTCACTCAAGACGGCGAAGAAGAGCTCTTCCTTGGTTTCAAAATGATTGTAAAACCCACCTTTTGATGTGTTGGCCGCCTCTAATATGTCATGAATGGAAGTATTCAAAAAACCTTTTAGAGAGAAAAGCTTGAGAGACTCGATAACGATTTTTTCTTTGAGGTCCATGGTGGGGCTTTGTAACTCACGGCAAAAGGGGGAGACCGGTCGGTCTCTATGTCAGTGCTTATAGCCCATCAATTTTGCTAAAGCAAATATTTTCTTGGGAGGGGGCGGAAAAAATGATCCCGGATTAACATCAATTACGCAATTGACGGGAATGGGGGTGATTCGCGCCTTGACTATATCCTTCGCCAGCTATAAGGTGTTGTAACTTTTCGGGATAAATCAGACCTTTAAACGTGAATACGAATGACAGGGAGGAATGGTAATCATGGCCAGCGATGATATTTTGAAGGGAAAAAACATACTTGTAGTAGATGATGAGCATGACATCCTGGAGACTCTTGAGGAGATTCTTGACCGGTGCGAAGTTGACACCGCTGCAGATTTTGAATCAGCCAAGGACCTCCTGAAAAGCAACAATTATGATGCGGTCATTTTGGATATCATGGGAGTCAAGGGATTTGATCTATTGGAAATCGCAGTGGCGAGAAAGATCCCGGCACTGATGCTCACAGCCCACGGGTTGGATGCCGATAACCTGGTTGGTTCAATCAAACTGGGGGCCAAATCCTATATTCCCAAGGACAAGATTGTCGACATAGACATCTATCTCAAAGAGATATTCCTGGCCAAAGAGAAGGGCATAGAAAAATCCGGGAACTGGTTTGCCAATTTGAGTTCCTTTTTTGATGGACGGTTTGGTCACGGGTGGAAGAACAAGGATAAGAAGTTCTGGGAGGAATTTGACAAGACCTATCAAGTTTCAAAAGATGAGCTTGAGGAAATCATGTAGGGACCGTCGATCGCTTTGACTGACTCCATCAAAAGGGTAACACTTTAGCCTTTTGAAAACAG
Source organism: Desulfobacteraceae bacterium (assembly GCA_016783065.1). GTDB lineage: Bacteria > Desulfobacterota > DSM-4660 > Desulfatiglandales > Desulfatiglandaceae > JABMQV01. The sequence continues at coordinate 182 of JADHXI010000080.1, read as the reverse complement.
GGGGATGAGGATTCCGAAACCCTCATTCCCCTTTTCAAGCGCCAATTTTGACGGTCTCGTAAAAAGTCAGGAATTGTTTAAGCGATCATTCTGAGCTCACGCTCATAACATTGGTCAAATAGGGTGAAAAATCTTTTCAGTTGCCCCCAAGCATTAAAAAAGCGCTCTTTGACAACATAAAT
>JADHXI010000079.1 GCA_016783065.1 Desulfobacteraceae bacterium | reverse complement strand
GGACACCTTATTCCGGGCAGTAACAGAGAGGCGGTTAATCGACTTGACGACGTGGGTGCACATAGGGTGCAAATAAGCGTAAAATAACGCACCCTGGGGCCTGTAAGTAGTTGAAATTACTAGCACTAAAAGAATCCCCTCTTCGGCACCACCTCGATATTTCCTTAACGGTCTCAGTAACTTACTGAGGCCGTTTGTGCTTATATGCGATTATATGCGGTTTTTGTACACCGCCAAGCAGTGCGTCTTCAAGTCCCTCTCGTCCCCCACCTGGAATCCAATGACCATGTATGTCTACAGTTATCTTGATCGAACTATGGCCAAGCTGTTCCATTCGGTACAGGATGAGCTCGGGATACTCCAAAAGGAACCACACTGGAAAGTGGAGGCCGAGGCCGCGATGGATGCCATGGACGACTTTGAGGAAGAGGAGAAAATAGATTAGAGTAAGATCAATAGGACAATCAATAAAAACCCTCATTAGGAATAGTTATTCCCACAATGAGGGCTTATAAAACCTGTTTCAATACAGATTATTTCACAGCATCTTTTAAAGCCTTTCCTGCTACAAATTTGGGCACCTTCTTTGCCTTGATTTTAATCGCTTCCCCGGTTTGAGGATTCCTTCCCTTCCTGGCCTTTCTTTTACTCACTTTAAACGACCCGAATCCTACAACTGTTACAGAATCTTTCTTTTTCAATGCTTTGGTTATGCCTTCAAAAACGCAATCCACCGCTGCCTGAGCCTCCTTTTTGGTGTTGACCACCTTGGCTACCTTCTTGACCAAATCCCCCTTATTCATGCTCTCCCCTCCTTTATGAATTATTTAAACGGTTAATAAAATAGAGAGTACTCAACTAATGGATGTTTTAGGATATTTCAAGCTAAAAACCGTTCCATATAACCATATTTTCAAATGAAGCCAGCTTGTTTTTCATCTATTACTATCATTATTAACCTACAATAATTTTTTGGCCAGATCTGTGGCTTCCACTATCCGCTGTGACTCTTTCACGTGGAAATACCACCCCTTGAAATGATTCGTCAACGTTATACCCTTGGATCTCAAGACTGTCCTGTCACCTATTACTTCCTCATATTGCTCGTCACGGTCAGCCGGCACCACCCTAAACAACCTCTTGCTCCCGACAACAATCAGTTTTGATCTGGGGCGGGTAAAGGAGACGTTCATCCTGTTTGGCATCATCAGAAAATCCTTTTCCATCTTGATGTGTTCTTCATCAGACGCTGTTAAAGAAACGATGACAGCATCTCGTTCTTGCCCCTGTATTCTCTCTACTGTATCGAGAACCAGATCCGGAGAAAGAAGTTTCTGCGCCATCTCTTTTTTTATTCTCCTTCCCCGTCACCAGGACGGCATCGTCAAACATCAGCATGCAATATGGACAGGCAACCGCCAGCACCTCGGCACCGGCATCAATCGCTTGCCCTACTTTCAGTTCGAACAATCTCTCGCCCGGCGGGGTCTCCATCCAGATCCTGCTGCTGCCGCCGCAACAGACGGCACTATCGCGGTTGTTAGGGAATTCGATAAGCTCCAAGCCTGGTATGGCTTGAAGTACCCTACGTCATGCCCCGTACTCACCGTTGTGCCGGCCCAAATAACAGGGATCTTGATAAATCACTTTCTTTTTGACTTCTCTCCGGAGCGTTAACTTCCTGTCCCGGATGAGCTGATCCAGCAGTTGCGTATAGTGAATGGTTTCAAATTCAGCGCCAAGCCCGGGATATTCGTTCTTGAATGTATGGTAGCAATGGGGGTAAGCGGTAATCACCTTCATGGCCCCGGCAAATGTTCTAATGTTGCTTCGGGCAAGGTTTTGGAATACCTTTTCGTTTCCGGCCTTGCGTACGCTTTCGCCACAGCATCGTTCAGCGTTGCCCATGACACCGAAATCAACCCCGGCTTTCTTCAGCACTTCCGCGGCGGATAGGGCCATTCTGCGGATTTTGCCATCGTATGCCGGGACGCAGCACGAAAAATAAAGGTATTCTTTATCCGGCGTGAAGGCTTCAACGCCCGCGGCTTCGCACCAATCGCCGCGCTTGTCCCGGGGTTCACCCTGAGGATTTCCCACGCCCTGGATATTCTTCACGCTGAGACGGAGAGAGTCGGGAACCTTGGCCACCCCCATCTCGGCAACGACCTTTCGGAATGCCACCATCACATCGATGATCTCCACACCACGGGGGCATCGGGCAACGCACGCTCCGCAGGTCGTGCAGGTCCAGATCTCCTCGTCATCGAATTCGATCAGACCCAACTGCGCCTTGTGCATGATCTTGCGGACCGTAAAGGGCTTCACCAGGTTCCATGGACATGTGCCGGTACAGCTCCCGCATTGATAACACATATTGAACAGCGGTTTGCCTTCACCGCCCACTTCCATCAATGTTTCAATCGTCTCTTCATCAGGAACCATACCCATATCAGCTCTCCTGTTTCCTATTCCTTCAAAAGTTCCCGAACCTTCTCGATAAATGACGGCAGCGCCTTTTTCCAGTCCCCTACAATACCGAAGCTGGCTTCCCTGAAGATATTTGCCTGGGGGTCACTATTGATGGCCACGATATGCTTTGCTCCCGAACATCCGGCCATATGCTGGGATGACCCAGAAAGGGCTACGGCAATATAAAGGTCAGGGGCTACGACCTTCCCGGTAAGTCCGATCTGTCTCGAGGTCGGGCACCAGCCGCTATCCACGACAGGCCTGGTTGCTCCCACGGCTCCCTTCAGCAATCCGGCGAGGTCCTCAAGCTGTTCAAAGCCCTCGGGGCCGCCGATTCCCCGGCCGCCGGTTACAAGTATTGCAGCATCCTCGATCTTTATGCCCGCTACCTCCTCTTTCACTTTTTCCAGTAATTTGGTCCTCATGGCTGAAGGATCGATCTCCGGTTTGATTTCGATTATGTCGCCTTTTCGTGAGCTGTTCCGTTCCAGGGGCGACATGGCCTTGGAGCGCACGGTTGCCATCTGAGGGCGTGTTTCGGAAGTAAAAACCGCCCTGGCATTTCCCCCGTAAACGGGGCGAACTTGTAAAAGCCGGCCCGTTTGGGTGTCAATATCCAGCTCCACACAGTCCATTAATACAGCCGCATGCATCCTGAATCCGAGCCTTGGAGCCAGGTCGCGTCCCATGGGGGTTTGGCCCATAAGCACGATTTTGGGCATGACCCGCCTCACCATTTTCTCAACTGCGGCCAAATACAGATCACTCTGATAATCTTCCAACAGAGGGTCTTCCATGATATAGATTTTGTCGGCTCCATAGGCGATGGCTTTGGAAGCATGAGGTCTGGTATCGCTTCCCATCAAAAGCCCAGAAAGCCTTTCTCCCAATTTATCGGCCAGTGTTCTTCCACATCCCAGCAGCTCCAATGTCACGGCAGCAAGATTCTCCTCGATAATCTCCCCAATGATGAGTACGCCCTTGTGTTCAGTCATATGATCCTCCTATAGTAGCTTTGCCTCACGCAGCCGCAGGGTCAGGTTGACGGCTGCTTCCGCCACATCCTCACCCTCGATGATCTCGCATTGTGTCTCCTTCACGGGCTTGAACAATTTGTGGAGCGTTGTCAGTCTTCCCCTTGAGCCGATCCTGGAAGGATCGGCCCCGATATCCTCCGGCTTCCAGACCGTCGGCTGGATCTTCTCTGCCCGCCTGACGCCCTTTAAACGCACTAAGCGAAGCTCTCCCAGTTCATTGGAGACCGTTATTAAGCATGGGATAGGCACTTTAACTATTTCAAAGCCATCCCCTGCCACGCGTTCCACAGTCACTGTTTTGTCGGTTATGTCTACCTTTTTGGCCAGGGTGACACTGGGCAGTCCGAGCAGTTCAGCGATGCCTGCGCCTACAAGGCCGGAGTCCCAGTCCGCTGCTTGCCTCCCGCAGAAGATGATGTCATAACGACCGATTTTCTTTATTGCTTCAGCAAGGGCATACGCGGTGGACCAGGCGTCACCGCCCTCAAAAGACACATCTTCCAGAAGTATGAGTTCATCAGCCCCCACTGCCAGGGCCTTTTTTATTACGTCCGATACGAATTTGTTGCCCATGCTGAGGGCGGTTATCCTGCCGCCGTGCGTATCCTTCAATCTCAACGCGGCTTCCAGGGCCGTTTCATCAAACGTACTGATGACGGGTGCAATCTCAGGGGGGAGAAAAATCCTGTTCGCTTCCTGGTCAATGGTGTAACTGTCAGGTGGTGCCTCAGGGTCAAGTATTTGCTTCAGGCAGACGATCAATTCCATACAATCCTCACTTATTGAGAAGTTACGCATATGCCTCCGGTGCATGCAACCGACCGCAACGGGCTGATAGGATGCCAAATCTGACCGGAGCGCTATTGTGGCACCAGCAGTTGTCCCAGTTTATGCCGATGATAGGCAGGATCGCCCAGTAAATGGAAAAGATAGCGGGATGCCCTGGTATGGAAGCTGACCGCGTGCTCTTCCGAATAACTCACGCCGCTGATGACCTGATGGGCCAGGGTGCATACCTCCCAGTAGGCCGTACTGGAAATCATTTTCGTCAGATAGATGCTTTCCGCCGCAGGTCTTTCGGTATCGAGCTTCCAGAGGGCTTCATAGGTGGTCCAGCGGGCAGCGTCCGCATGATTCACCATTTCGATAATCATGTCTTGAACGCGTTGAAAACGGCCGATTGGGCGACCAAATTGCACCCTGGATCGACTGTACTCCAGGGCAATCTCGACAACGGCCTGAGATCCTCCAACCTTGTAGGCACAAAGAAGGGGTATGGATTTTGTGATGGCCTGTTGCAACCCGTCCCAACCATTATCTTTTTCCCCAATCAGGGCCGTCCCGGGAACTCTGACATTGTTCAGTTTTATTTCGAAGCTTCTTCCGGACAGGAAGCCCGGGATTCGGTTTACGGAAAGGCCGTCGGAGCGGCTGTCTACCAGAAAGAGAGAGATCCCGTCCACGGGGTCAGCGTTATTCCGTGTACGGGCCGCGACAATAAAATGGGTTGCTGTTTTTGCCTCCGGGGTGAAGAGCTTCACCCCGTCGAGAACAAAATCGCCGTTGTCTTCTACGGCCTTTGTCCGGACCCCATCAGACTCCCAGCTATACTCGGGTTCGGTCAAGGCCAGGGTCAGGATCTGTTTCCCTTCTGCAAGATTCGGCAGGATCTCCTGTTTTTGCTCTTCTATGCCGGCTTCCATCACGATGAGGCTCCCTAATATTGCGGAAAAAAAATAGGGTCCGGGAAGGGGACCTGAACCCAGCGCCTCCAACAGCACACCCGCGCTGGTCAGGGGAAACCCTTCGCCCTGATATGCTTCCGGAATAATAATCCCAGCCCAGCCCATCTCCACGATCTTGTGCCACAGGTCATCGGTACAGCCTATTTCGGTCTCCAGAAGCGCCTTGATAGTTTCATTGGGGGCCTCCCGCCGCATGAAATCCAGAGCCGTTCTCTTTAGCATTTTTTCGCTTTCACTGAGATCCAGATTGAGATACATGGTCCACCTCCTGTCTATCGTCCCATGGCAAGGGCGCGGGAAATGTTTATCTTATACGATTCCGGGGTTCCGCCCGGAGCAAGGGCGACGGCGCAGCGTTGACCTATTTCAAAGAGACTATTCTCCATGTTCCAGGGTCCTTCGTCCGCGAAGATCTGAGGGCCCAGGACCTTTGCCATTTGCGGGGCAATCCTTGTCCCGGATATTTTCAGAAAAAGGGCAAGCTGGGGACCTGCATAGAAGCCGCCCACGCCGCTGGCGTTTCTCAAGCCCCACAGGCGCTGGATCTGGGCAATGGTATAGATATCTATCACGCACTCCACCAGTTGAGGGTTTTCTCTCAAACGCTTCAACACAGCGGGATTATTCCTGCATTGCTCAAAAAAGCCCTCCAAGACCCAATTGCCGGTGGCCCCGCCGAATCCACCTCCATGCTCCACATCCAATGTCGCAGTCGTAACCGTCCACCCTTCCCCTTCCTTGCCGATCATGCACGACTCGGGAACCTTCACATCATCAAAGAAGACGGTGTGTTTGACCCCTTCTATATTCGCTCCCGTAGGACCGGTTGTGGCAGGGAATGCGGATAGGATGAACAGATCGAGGGGCTGGACCGTAATGCCCGGCAGATCAGCCGGAATGACGAAACTGGTCAGGTTCTGATGTCTGGGTGCGTCAAGGTCACTCCGGGTCAGCAGATAGAACTGCTCCGGTTTTGAGGGATAAGAGCCGACGAAAATCTTCTGTCCGTTTACGACGAAATGGTCCCCCTCTTTGACATAACGCAGCGCGTTGGTCTGTTGATTTGCAGCGTCGGTGCCGGCTTCCGGTTCCGTAAAAAGCTGCCAGGTCAGGACCTCACCCCTGAACATGGGTGGGAGGTGGTGCTTCTTTTGCTCTTCCGTACCACAAGCGAGAATGGCCGGCGCGCACAAGATTCCCATATCGTAGAGGGGAGGGAGAGAAAAGTCATATTTGGCCAGCTCTTCAATAAGGACGAAATGAGCGTCAATCCCCAATCCTCCGCCGCCATACTCGGTTGGATATCTCGGGTACAACCACCCCTTTTTGCCGAGGGCCCGGGTGAATTCCCGCCTTTTCTCCCACTGTTCCATGGACATCTTCTTGACGTCCTTGATGGGTTCCAGTCCCTCGGGAACATTCTCTTCAAGCCACGCCCGAACCTCTCGTGCAAATTGTTCCTGATCTTCCGTATAATCAAGTCTAAAATCCATATTATTACACCTCCCCATAGAATAAGATTTGCTCGTTTATACTCGGTTGGTTAACTAGTCATCTATGAACGATTGATCGATGTTCTCGATCGTTGCGAGGATTCGATGGGTTTGAAACTGTTTGAATTAAATTAGGGTTAGGAGAACCCCATTCCATGCCCTAATGCTCTTATTCCCTCTCCGTTTCATTCAACCTGCCCTCCCCTTTTCCTAAGGGATATCATTATCAATCGATCCTCTATACTCCATTTGCAGCTTCAGTTCGGACTATATCGTACAGCCAATACGTAAGCCGCTCTCAATAGCCTCAGCCATTTTCTGCGGTTGATCACTGTCCCCGATCACATGCAGCGTATCAACTTTATCCTTGAGATCATCGGCAAGCTTACGGTTCGCTTCCATTCCTGCAGCGAGAACGACACTATCAACCTCAAAGAACTCACTTCCCTCATCCCGACTGACTCTTACGCCTTTGGCCGTTATCTCCTCCACCTTGGCCTTGGTTTCCATCCTGACCCGTGCTGCTCTCAATCTCTGCATAACAACCCATCTATTGGTTGCCTCTATATCCATGCCGATGCGTCCCAGCATTTCTAGGATGGTGACTTTTTTGCCCTTCTGGGCGAGAAACTCCGCTGTTTCACATCCCACCATCCCCCCGCCTATTACCGCCACCTTCTCGCCAAGTTCGTCCTTGCCAGTTAAAACATCTATTGCGGTGACTACGTTATTTCCCTTTGCTCCAGAGATGTCCGGTATTATGGGCGTTGCCCCGGTGGCTATAATGACCACTTCAGGCTTCACCGCTTCGACGTCTTCCGCAGTGATCTCCTTGCCAAGTCTTACATCAACGCCTAACTTATACATTTGTCCTGCCAGATACTTGGTGAAGTAACCTATCTCTTCCTTGTACGGGGGCACCTCGGCTGCGCGCATGAGACCACCAAGCTGGTCATTTTTATCAGCCAGGGTAATCTGATGACCCCTCATTGCAGCTACCCTAGCTGCTTCCATCCCGGCAGGGCCGCCGCCGATAACAAATACCTTCCTTGGCTCTTTCGCTGGCTCGATTCGATATTCCCCTTCTCGACCAGCCCTGGCGTTCACGGCGCAGACCACAGGCTCTCTTCTCAGAATGCTACTGAAGCAGAGGGAGCAAGCTATGCACGGCCGGATGTCGTCAAAGCGCCCTTCCCCGGCCTTATTGGGCAGTTCAGGATCAGCGATAAGAGGTCGAGCCATGTAAATCAGGTCAGCCTTCCCTTCTGCTAGAATCTGATCAGCCAGAACGGGGTCAGGAATCCTGGTTCCTGTGACAACGGGCACACTGACTACCTTCTTAACCCCTTCAGCAAGGTAAGTCCAAGCGCCACGGGGAACCGAGGCGTGGAACGAGGGCACTGGGGCTTCGTGCCAGCCGGTGGTCACGTTTATAGCCTTAATGCCAGCCCTCTCCAATATAGGGGCTACTAGCATGGTGTCCTCAAGGGTATGCCCGCCCTCCATGAAATCAGCGCCGGAGACTCTGACAAGCAAGGTATAATCTTCTCCGGCTTTTCTCCGAGCCATATCGATGATATCGAGGAGGAATCTCATCCTGCTCTGCAGTTCACCGCCGTATTCATCTGTCCGTTTGTTGGTGTAGGTTGAGATGAACTGATTGATAAGTGCTCCAACTCCAGCATGGAATTCAACGGCGTCGAATCCAGCATCCCGTGCCCGGCGGGTGGCTTCCCCAAAGGCATCAACCATCTGCCTGATCTCTTCGACAGTCAAGGGTCTGGGCCGAGTATCTCCTCTTGGATTAACCATGACATCGGAAGGGCCAACCACCTCGGGCTGGTTTCCTTCACCGCTTCTCCACAGGGCGGGAGCCCCTAGCTGGGCAGCGATCTTGGCACCTCCATCGTGGGCAACCCTGACCAGTTCGCGGAGATTGGGGATGAATTCATCCTTGTATATTCCTAAGCCTCGCGGCGTCACACCGAGGTCCATAGAGGCCATGGCTCCCGTGACTATGAGAGCCACACCACCCCTGGCAATCTCAGTATAGAAATTCTTCATACGGTCAGTCATTCTTTCGTTGGCCCCATAGTTACTGACCATCCCGGGTCTCACTAATCTGTTTTTCAGTTCGAGTTGTCCTACCCTAATTGGTTCGAACAATTTCCTCAATTGGCTCATTTACTCACCCCTTTCTTCGGCGCTTTCGGTCGGACCAAGCCATTGCACTGAAATTACAGAGAATAAGCCTTAAATGATCCATTTTTTGGGGCTTAAACCCACGTTTTTGATGTCAAAAACGGATGTTTAAGAGAAATCCGCAGAATTATACGAGAAGTGTTCTTTCTTAAACGGCCCATTTCGGTGTCAAAAAAGCGGTTTCAAGCCTCCTACAGGACTCAATTTTGATAATTTCCATAACCATTTCAATCTGTTACCATGGTCCGACCCTAATTCGTTTTGATATTAATTCAAATTATAGCCTTTGCTTCTTTAAAGGCCGTTATGTCGTCCCATGTATATCCGATTTCAAGTAAGATCTCTTCTGTGTGTTGACCCAATTCAGGCGCTATGTTTCGAATGGCGAAAGGAGTTTTGTTAAATTGAACCGGACTGGATATACTCTTATAGCTTCCATGACTCGGGTGCTCAACCTCAACTACGAACCTATTGGCGATCGCCTGGGGATCATTGGCCGCCTCCTTCGGTGTCTGGACAGGGGTCCACAGAACGCCATTTTCATCAAATAATCTGCCAAGTTCTTCCCGATCAAACTTGATAAAACTTTTATCTAAAATTTTAATCAATTCTTTGGCGTTTTCCGAGCGTTTGAAAATGTTTTCAAATCTGGGATCATTTTCAAGCGATTCCAAACCTAAAACTTTACAGAATCCAGACCAGTAGCGGTCTGATTGCAGGCATACGACCATGAGCCATTTATCATTCTTACACTCATAGGAATTATAGAGCGGATTTCGGGTTTCTTTTCGTGATTCCCTCTCCGCTACCTCCTCCATTAATTCGGCTCCGGCAATAGTGAGACTATTACACCAGAGAGCAGTGCCGAATAAAGACACGTTTACCTCTTGACCGGTCCCTGATTTTCCCCGACCAAACAACGCCAGAACAATACCGGCTGCCAAGGCAATAGATCCTGTGCTGTCACCAAAGGCACCCAGGCCCTTTGGAGGAATTGAATCCGGCTCGCCCAATTTAGCCATGATACCCCCCCTGGCCCAAAAAGCTGCATGGTCGTATCCGGCTCTGCTTGCTTCCGGTCCCTTATTTCCATAGCCGGTACCATGAGCATAAATAAGTCTAGGATTGATTTTAGACAAAGTATCATAGTCTACAAAAAGTTTTTTCAGGGCATTCGATTGAAGGTTGGATACGAAAACGTCAGCATCTTCAATGAGCCTGTAAAGGATATCTCGACCTTCCTTGATTCGAAGATCAATAGCCATACCCCTCTTGTTTCTATTGTACAGTTCCCAGGTGAAATTCACCTCAGGAACATCCCATCCCGCTACAGAAATTATAGCCCTCTGTGGATCCCCTGTCGTCGGGTCCTCTATCTTTATAACATCCGCCCCCCAATCCCCAAGGATGGCACTTGCAGCAGGCGCAAAGACCCAGGTCGTAAAATCTATAACTTTTATTCCCTCAAGTGGTAACATAAGCAGCCTCCTCAAAATTCTTATCTTAATGAACTTCGTATTAACCCTATTGTTAATCCTAAATAATGTTTAAGAATTTGCGGCCCAAGACACCTAGCGCCAAATAACGTATTCTTGATAAGCAGTACCAGTTAATATGTGCTATATCAGGTACTACGGAATTTATTAAGCGATATATCCTGTTCAACCCGTAGACTGGAATTGCGAACCTACGCAGCGCACGGTCTTCATACTTGTGTTCTGCCATTGAAGATGCAGCTACTTACTCGGAAGCTTCCATAGGTGCTCTGTAGGCAGAGGCAGGTCCCTAAATTCAGGGTGGTCTGTCTTCATGCCCATAGAATGCTTAGCTGCTGCCTTGAACCGCTCCCAATCAGCCCGCTCGTAAATCATCATCTGCTGGGCTGCCGGAGACCCCTCCGCGTGAAGGTAAGCGATTCCCGCAGGGGCGGAGGCCACCTCATTGATCTTAAATAGGGTTCGTATCCTCTCCTCAGTTGGATATCTGGCGTCACCCCCCAGATATTTCTCAATATAGGGGCGGGTTTTGGGGTTCTCCCAATCCTTCCACGAAGGCATGGTAGCGGCAATTCCTCCAGTAATATCTTGGAGGTATTTTATCGCCTGATGCATGTTGTCAGCGCAGAAAAACTTGGCACAATTGGAATAAATTTCATTCGGCGCCGCCAGGCCTATCTCCGGGTCCACCTTACTGTCTAAAGCGGCCGCCTTACCCATAGCCTCGACCATGTCGGCAAACATGGCAAGCCAAGCTAGCATATCCCGGATACGCGTGGCATGCGTCAGCCCATTGTACTCTGCAATCAACCTGGCCAGTCCGGCGATTTGTTGGATGCGAGAGACTCTGTTACTGATTATACTGAAGCGATGGTAGCGGGCGAAGGAGGTAGTAAACAGCCGGGAGAACTCCCACTCACCAGCCAGGAAAACCCTCTCGTTGGGGACGAAGACATTGTCAAATACTACCATTGGACTTCCCCCCCCACCTAGCCCAAGTCCCCTGTCAATTTCCATGTCGGTTGCAATGAAGGTTAATCCCTTGGCATTGCACGGTACGGCGCAAGACACGGCATAGTCCTTGCCTGGCTCATCATGGTTGCGGGAGGGCATGCAAAGAAGCTCATTGGAGACAATGGCGCCGCTTATATGGCACTTGCAGCCGCTTATCACTATACCATCGCGGGTCCGGTCTACAATCCTGAGGTAGAAATCCTTGTGCTTCTGTCTTGGGTCTTCGGCGTGAAGGGCCCGGTTCCCCTTGACATCGCTCATAGTGGCGGAAATACCCGGGTCTTGTTTTTGACACCACTTGCGGTAATTATCAATACGCTCGCCGTAATCAGTGCCCTTTTCTACGTCCATCTTGTGGGCAGCATAAGACACCCCATTCAAGGCGTCAATACCGGTAAACTTAGTGCTTCTGATACCCATGCGGTCCAAGGTCTGAGTAATCTGCTGCCGCCTAGCAAGGTCCTCGGGTGTTTTCATTACGTGGTATGCGAAGGAGCACTCTTCTCCATCTTCCATAATGTTCAAGAGATCACGATATTCAGGCTGCATAGCCATATAAAACTCTGTAGCCCTGCTCTCTATCTCGTCTTGATAGGGTGGGTACGACGCTACGTCATGAACTCTCTCTCCATTCTGGTAGACCACCCTACCATCCCTCAGACTTTCTACATATTGCTCCGGTGTTCTAAGCATCACGGCACCTCCTTTATTGAAACTTCGATAATAAACTACCACCGACAAGGTCGGTGGTAGTTTATTTAATGCTCGAATTTTTAATCCTGTTTTAGTCTTGGTTGTGCGAATTAATTTCAGTATGGTTTCATAATCATACAGAGGCTGACCAGACCAATTGTTGCTAATAAAGGAAAACAGTCGGTGCTCTATCGGATTCCATTTTGAAGCGCCGGGTGGATAATGACAAACCTTTGCGTGAAGGAAAATCATGGTCAAAAACCTTAAACGGACTTCGGCTCCATTTTTTTCCTGACTGGTGGAATGGACCCATTAATTCAATTTACATTCCTCCTTTCCCGCTTCACATTTTCCCTGATGAAATCGATTACGGATTGGGACGAGCTACCGCTGATAAAGACTTCCGCAATCCCCATCTCTTTTAATACCGGAATGTCTTCCACAGGAATAACACCTCCCATGATTATCAATACGTTGCCCGTTTTATTGTCCTTCAGGAGATCCAGCACTTTTGGGGCGAAGGATAAATGTTCTCCAGAGAGTGAGCTCAGCCCTATCACATCAGCGTCTTCCTCTATGGCAGCCTGGACAATATTTCCCGCCATTTGAAAAGGACCCAGATAGATCACCTCCATCCCGGCCTCCCTGAGAAGGCCTGAAATCACCTTGACCCCCCTATCATGTCCGTCGAGGCCTGCTTTGGCCATGACTACCCTTATGGGACTTGTTTGACTCATTTACAATCTCCTCCTCTGTACGTCTAGAATGGCGACTCGACCACCCCCAAAGAGTCATAGCTGTAGCCATAGACCTGGCGGATGGTCCCCATAATTTCGCCACGGGTTGCATAGTTGGATACCGCTTCCAGAATAGCAGGCATCAGGTTCACGTGTTCCCCTTTCTCTGTCTCCTGGCGAAGCTTCTGCAAAACCATCCTGACCTTCTGATTATCCCGGCTCTGTTTTAATTCTTTCACGTTTTCCACCTGTAGCTTCTGAGAGGCAGGGGCCACCCGGTGCACCCCTCCTGGTGTCTCCTTCTCCCTGCCTATAGTGAAAGCGTTAACCCCCACCACAACACGTTCCCCGGCCTCCACATCTCGCTGGTATTTAAGAGCCGCTTCTTCCACCTCGGCATCGAACCAGCCGGTTTTCATGCATTCGACGGCCCCACCCCGCTTCTCTATCTCTTTCAATACCGCGGTGGCTTCCTCTTCAATCCTGTTGGTAAGGCTCTCCACATAGTAAGAACCCCCCAAAGGGTCGGTGGCATTGGCGACACCCGTCTCAAAGGCCAAAATCTGCTGAGTCCTTATGGCGAGGCGATGGGATTCCTCGGTTGGTAGTGATATGGGCTCATCGTATGAGCAGCAGTGAAGCGATTGTACCCCTCCCAACACGGCTACGAGAGCTTCATAGGCGATCCGAATAATATTGTTCAAGGGCTGTTGAGGAACCAGAGAACAGCCGGCCGTGTGCACCCCAAATCGAAACATCAGGGAGCGCGGATTCTTGGCCCCGTACTGCTCCCTCATGATGCGGGACCACATCCTTCTTGCTGCCCGAAGCTTGGCGATCTCCTCAAAGAAGTCAATGTGGGCGGAGCAGTAAAAACCGCGCCGGGGGGCAAATTCATCTATATCCAATCCTCGCTTCAAGACGCCGTCGATGTAGGCCATGGCCACCGAAAACCCAAAGGCAATCTCCTGAGGGGCGTTTATCCCCATTTCCCGCCAGTCATAGAGGTTCACGTTTCCCGTTGTCCACAGGGGCATGTGCTTGGTGCAGTATTCAATGATATCTGTAGATGCCCTCACACTGAGGTCTATGGGGTTGTTGGGGCGGTATCCGCAGTAACGGGCATGCAGAGGATCGTTCTGCATAGTGCCCCTGAGTTTGGCTTTATCGACTCCCTGTTTTTCCGCGACGATGATATACTGGGCCAAGGTCACGGGGCAGGAGGAGGCCGACTCGTTGAAGGACATGCTTATCTTGTCCAAGGGTATTCCTGAAACCAGGTCTTCCACGTCCTTCAGTGACGTGAAGGGGGCTCCCTGCAGTCCCACTTCTTCCATGGCCTGGGGGTGGTCTCCATCTACCCCCAATTGGGTGGGGATATCAGGTATAACGCTCAAACCGCTGGCCCCTGTTTTCATATGAAACTTGAGTCTCTCATTGGTTTCCGCTGCTGTCCCATAACCGCAGACCTCTCTCCGGGTCCAGTAGCGGCCCCGGTACATATCCCGGTATATGCCTCGCGTATAAGGATATTCACCAGGATCGGCCATATCTCCTTCATAGTTCAAATCCTTTGTATCTTCAGGATTGTAGAACTCCTTCACCGATAAACCCGACAATGTTTCTGTCTTCTTGGGTTTTTCAAAATAGGCCTCTATTAAACTGTCCGATTTATTCGTCATGATTAATACCCCCTAAATTGATAATCTAACCTTGTGCCCTTCGTGAACAGCCTCCAGCATGTTCCGAGGCTTTTTGGCATCGCCCACCACATAATACTCCACGCCCAGCTCTTTTAGAATCTCGGTCAGACTGGTTACCGGAGCCGAACCCAGAGCGACGACAACCATAGAAGCGGGTTCTACTCGCTGCTCTTGCCCTTCATGCTCGATGACCACCGCCTCTAGCTCGACGCGGGTCACCCTGGCACCCAGGATCAACCTGCCGCCCGATTTTCTGAGACATCGGTGAAGCCACCACCCGTGGGCGTCCTTCCGGCCTACCGGAGACTGATCCAGTAACTCGAGAACGGTCACCTCTATGCCCCGGCTCATGAGAAAATCGGCGGTCTCCATGCCCACCAATCCCCCGCTCAGGATCACGGCAAGGCCCTGAGAGTCGGTCCGTCCCATGAGCAGATACTGATTCACGCGCAGTCATGTTTATCCCAGGGCTCGCGGCTCTCGCGACTAATCGCCGCCTCCATCCGGGCTAGTCCGTCCTTTAGTTTTTGTATTTCCTTGAGCTTCATGTTGGGGTCTTTTAACGCCTGATAGAGTACTGCTCCCGTGGCCTCCGCCGGAACCTTCAGGTCCGCCACGTAGCAGATCGTTGGCACCACATCGCGCGCAAATGCCTCACGATCCACGGCAGCCCCTCGCTTGATACCAAATCCATATAGGTAGAGGCTTTCGCTAGCAGCAAGCACCACCAATGTAAACCGGTCCGTGGCGTCCAGCGCGGCCGCAATGGCCGTTTCCAAAGTCGCGGCCGCCGCCTCCCCTAGATCCGCCGCCACAAGGCCGGGATTGTTAGCCAGGGCATCGGCCAGCCCGGTTGCATCGGTCGTCACCGCGTTCTCAACGGTTGCGGCCTCCTCCAAAACATCTCCTCCATGGTAATTGGCCAACACCGCCGCCTTGCCCATGAATTTTTTCAAGGCGGCGCCGTCGCCTTCGATCTTATTGTTTGCTACTCTCAATAGAATAGCTCTCTTTTCTGCAGCCAATGCATCCTCCTTTCCATCATCCCCGTTGTTTTTATTCAGCTAATCCTCTTAATTTTGTAGTCGATATCAAAGGCGTCTTCAAGAGAGTAGGTGACCAGACAACCTCGTGCCATGATGCGCTCACATTTTTCCAGGATGGGCAAGTCTTTGTCTTCCAGTCCCACTTCCACCTCGATATTAATACCGGCAACTTTGGTCCGATAGACTTCATCCTTTTCCTTTTCTGCAGTGGCCCGTCCCGTCAG
This sequence comes from Desulfobacteraceae bacterium, assembly GCA_016783065.1. GTDB lineage: Bacteria > Desulfobacterota > DSM-4660 > Desulfatiglandales > Desulfatiglandaceae > JABMQV01. Next base: position 2,575 of record JADHXI010000079.1, on the reverse strand, counting down.
AGACAAAACCTCGGCTCCCCGAGCGATCAGACACGAATATAAGGTAGAGGAAAAACAGTAAAGCGCGGAAGCGGCCAAGAGCGCAACCGATGTTCCGCCGCGTCGGTCTGTTGGAATGTCCGTATAGTCTATGGTGATATCAGGCACTCCCTCAGAGTTAAAGAGGATTTCATGGACCTCTTTAGCCGTATTTTTATATTCAACGGTTACCTTATCGTTCGGGCTCACGCTGTGCTCCTCATCTTCAAGATCACCCCCGTTGGTTGGGGTCTTTCATCATCTGGTAGACAACCGCGCCTTCCGCATGCTCGGGCAGGGGCCAGCCCGTCATGTAGCAGATGGTCGGTACCACATCCACGATGTTGCAAACCCGCTGAAGCCGAAGGCCTTCCTTGACGTTGACCTTGGGGCCATAGTAGACGCATAGGGTCTTCAACGTACTCAAGCCGTAATCAGAGGTGGGCAGGATGTTGCCGTGCTGCCCGGAGTATTCAGGCCAGAAGGCATAGACCACATCACCTACCTGGTCGCCCCAGAGGCCCATCATCATGGCCTCTTTCTTGGGCAGGGCCAGGGCAAAGGGACGCTTACCGGTCTTAGGATGCACGTAGGTCATCATGGCGTCGATGATCTCCCGCTGCACCGTTTCATAGTCTTCCGGCTCTACGATGCCCTCAGGATCGCGACCCTTTAAATTGATATTCACGTAACAGGCACGTGAAGCGATAGCTTTGGAACGAGAGGTGTCCACCGTCTCTTGCAGCGCTCTAAACGCGCCGCGGACATTTGCCGGTAATGATTGGAGCCATTCGGCGTCTTCGACCTTATGCTTATAGCTCAGGCCCGCCTCATTGAGCACGCGATAGGTATTAACTCCCGGCCCGTCCGGGGTAGCCCCATGATCGGAGATGAGAATCACCAGCGTATCGTCGTCCATGAGGTCCAGCAGCCGCCCCAGGTAGCGGTCCGCCCGACGATACAGTTCGCGGTGAATATCCCAGGCCTCCTCGTACCTCTCCGGGCTGGCGCAGGTGTTGGGGTCCAGATCGGTCATGAGGTGGTGGTAGATATAGTCCGTGGGATGGGAATGCATGAAAAAAACATCCCAGTCACCTTCGCCGAGCAGGGCCTCAGCAGTATCACCCAGCCAGTCATAATGGATACTCACAATCTCAAGCCAGGTCTTTTCGTCGATCCAGCCCAGGGCCAGGTTGAAGTAACCGGCGTTGTTGGTAGCCACATTGTCGCCCTTGTTAAGCCTAGCGGCGGCCTGGTTAGGGTGGCACCAGTAGGTGCCATCGGTCGGCAGAGCATGGGTGACATAAAAGGTGACTTCGCTGGCGTCGCCTTCGATCTTGATGGCCTTGACCATGAATCGGATCTCTTTGGAGGAACCGTCCTTGAGCTGTATGACGGCGTTGGCGGCCTTGCTCCATGCCCCGTTCTTGACCGTGCAGAAGGCCTGACTGAAATCCTTGGATGGAGAAAGCGTCAGGTCTTCGTAGCCTTCACCCGGGTCGCGGACCAGCACGTGCCAGGTGGTTGGTTCAGGATCAAAGACAGTATCCGTAAAGGGGTGTCGGAAAGAGAATTCCAGCGGGTCGTCGCCCAGGTCGTCCACATTGGTCCATCCCTCGGCATCGACAAGCTCAACCTTGACGCCCATGGGGTAAGGTTCGGTGGAAACCATGGTCTGGGAACAAAATGAATATTTGAAGCTCGTGCCCGGTTTCCGTTCCACCCCCATGATTTTCGCGGCAAGGTCTTCATCCATGAATACGCCCGGAGTGAGGGCTGCTCCACCCACAACAACGCTGTTCTTAAGCTTTTTGTGGACGTTGTAAGATGTGGGGTAGTTCATCACCACACACTTTTTACCCGCTTTCTCCGCGGCCTCCCAGATGGATTCGGCCTCAACGTTATCCCAGTTGAAATTGCTGTGGGTGTGCGCTCCGTCCGGGGTTGTGCCGGGCTCATGTCGCCAGAAGTCGGTCACCTGATGGGTGCCCGGCCAGGCCCCGGTGGCGATACTGGTCCAGTTGGGCGGGGTGATGGTTGGATACGGAACCAGACAGTTGTCACACACCACCCCGTTTTTAAATACCTTGGCGAAGTTGGGGAGGATTCCCTCCTCGATGTGCTTATCCACTAACGGGGTAAGGGCACAGTCAAAACCAAGGACAGCCACTTTTTTTGGTGAAACCATAGTAAATACCTCCTAAAGTAGATGTATACGACTTCGTAATTGCTCGTTTGCTTTCATCCCCTTTCCTTCCCGGCCGATATCAATCCTTCTTGAGAAGATCATGATATTCCCGGAGACGCAATTTTGATCACTTTTCGATTATAAACCGCATAAAAATCGGGAATCGACAAATGGTTATCACGTTTGAAAGACCCCCTTTGGAGCCTGCAAATACAAGCTTGCGGCCCCAAGGGGTCTTTTGTTCATTATTCGTTTAGTATGAGATATTCGAAGAGGACAGGGTGAAACCATCCGGGCACATTTTCCCAGTACTTGATCCTGGGTCCTAAACCGAAAGGTGCATTGATGGCCCAGAGTGGACCTCTCACT
>JADHXI010000078.1 GCA_016783065.1 Desulfobacteraceae bacterium | reverse complement strand
GGTATTACGGGTCTGCCGCAGCCGCCGCAGTGGAGCTGGCCCAGCCTGGCATAGAGCAGTTTCACATAATCGGTAATCTCGGTCATGGTGCCCACAGTGGAGCGAGAGGTGCGGACGGGATCCTTCTGATCAATGGCGATGGCCGGCGGGATGCCCTCAATTCTGTCCACAAGGGGCCGGTCCATACGCTCCATAAACTGGCGGGCATAGGGCGAAAAGGTTTCCACGTACCGGCGTTGGCCCTCTGCATAGAGGGTATCAAAAGCCAAGGAGGATTTTCCCGATCCGCTTACCCCAGTAATCACGGTGATGTGATTCAGGGGGATTTCAAGATTCAGGTCCTTGAGATTGTTTTGCCTGGCACCTTTGATCCGAATGCTCTGGTTGGCCACTTTGTGTGTTTACTCCCTTTCCATTTGATAAATTTCCGGGGATCATAACAACGAGAGAAGATCTGGAACGGAGGAAAGAGGTCGGTTAGAACCTTCCCAATTTGTGGAGGTAATGATAGGCCACGATCCCCACAGAAGTTGAGAGGTTCAGGCTCCGGACATTCCCCCAGATGGGGATGGCAAAACAGGGATATTTTTCTCTGATGTGCCGCGGAAGCCCCAGGGTCTCTCGACCGAACAGAAGATAGTCACCCCGGCTTATTTCCGCTTTGGTGTAGGCCATGGGGGCATGGCGACTGAAGACGACCAGCCCCCCGTTTCCATTCATCTCTTCCAAAAACGCCTCGAAACTGGAATGGTGCCGGACATCGACCTCATGCCAGTAGTCCAGCCCCGCCCTCTTGAGGTGTTTGTCGTCCACCTTGAAACCAAGGGGGTGGATCAAGTGAAGCGCCAGTTCGGCAGCGCCACACAGACGGGCAATATTGCCGGTGTTTGCGGGAATTTCCGGTTGATAGAGGACCACATGGAGGTGGGGATCATCAAGGGTCCGATGTTTGATACCGGGGATGGGTCGTATCATGGCAGCGTTGAGCCAATTTGTTCAACTCTTTTTATTCCCGGGTTCGCCCTCCCGGAAGTCACCCATAACCGCACGGTCAATGGCCAGGCAGCTCAACTTGCCAAGGCTGTACAGGACCTCCATCTCCTCCTGTGTCGGGACCTTCTGGGAGGAAAAATAGACCCTCAGAATACTGTAGGTGGTCTCGTTCACCGTAAAGGGGATACCGATGACCGATGACACCCCTTCGTTCTTGGCGGCCTCAAGGTCCTGGATTCGAGAATCGTTCTCAAAGTCATTAATAATTATGGTATCGCCCTGCATGATCTCGGTGATGCTCCTGCCATGGTCTATGGCCCCTGAGTCCAGGTATGCCTTGCTCAGGCCATGGCTGGATATCAACTTGAGATCAAAACTGCCATGTTCAAGCACCCTGATGGTGCTCCCCTTGGCCCCGGTGAGGTCTGCGGCGAGAGAAACGATGAAATAGAGGACATCTTGGAGATCTTCATCCTGATAGACATCGTCAATCACCCTGACAAGGGCGTAGAAATAGGTATCTAGGATATCCTGTTCCATGCGTTTTCCTCCTTTCATCCCATTTCTCGCAACTGTTTACAACACCTGAAACTTCCGGTCTATTTCACGATTACGATTCTATTTTGCCCCTGGCTCGGATAATCTATGACTCCCAGGTGGCGGGCGTAGTCTATCAACACCTTATAGTCCAATAGACCTGTTTTTTTCCACCGAACCGAACCGGGTTCCAAGTGGAGATATCTTTCCATGTTTTCGGGAAGGGTGCAATAAGAATTATGGGTGAGGGTATAGATCCGATCCGGGGAGATGGGGACACCCCCGACCTTGGCCTCAACCACTCGTTTGCCCTCTGGTCGCCGGAGATCCATCTTGTAAGTGAGGCCGGAGACCTGATTATAAAAATCTACGGCATCACCTTCCAGAATCTTGGTGATCTGTGCCCCCGTCAATTTCCCCACCACCAGGTGGTTCTGGAAGGGGGAAATGCTCCTCAACTGACCTTCTTTTAGCTCAAAGGATTCACCGGGATAGACCTGGCAATCCATCCTCAGGGAACCGTTGTTGGTCATGGCCACATCGGTCTTGGTGGCCCATCTGAAGGCATCGGTGACAAAATCGCCCAGGCTGTTTTCCTGATTACGTAAGTAGACACCCAGCAGGGACTGCTTTAGGATAGCCACGGTCTTACCATTCATTTGATCTACTTTTTCCTTTACCCGCATGGCTGCGTGTTCCAAAGGGGTGGGCGTCAGGGCTTTGATCCGATTTTCAAGAGATAATATCCTGCCTTCACCCACAAGGAGATCCACCTGGCCGTAAAATCTATTCATGGCCCCCGCCTGGAAAATATGGATTCCATTTACTGACAGGGGTTGTTCAAGGACGACATGGTTATGCCCGGACAGGATCATATCCACACCCAGTTGGGATGGCAAATTGTATGCCAGTTGGATGATGTTGGACAAGTTGTCGTGGATCAAAAGGATGGTGAGGTCCAATTTCCCCATTTGCGGTAGGAGGCGTCTTATTGCAGTTAGTTTGGGGATCACCTTTAGCTTCTTCCCTGAAAGGGTCCGGAGGAGACGTGGTCTCTTTTCCATAATCAGGCCCACAAAACCCACCTTTAATCCCTCTTGGGTCTGCACGGTCCTGGAGGCAACATAATAGGGTTGGTTATCCCGGGTGACGAGGTTGGCACAGAGGAGCCCTGAAGAAAAAGAGCTCGGGTCCGGGACCCCATAATCGAATTCGTGATTCCCCGCTGAAATGAGAATCCTTCTTCCAAGCCCTTGGCCGTCCAACTGTTTGAAAAAATGATTCCAAATGGATAACTCCGCCATGCCCTTCATCTTTTGTGGCAGAAAGGGTCCGGTAAAAAGGTCACCGGAGACAGCATAAAAGGAACTGGGTTCTCTTTGGAACAACGGCTTAAGAATCCGGGCCATCCCGTCCATGCCCACCCGAGTGGAGGAGGGAAAGATCCATCCGTGAAGGTCATTTTGATAGACGATGGTCACCGTCTCTCCGGCAGCGGCCGGGGTGGATAACAAGAGGAGGAACAACACAAACAGGGGAAAGCACCTTATTTTAGGGGCTTTTTTCATATTAGATCGCTTCATAAGATACGGTTGATGAATTTGGGTTCAGAATGGCCTCAGGGCACCGCAATCAGGGCATTGCCAGTTAACCCCGCTGCAGGTGAAACCCCACAGATTTTCCTCCATGCAACCATTGCAGATCTGAAAATTGCATGTGCAGCACCAACAAAAAGGCCGTTCTCTGCCGCAGCAACTGCAGAAATATTCCCGCTTTCGCCGCCTTTTTTTGGTATTTTGATCGTTCTTCACAGGGCCCTAAAGCGTAACTTCTCAATAAGTCCGGGAGAAATAATAGGATTTCTGGAGTGGGGTTCGGGTGTTTCTTGAAGGCGCTCTCTCAAAGTGAATTTACTTCTCCATTTCGCAGTGGTTGATATTTGGGGTTTTCTCCTCCTGAACCCTTATTGGCTTCTCCATGCTTTCGGCAAAACCCCAAATATCAGCCACGCTACGACGACAGGTTTAGAGAGCGCCGGAAAGAAACAGCTGAACCCCACGGTGCCCGAACTCATTGCGAACTTACCCTAAAGCTGTATCAAGGGTGAGGGAGTATCCTGTTCACTGATCAAGATGTTGACCCGGGTGATCCCGGATTCGCCAAGGGCATCTTTTGCCTCTTTATGGGCCTTGGTAGGGTTGTTATTGGTCTTGCTGAGGTGAGCGAGAACCAGGTAATTCAGGTTGTCATGACATATTTTACGCACCAGCTCCCCTGCCTGTTTATTTGACAAATGTCCATCAGGCCCCTTGATCCTTCTCTTCAGATCCAGCGGATAAGGCCCCTCTTCCAGCATCTCCTGGTCATGGTTAAATTCCACAATGAGGGCGTTGCATTCTCTCAGACGGTCCACCACAAGCCTTGTGCTACGTCCCAGATCCGTGACCAGACCCATTCTTGTTCCATCGAAAGAAAGGATAAGTCCAAGGGGGTCGGCAGCGTCATGGCACTTGGTGAAGGTCTCCACGGTGAGATCCCTGATAGTCAGGGTTTGGCCGGTCCGAACGATTACCGGTTTGGGCAGATTGCCCATAGCCCTCTGACCCTTTTCCAGCGTCTTGCGGTTGATATAAAGGGGCAGACCAAATCGCCGGGCCAAAGGCCCGGCACCCTTTATGTGGTCAGAATGCTCGTGGGTTATAATGAGGGCGTCGAGGTTCCTGGCACTCTTTCCCAGCAGACCAAGTCGGCGTTCTGTCTCTCGGCCGCTCAACCCTGCATCTATCAGCACGCTTGCCTTCCCGGTTTCGATGTAACAGGTATTTCCACTGCTACCCGATGCCAAAATGGAAAATCTCATGAGACCTCTCAGGCAATCCCTGTATGGCCGAAGCCGCCGTCTCCCCTGGAGGTGTCATCAAGTTTTTCCACTTCCAGGGGAACGGCCCGATAGATCTTGGATAGGACTAACTGGGCTACTCTGTCGCCTTTCCTGATCATGAACGGTTCGGACCCCCAATTGATTACGATAATCCCAATCTCACCTCTGTAATCGGAATCGATGGTTCCAGGCGAATTTACCAACCCAATACCATGACGAAGTGCCAGCCCGCTTCGCGGACGAATCTGGGCCTCATATCCAAGGGGAACCGAAACAGCCAACCCGGTTGGAATAAGCCTTATTTCACCGGGTCTTAGCAGGACAGGTTCCTTGACATCGGCCCTTATATCCATCCCTGAAGAGCCCTCAGACTCGTAGGTGGGCAAGTGGAGTTCTTTGTCCTCTCTGAGTCTTTTAAACTTGATGGGTATTTTTTTCAACGATCCACCTGGTTGATAGGCGCGGGTCAGCAAATTTTTTTAAGACGTTTTTTGAGCAGACGTGGATTTTCAAGCCCTAATTGAACTGGAGGCACCCCTTATCAAGCTCTTCTTCCCTCATGGGGCCAAGGGTGGTGAGGGAAACCCTCCCACTCCTAAATGTGTCCTGGGCGATCTCAACCACTTCGTCAACGGTTACTTGCTCCAGGTTTGAGACCAGTTCCTCGTGGCTCACATATCTCTCAAATACAAATTCATTTTTCGCGATGCGAATCATCCGGTTATCAGCGCTCTCGGAGGCCAGATAGATGCCACCTATCAGATGTTCTTTGGCCGCGGCCAGGTCTGATTCGGATATATCCCCGTTGCGGATCTTCATGACCTCTCGCTGGATCGTTTCAAGTGAAGGATTGACATTTCGGTGGTCCGTTGCCACGTAGACGCCAAGAAGGCCCGCATCAATATAGGCAGACTGAAAAGAATAAACAGAATATGCCAAGCCCCTGTTCTCTCTGATTTCCTGAAACAGGCGAGAACTCATGTTCCCTCCCAGAATGGTGCTGAAGATGGAGGCTGCAAATCGCCTGTTGTTGGCCTGGGAGGGTGCTTCTCCTCCAAGGCAGATATGGACCTGTTCCAGGTCCCTAAAATGAACGGAAACGCCCGCGTTTGATTGGGGAGCACTCCTTCCCCGGGTTGAGCCATCTTCACTTGAGGCGGGCTCAAAGAGAGGCTTAAAATAGGCCACCATGGACTCATGGTCCACATTTCCTGCAGCCGCCACAAGGATTTCCCTGGGAGAGTAGAATTTTCTCACATATCTGAGGATAGTTTCCTTCCCAATGGTAGAGACCGTCTGCCCCGTACCCAGGACTGACATACCGATGGGGTGATCCGGCCAGAAAAAGTAGTTAAAAAGGACATGTATGTTATCATCAGGACTATCCTCCATCATGTTGATTTCCTGGAAGATTACCTGCCTTTCGCGCTCCAAGTCATCGAGATCAAAGGTGGGATTCAAGAAAATATCAGAGAGAATATCCGATAAGAGCGCGAAATGTTTGCCAAGGACCCTGCCATGAAAACAGGTATTTTCTTTTCCTGTGAATGCATTGGAAAGACCGCCGATGGCATCAAGTTCCTTGGCGATTTGGAGGCTCGTGCGGTTCTGGGTTCCCTTGAAACTCATATGCTCTATAAAATGGGAAATCCCGTTTTCCGGACCCTCTTCGTCACGGGAGCCCCTGTTCACCCAGATACCCAGGGAAACGGATTTCAGATGTTCCAATCGCTCCGATATAATCCTTATACCGTTATCCAGAACTGTCTTACGATACATTGTCCAGGCTTTCACCAAGGGCGGCCTTGCGCGAGAGACGAATTTTTCCGCGCTCGTCTACTTCCAAAACCTTCACAAGGACTTTATCTCCCTCGTTGAGCACATCCGTAACCTTGTTTACTCTTTCCTTGTCCAACTGCGATATGTGGACAAGACCGTCCGTTCCGGGAAAGATTTCCACAAAGGCCCCGAAATCCATGATCTTGACGACCTTCCCCATGTAAAGTTTGCCTACCTCGGCCTCCTGGATTATTTCTCCAATACTCCTCACGGCAGCATCTGTAGATTCCTTGTCCGGGGAAGAGATCGTGACGACGCCTTCGTCATCCACGTCGATCCTTGCGCCGCTGCCGTTTGAAATCTCTCTGATAGTCTTGCCTCCCGGGCCAATCAGGACCCTGACCTTTTCAGGTTTGATCTTCATCCTAGTGATAACCGGTGCAAATTCGGATACCTGGGTCCGCGGTTTGGCTATTGCCTTTATCATCTGATCCAGTATGAAAAGCCGCCCTTCCCTGGCCTGTTCAAGGGCCTCTTGCATTATCTCCCTAGTAATCCCGTCGATTTTGATATCCATCTGAAGGGCGGTAATCCCGTCACGCGTACCTGCTACCTTGAAATCCATATCACCGAAATGGTCTTCATCACCAATAATATCGGTAAGCACAATCACCTTGTTTCCATCGGAGACGAGACCCATTGCCACCCCGGCCACGGGTTCCTGGATTGGAACACCCGCATCCATAAGCGAGAGGCATCCGCCACAAACACTGGCCATGGAGGAAGAACCATTGGATTCAAGGATCTCAGAGACCACTCGGATACAATATTGAAAATCCTCCTTGTCGGGCAGCAAGGGGGCGAGTGCTCGTCGCGCAAGCGCTCCGTGGCCTATCTCCCTCCGGCCCGGGCCGCCCAGCCTTTTTGCTTCGCCCACGCTGTAGGGTGGAAAATTATAATGAAATATAAAGGATCTGAAATGATTTCCATAAATGGATTCCATCCTCTGTTCGTCCCGCTCAGTCCCAAGGGTAGTCAGGACCATTGCCTGGGTCTCCCCTCGCGTAAAAAGGGCGGAGCCGTGAACACGGGGGAGGACACCCACAAGACATTCTATGGGCCTTACTTCCTTGAATGAACGTCCGTCGATCCTCTTCCCTTCATCCAGCATCATCTCGCGGATTATCTTCTTTTCCAAAGCATCCAAGGCCTCAACGATTCCAGATTTCCCCTCTTCGTGGGACTCGGAGATGGACTCAAGGATAGAGCGTTTGGCCTCTTTCACCTTCAGTTGTCGCTCTAACTTATCTGGGGTGGAAATAGATTCTTTTAACAGGAGGGTTCCCGTATCTGCGATTTTCTTATAAAGCTCTTCATCGGCCGAATCTGGCTGAAAAACCCTTTTTGGTTTTCCAATCTCCCTCCTGAACTCCTCCTGCATTTGGAGCATGGGCTGTATGGCCTCGTACCCATAAAAAATCGCTTCGATCATGTCCGATTCGGGGACAAAAAGGCCGCCACCTTCAACCATAACGATTCCTGACCGGCCACCGGCCACAATTAGATTGATATCACTTTCAGCCTGTTGGCTGATCGTGGGGTTGGTTACCAGCTTGCCTTCCACTCTTCCCACGCGGACCCCGGCAATAGGCCCATTAAAAGGGATATCGGAAATTTCCAATGCCATTGAGGCGCCCAACATGGCCAACACATCTGCCTCATTTTCCTTGTCCGTCGAGAGCACACTGGCAATTACCTGGGTCTCGAAGCGGTAATTTTCAGGGAAGAGGGGTCTAAGCGGTCTGTCTATCAGGCGAGAGGTCAAAGTCTCTCTCTCGCCGGGTCGGCCCATATCCCTGCGGAAAAAATTCCCGGGAATTTGTCCCCCCGCATAGGACATCTCCTGATATTCCACGGTCAGGGGGAGAAAATCGATCCCTTCGCGAACCTGATCTGTAGATACCGCGGTGACAAGCACGACTGTTTCACCCAGGGTCACGACGACAGATCCGCTTGTTTGTTTTGCGATGTGACCCGTCTCCACGTTTAAGGTCTGACCGTTAATCTCGATTGAACTTTTCTTTTTCATTTTTCACTTTTCCTTTCAGCGTTACTGGGTTTTCGGTAGACTGATGACTGTCTTCTCTTGAAAAGATTGATAGCGTTTGTTCCTCTCAGTCATAAATTTGTCCACTCTCCTACTTTCGGATGCCGAGTTCCTTGATAACGCCCCTGTATTTCTCCACATCCTTCTTCTTTAAATAATTAAGGAGCCTTCTCCTCTTGCCAACTAATTTCAATAGACCCCTACGCGAATGATGGTCTTTCTTGTGCACCTTAAAATGGTCGGTAAGGTATTTGATTCTGTTGCTCAAGAGGGCAATCTGAACCTCGGGTGAACCCGTGTCCTTCTCATGTTGACTGAAACGATCAATAATCTCTCTCTTAGTTTCTGGCGTCAAAACCACTTCTGATACCTCCTATGGATTATTCGTTAAGGCCAAAAAAAGATTACAAAAACACTCTTTCTAATCTTGGGATTGGATGGTCGGACCCGTTGCCATGTTCAATACTTACGATGGCCAACAGTTCACCATCCCTAACAAACTTAAGACGGCCATCCCCGCTTCCCTTGCTGCCGTCAAAATCCGGGGCCTCCTTGAGTTCCTCCCAGGCAGGCTGATAGCCATGCCTAACCTTTTCTGCAAGATCTCTCCCCACCTCCAATTCCATCATGTTGGGAAGGGCCGCGCTAAGGGGGATAATCCTATCCCCAAGGGGGTGCCCGCCGACGCTTGCTGGAATCTCTTTCGAATTCAGGGCATTTCGTACCTCAAAAGAACCGCTTCCCAATCTCCTGAGGGATTTGAGATGGGCACCGGATCCAAGGATCCCGCCCAGTTCTGCGGCAAGGCTCCTCACATAGGTCCCACCGGAACATCTTACCTCCATGGTGACATGCGGGAGGTCGACGGAAAGAATTGATATGGAGTGCACGGTGATCTTCCTGCTTTTGAGATCAAATTCAATTCCTTTCCGCGCCAGCTTGTATGCCCTTTTCCCCTTGTATTTGACGGCTGAATAGCGTGGCGGAACCTGTTCTCTTCGTCCTACAAGGCCGTTGGCCTTCTCCTGGATCTGTTGAGGGTTCAGGACGGGAACCGAAGAGGTGCGGGTCACCTGCCCTGTAGGATCCATTGTGTCCGTTTCAATGCCCAGTCTGATGGTCGCAAGGTAGATTTTGCTCTCAGACATGATAAAGGGGGAAAGCTTGGTCCCCTGACCCGAGAGGATAATGAGCAACCCCGTTGCAAACGGATCAAGTGTCCCGGCGTGGCCCACCTTCCCGACACCTAATCCGGCCAATGCGGAACGCACCTTCTTGACTACGCCGTAAGAAGTTTCACCTTCCTCCTTGTCAATCAAGAGTATACCATCAATTGAACGTCCCATCCAGAAATTGCCCAGCCTTTATCAACCTGTCCTTTTTTAAGGCCCCCAAGAGAACCCTCATTTACCCCCGGCATCTTCTTTTCTCACTTCCTCAAACAATTGTTCCAGGTGACTCCCGCTTTCAAGAGAAGGGTCATGAACGAAGGTAATGTCGGGGATATACCTCAATTCCATCCGCAAACCGATTTCCTTCTTGATAAATCCCTTGGCACTGTCAAGGCCTGCCTGGGCCTGTTCGGCCCGGTCTCTGTCCCCAATGATGCTGTAATAGACCTTGGCATTTTTCAGATTATCACTGAGGTGGATCCCTGTCACGGTAGCGCCTTGAACCCTCGGGTCCCTGACCTTGGAAAGGAGGAGGAAGGCGATTTCCTTTAGTATCTTGTCACCAACTCTTATTGCTCGTTTACCTGCTAACATTTAGATCTCCGGGGGCCAAAAGCCGCCTCTCAAATTGCGGGATCTTCGACACGCCAAAGGACGTGGTTTTTTGGAGTAAAATAAAGGGTTCACGTATTCTCAGAAAGACAACGGTCTTGGAAAGCGTGTCAACCGAAGAATCAGACATTGAAGATCTCCATCTGGGTATCCATGATCTCTGCCAGATAAAGCGAGTCAATGTAACTAAGGACACGGTTCAGGGAGGAATCAATATGCCTTCTGTCGTTTCCAACTGCGCTGATTCCCAGCTCGATTTTCTGCCACATATCATTGGAACCTATTTCAGCGATTGAGACGTTGAATCTGGATTTGACTTTCCCTACAATGCTCCTGACGACTTTCCGTTTCCCTTTGAGAGAGCGGTTATCGTGCAGCAGAAATTCTATTTTCAGGGTGCCAACGACCATCAACTACAGCTCTGCTTCCAGTTCCTTCATACGATACACTTCAAATACGTCCCCCGGTTTGATATCATCAAAATTTTCCAGCCCAATACCACATTCATATCCCGATTGGACTTCTTTAACATCTTCCTTAAAGCGCCTGAGTGATCCGATCTTGCCATCAAATACAACCACGTCGTCACGCAGGAGCCTCGCGTTAGCATTCCTCTCCACATGACCATCCGTGACTTGACAGCCCGCGATGGCGCCAACTTTAGGAATTCGAAATATCTCTTTGATATCAGCTCGCCCGATTATTTCCTCCTTAAAAACAGGTTCTAGTAGGCCAGCCATGGCCAAACGGATATCCTTGATAGCATCATAAATGACGTTGTAGTAGCGGATATCAACCTTTTCCTTTTCAGCGATTCCGGAAACGCGGGGGTTTGCTCGAACATTGAAGCCTATAATAATAGCACCCGAGGCCGAGGCCAACATCACGTCCGACTCTGAGATGGCACCCGTCGCAGAATGGAGCACATTCAGTTTGACCTCTTCGGTGCTTTGCTTGACCAGCGATTCATTGAGTGCCTCGAGTGAACCTTGAACATCGGTCTTTAGAACGATATTGAGTTCCTTTACCTCCCCCTCCTTTATCCTCTCAAAAAGGTCTTCCAGGCTGGCTAGGCCTCTCTTTGTCACTGCCTGTTTCCTGCTCTTCTCCCTGCGGTTATCAATGACCTGTTTTGCGGTTTTTTCATCTTTGACAACGATAAACTCGTCACCGGCCATGGGGACCCCGGATATACCGTATACCTCGACAGGCACAGACGGTCCCCCAGATAATAACTTCTTTCCCTTATGGTTGTGCATGGCCCTGACCCGACCATAATGTTCGCCGCAGATGAAAAATTCACCCTGGTTGAGGGTCCCGTTCCTGATAAGAACTGTGGCCACAGGACCTTTACTCCTGTCCAACTTTGCCTCAACGACGCTCCCCCGAGCCGTCTTACTGGGATTCCCTTTCAACTCAAGCATTTCGGACTGAAGCAGTATGAGGCCCAGGAGTTCATCAATACCGTCACCTGTTTTTGCCGAGACCTGACCAAAGATGGTTTCTCCCCCCCAATCTTCAGGAGCAAGATCCAAATCAGCAAGTTCTCTTATCACCTTTTCCGGGTTGGCATCAGCCTTGTCAATCTTGTTGATTGCTACAAGGATGGGGATATTCGCAGCACGGGCATGATTAATGGCCTCCTTGGTCTGAGGCATCACGCCATCATCAGCGGCCACCACCAGAATAATTAGATCCGTCACACTGGCTCCCCTGGCCCTCATGGCCGTAAAGGCCTCATGTCCCGGAGTGTCTAGAAAGACAATATCTCCCTCATCGGCTTTTACATAATATGCCCCGATATGCTGTGTTATTCCACCCGATTCTCCTCCTATGATGTTAGATTGTCTTATATAATCGAGCAGTGAGGTCTTTCCATGGTCTACATGCCCCATAATGGTCACCACCGGGGGCCTTGGCATGAGGTCTTCGGGTCGATCCTCTGTCTCCGCGATCAACTGTTCCTCTTGGAAGGAATCCAATTCAAGTTCATATCCAAAGTCATCTGCCACGACGGCCGCGGTCTCAAAATCCAGGGATTTGGTAATGTTGGCCATGATACCCTGGCCCATCAAATCCTTGATAAGATCTACACCCTTGGTCCCCATTGCCTTGGCCAGTTCGGCCACCGTAACAAATTCCGGGACCCTTATCCTTCTCTTTATGGCCTTTGGGACAGTGATCTCCGTCCGCTTTTGTTTCTTTGCACCCTCTTGGGGTTTCTTAGCCGCCCTCTTGCCTTTTCGCTTGGAGACGCGGCCGTCATAAAGATCCGACCTCTCATAAACCGCTTTCTTTGCGCGACGGAAAGGTTTCTTGGATTTGATCTCTTCGGCTTCTAACTTCTTTCCCCCTTTTTTCTTCTTGGGTGGTTTTGCTTCCTTGGCCTTTACAACCGGCTCCTCTCCCCTATCAAGAGGCATTAGAGGTTTCGGCACGGGGGCACGCGGCTCCACTTCCTTTTTTTCAACCTTCTTCGCCAGGATATCGCTCAGCGGTCCCTCCTCGGGACCCTTTATGATCTTGGCAGGCTGCTCAACCTTCTTTTTCCTTGCCTTCTTGGGCTTGACCTTCGCTTTTACGGGGGGCTTGGCCGCCTTCTTTGGGGGTACCTTGGCCTTCGGGACCTTCTTAAGAGAGACCGCTTCCTTTTTACCTTCAGGTTTAACTTCAGGGGCAGGTTCGGGTGGTTTTTCTTCTGCCGGCAATTCCTTTTCGCTTACAACCTTATCCTCAGACGGCCTTTCAACCGCTGTGTCTCTCTTTGCCGCCTCCTCTACGGTCGCCTCTGGCTCGGGGGGCTCGATCTTTTCTTCTTCTGGCTTTTCCTCTTCCTCAGCAACAGGAACTTTTGGTTCGACTTTGACGATTTTCTTACGCCGGCGAATAACAGTCGGCTTGATTCGTTTTTCTTCAACTACCTGAGACACACCACCGGACACTATCTCCCTAGCCCGTAATACCGTTTCTTCGTCAAGGGTGCTCATATAGTTCTTTATGTTCAGCCCGCCGGCCTGGAGCTTTTCTACAAGCTTTTTACTTTCCAAGTTGAGTTCTCTAGCTAGTTCGTAAACTCTGACTTTGGCCATGTAACCTATAACCTCCCGATTCAAGTGTCTCGGAAAATGCCTACCTAATCATTTATAAGATCATCAATATCAACCAAGAGAAGTGGAACACGAAATCCCGTTTCCGAATACCCTTCCGAACCAAATCCCGCCAGGGGATATTCTTGGCAAATTGTGGCTTCAAGGGACTAAAATAAACGTTTTTCTATCTCGTTATTCCCATTTCCCCATGTTATGCCTTGAAGTTCCGAATGTAAGGCAATGGGGCCCTCTCTTCCGAATGCTTTTCTTAGTATGTGTTCCTTTTCAAGACCTTTCCAACAAGAGTTATTGGGACAAACATAAGCACCCCTTCCCTTTCCCCAATCGTCTCGAACCACCAGCCCGCCCGAATCCACTACCAGCCGGATCAATTCATTCTTGCTCTGCTTTGCCCCACATCCTATGCATGTCCTTTCAGGTATATGTCTCTTACGACTCGCCATGGGGGATTTCTTCGCTCACGGTTTCATCTTTGGCCTGGATCGGCTGGGCCTCCAGCTCTGCGTCTTCCCCAGAATCTTCCTCGAGCGTTTGCTCATCCATACGTTTCTTGGCATCTTCAATGAGATTCGCTGCGCCCTCCTCGCTGATCCCCTTAATAGAGGCCAGTTCGTCAACCAAGGCCAGGGCCACATCTTCCGCGGACCTGAAGCCATACTCATATAGATCAGAGGCCCTTTTTTCGCCCACACCCTCCAACTGCAAGAGGGACTCGTACCCCTTTTTGAGGGTCTGGTTATAATTAGTCTCTCCGGTCACATCTAAGTTCCAACCTGTCAACCGGGAGGCCAACCGGACATTTTGTCCCCTTCTTCCAATGGCAAGGGATAACTGGTCGTCTGCGACCACCACTTCCATGGAATGGTTGGCTTCATCAACGATTACCCGTATGATTTCTGCCGGAGCAAGGGCGTTACAGATAAACTTGGCCTGGTCAGGATTCCAGGTCACAATATCTATCTTTTCACCACGCAGTTCCTGGACCACCGCCTGAACCCTTCTGCCTTTCATACCCACGCATGCCCCAACGGGGTCAACATCAGAGTCCCTTGAGGAAACGGCAATCTTTGCCCTGGAGCCTGGCTCCCTCGAAACCTGCATTATCTGAACAATACCTTCACCGATTTCGGGAACCTCATTTTCAAACAGGGCTGAGAGGAGATTGGGGTGGGTGCGGGAAAGAATAATTTGGGGTCCACGGCTAAAC
This sequence comes from Desulfobacteraceae bacterium, assembly GCA_016783065.1. GTDB lineage: Bacteria > Desulfobacterota > DSM-4660 > Desulfatiglandales > Desulfatiglandaceae > JABMQV01. The sequence continues at coordinate 4,162 of JADHXI010000078.1, read as the reverse complement.
TGTCTCACTTCCAAGATATAGCCCCTGATTCGATCTCCTTGCTTATATGATTCCTTTGGAACCTGTTCCTTGGGGGGTAGCTCCGCCTCTGTACGGCCAAGGTTCACAACAATTGAACCTCTGTCGAAACGCTGCACGATCCCGTTGATGATCTCTCCCCGTCTGTCCTTGAAGTCGTCGAAAACGATATCCCTTTCCGCCTCTTTCAGGCGCTGCATAATAACCTGTTTGGCCGATTGGGCAGCGATTCTGCCGAATGTGTCGGTGTCCATCTTGATACCGAGGCTGTCGCCCAATTCAGATTCTGGGTCCATTTCGCGGGCCTCATCCAGGGAAATCTGAAGGTGTTCGTTGGTCACATCATCCGCCACTTCCTTGAATTCAAAGACCTCAATCTCCCCCACCTCTTCATTGTAACTGGCTTCCAGCTCATAATCCGGGCCTAATTTCTTCTTGGCCGCCGCCTTCACCGCCTCCTCAAGGGCCTTTATCAACATCTCTTGTTCAACACCCTTTTCACGGCTTACTTGCTCAATCATTCTTGTCAAATTTGAAACCATGTCAGATCACTCCAGATAAGATTTTTTGCCGTCCCAAATGATGACTTGTTATTAAGTCGTCAAATTTGTAATCCCTATTTGTCGAATTCATAGATCAGATTGGCCTTTGCAACATGTCCCCAGGGGAGCGTAACCAGACCATTTTCTATTTCAAGATACAGTATTGAGTCCTTGAAGCTCCTCACGTAACCAGTGAAATTTCGGCGCCCCTTTATTGGTCTCTCCATCTTTATCTTTACTTTCCGTCCAACTGCCCACAAAATGTCTTTCTCCTTCTTAAGAGGTCTGTTAAGGCCGGGAGATGAGACCTCCAAGACGTATTCGTGGGGTATGTGGTCCTTCACATCGATCAGGTCACCGATTTCTCTGCTTACTCTCGCACAGTCATCCACCGTAATCCCCCCCTCGTTGTCTACAAAGATCCTCAGCACCCATCTGCCGTACTCTGAGAGATATTCAATATCCACGAGTTCAAACCCCATTTCATCGATGATCGTCTCAATGAGCGGGGTTACTGCTTTGCTGACAGAATGAGGGGTATCCATATGCCAAATAACAAAAAAGCGGACTCCAGCGCCCGCTTTATGACTGTAGACCAAAATGTTCAATGGTTAATTACATAAGATTCCTTTAGGAATTATGAGAAAACCAGCGACAAGTCCACAATTCGAAGTAAATCACCCATGAAGAGATCTGGTTGATAACCTCAAAGCGGGGCACGCCCATCTACACTAGCGCAAATAATGGAGCGGGCAACGGGGATCGAACCCGCGACACCAAGCTTGGGAAGCTTGTACTCTACCAACTGAGCTATGCCCGCTCGATGTCCTTGAAACCCTTACCAGATTATTTTATTGCACACATTCTGTATAGTCAAGGACTATTTTAGATTTCAGGAACTTCCTTGCCGCAAAAACCTTGACTTTTACGATGGAGAAAAATAAAATTCTCAGAAGATTTTTTTCCGCCTGGTTGGAAAGACGGGCGGAAATTTCAAGGCTTTCCCAAAATGGGCTCTAAGGTACAGCAATATTACCATATAGATCCGGAGAAGAAAACCATTCTTGGAAGATGACTCAGAACAAGGGCTTTTCGCTCACATCAGGTCTCTGATCAAGAAAAAGATCCACCGAGGCGATAGCAATGGTCTGACCGAAGAAATCCATGACCTCATGGATGAGGGACAGGCCAAGGGACTCATCAGCGACGAAGAATCCCATATGGTATACGGTGTGCTGGACCTGAAGGAGACAAAGGCCCAATCCATTATGATCCCCCGCACAGAGGTTTCATCGGCCCGAATCGACGCTACCTTGGGTGAAGTGATAAAGCTGGTTTCCGATTGCGGTCATACCAGAATACCCATCCGTAAGGACAACATCGACCAAATTGTGGGAATCCTCCATTCAAAGGATCTCCTGAAGCTGTTGGGAGAGGATCCTGATTCTCAAATTCCCGATGATATTCTCAGAAAACCGTACTTTGTACCTGAGATGCGAATTGTCAGTGAATTGTTAAAAGACATGAAGGAAAAAAAGACCCACCTGGCCATTGTGACCGATGAGTATGGAGGCACGGCCGGTATTATCACCATTGAAGATATCCTGGAGGAAATCGTCGGGGAAATAATGGATGAACATGACAACGAAGAACCCCTCTTGGATATCATTGATGATAATTCCCTCCTGGTGGATGCCCGTTTGGAGATTGGAAAGCTTCAAGAACACCTCCATATGGAACTACCAAGGGGAGACTTCGAATCTGTCGGCGGGTTTGTTATCCACCTCTTGGGCAGGATACCCCAGGTGGATGAACAGATTTCATTCGAAGATCTGGAGATTACTATCCAGAAAGCGGACCAGCGAAAAGTCGATAAGGTCCTCATCACACGAAAGACCCATCTCACTCCCTCCAAGGACGAAAAAGATTCCCAGGCGTGACTCCTCAAAGACCCTGAATCGGACCTTTGGACTGTGTTGCGAGTGTCCGGACCCGGTGCAGAGGACGACCCTTCTTGTGGAGTGGTTCCAGTTCTGGGCTATTGGAAATATCGAATGATGGCACTCTCCCTGCGTAAAGTATTGTTGGCCTTACTCTCGGGGGTTTTGTTGGCCGCATCTTTTCCCCCTGGAAGGCTTTCCTTTCTCTCCTGGATTGCCTTGGTGCCCCTCCTAAAGGGCCTCGAGGGCACATCTCCTTACCGGGGTTTCAAACTGGGCCTCATGGCGGGCACTGTCCATTTTCTTACTCTGATGTACTGGATTCTGGTGGTACTTGGGCATTATGGAAATCTCAGCATGATTGTAAGCCTTGGCCCCCTTATCTTGCTGACTCTCTATTTGGCCCTCTATCTTGCCATCTTTGCAGCTCTGACCGCCTGTCTAAAAGGCTCTTATTTTGACCTTTTTTTTATGGCAAGTTTCTGGGTCAGCCTTGAATATGTCAGGGGCATTTTTTTGACCGGTATGCCCTGGTGCCTTTTGGGATACACCCAATACAAACAGTTGCATCTTATCCAAATTGCCGATCTTGTTGGGGTATACGGGCCCTCCTTCTTTATTGTCCTCCTAAACGGGCTTATCTATCACATCATTTCCAAACAATACTGGAAGGTCCGTGGCCCGCTTAAATGGGAGGTGCTTGCAGTGGCCCTGGTTGCGGCCGGGACATTCGCCTATGGCCAATACCGTCTGTCGGGGGTGATGGGAGAGGAGAAACCGGGCCCGATTATCAGGACAGCAATTATCCAGGCCAACATTGATCAGTCCATCAAGTGGGACCCGGCATACCAAACAAGCACAATGGTGACCTACCAGAGGCTAACCCGGTCAACCCATAATTTCAAACCTGATTTGATTGTCTGGCCTGAAACGGCACTACCCTTTTTCTTTCAAGATAATCCAAGGTTCTCGTCACAGGTCTTTTCCATGGCAGAGGAGGCAGGGGCTCTCCTGATTTTCGGCAGCCCTGCTTATGAACGCACCCGGGGGACAACAAGATATTATAACCGGGCCTATCTGCTGGCCCCAGATCCTCGACAACCCCCTCAATACTATGACAAGGTCCACCTTGTGCCTTTTGGTGAATATGTTCCCCTCAAAAAAATCCTCTCTTTTGTCAGTCGCCTGGTTCCTGCGACCGGAGACTTTGAGGAAGGAAAAAAGACGGCGCCCCTGGAAAATGATGATATGTCCATGGGGATCCTCATATGTTTTGAGGCCGTTTTTCCGGAACTGGCGCGAAACCTCACAAGGGAAGGGGCCAATATTCTTGTCAACCTGACAAATGATGCCTGGTTTGGGACGACCAGTGCACCCTACCAGCACTTGAGCATGGCTGTCTTCCGTTCCGTTGAGAACCATAGACCGATGATACGTGCTGCAAATACTGGTTTCAGTGCATTTATCGGGCCTCAAGGCAAGATCCTGGAATTGAGCGGTCTGTTTCAGCAAGAGGTTCTTGAGGCCCCGGTTGATATATCTAATTCATCTCTGACAATCTACACTCGTTTTGGAGATTTTTTTGTCATCTTTCTCCTTATCATTTCATTCCTCAAGGTATGTTCTTATCTCAGGGTCAGGTGGATCGGGAAGAGAAAAAGG
>JADHXI010000077.1 GCA_016783065.1 Desulfobacteraceae bacterium | reverse complement strand
AGTGCTCATCGGTTCTCACTCCTTGAATAGTGTCAATGTTTCCCCTTATACGGACCATTAACCGTAGAGACCTTCGCTCAGCGGGGATTAGCCGCTTCATCGCTAAACCATTGCGGTCACACCGGTCTCCATCCCTCGCCTCGGCGTCTTCCGGCCGCCTCCTTTTACGTTGGCAGACCATACTCGGCTACTATCCCTTCGATCCGGGATGCTTCACCAAGAACCTTTGGGCATCTCCGAGACTCGCCTGGTTACTTCGATATCGTTGTTTAACTCGATACTGTCTGTGACCCCGGGGGACCGAAAAACCACTCGTCTCTAACGCGGCTTCCGTTTCGCCTGCGCCCTGCACGACAGGATCGGCGCGCTCCCAAAATTCAACTTTTCTCGGGGCTAAGGGGCAGATTCAGGGCATTCACCCTTTACCTCGTTAAACTTGCAAACTTCCATAAAGTATGAAAGTGTACTTCCGGGCGGTTGACTAAACCTTACCCGCGAGGGCTTCTATTCCCTCACAACATCGAACCATTGCCAGGTTCGAACCGTGCATAAGTCTTCACTGTAACAAAATAGGATATTGGTTCGCATGCTAATCAATCCCAGCCCCATTCCAATCTTCTTTATCTTGCCAGAAGTCAAAGATTTCAGCAAGTTAAAAACTGTGATATCTTCAATTCCCGAAATTCGGGTTGAATTGAGATATCTGATTCCTTATCTCAATGTCTGATGTTGTCAGATTGGCTTTTGACTTCAGCTTTGGAGCTGTTTGGTCAAATATCGGTTACTGCAGATAAGTCAAGGCCTGGCCCGATTCCGCTTAACCTGGCAAACAGATTGCTAGTTTACCCCGACAATTCTGATTCGCAGATCTTGCTGTAAATTGATCGTCCAAGGTTTCAAATGGTTAAAATATCAGAGGAATATGCCGGTTTCAAGGGATTTTTTTAGTTGTTTCGTTTTGACCGGATGTGTCAAAGGGTTGTGCTGGAATGTGGGAGTGGTGGCTGAATTGGGAGGGTTGGTGTGGGCGGGCTGATTTATGGAATATCCTTGACTATTTGGCGGAGCTCAGGGTAGTTTTTCATAATTCATTCAGATAAATGACAATAATTTCTGCTGGGAAGAAATATGAAGTGAATCCTCCGATGACCCCTTTTCACCATCCATGAGATCAAGGGGTTTTTCTTTTGTATGGGCCGCCTTGAGACGAGACTTTGATCCCGGTTCTCTCTGATCCGGCAAATATAATAAATTGTTGACGAAATTGGGAGACCTAAGTATAACTTCTGGGCAATGGACGGGGTATGAGTTTCAAGGAGCTCGATTTTTCGCAAGGAGACGCGCATTATGACCATCACTAAGGCCCTTCTCACTGATTCTGTCTACAACCATTCAAATCTCCAGAAAAAGCAATCCATTCAAATAGTTGACTCCCTCCTGGAAATCATCAAGCGCACACTGACGTCCGGTGAAGATGTCATGATCACAGGGTTTGGAAAATTCATTGTGAATGAAAAGGATAGCCGCAAGGGAAGAAATCCGCAAACCGGGAGTGATCTGCAGCTGGATGCCAGGAGGGTCGTGATATTCAAGTGCTCAGGCATATTAAGAAAAAAATTGAACAAGAAGAAAAAGAAAAGGAAATCATGACCATCGCCGCTATTGGAATATATCGCGCTAATCAAGGAATAAAGAAATAGAATAATGTCAAGAAAGTATCCTGAGTGCCCGTTGGTTAGTCATGAAAATTGCAGAGAACGTGACAATCCTAAGGTTTGCGCGATTGTTAGAGAGGACAAGATCTGTCTCAAGAATAAAGGCAAGTAAGAGTCGGACCGAGACCCTTTTCACTTTTACAGGATAGAAGGGGAAATTAGTATAGTTTGTCAAGGATGTCCCCAAGTCCACGGAATTTTGTGCCCGCCGTGGAAAAAGGGCTTAACGAGGCCTTGACGAATGGTATACTTGCGGGTTATCCAGTGGTAGGCTTGAAGGTCCGCTTTTATGATGGAAAGTCGCACGATGTGGACTCTTCCGAGATGGCATTCAAGATTGCAGCCAGCATGTGCCTAAAGAAGGCTTTGCAAGAGGCAAACCCTACCATGTTGGAACCCATTATGGAGTTGGAGGTCACCATCCCCGAAGAGGCGATGGGTGATGTGATGGGTGATCTGAACGGCCGGCGCGGGAGGGTCCTGGGAATGGACAGCAAGGACAGATACCAGATGATCAAGGCCCAAGTCCCCATGGCCGAGGTCCTGATGTACGCGCTGGACCTAAACTCTCTTACGGGGGGCCGAGGCACATTCTGGATGAAACACTCCCATTATGAGGAGGTCCCTGCCCAGTTAACGGAAAAGGTCATTGCGGCTTCTCGGGAAAAGGAATAAGAGTAAGGGATGGATGAAGAGTTTAAGGCTGGGGTCCTTACAATCAGCGATAAGGGTTCTCGGGACTTAAGGGAAAATGAGAGCGGCAAAATAATCGTCGACATCTTGGGGGAAGAAGGATATTCAGTTCTCAAGAAAGAAATCGTCGCCGACGACCGGAAGCAGATCGTTGATACGCTGAAGAGATGGGTGGAGAAAGATGGACTTTCCCTGATTATTACCTCCGGAGGAACCGGGCTCAGCCCCACCGATGTTACGCCACAGGCAATGGAAGAGGTTATCGATTTCCAGGTGCCTGGAATGGCAGAGGCCATGCGTGCCCAAAGCCTGAAGAAAACACCCCATGCCATGATCTCACGAGCCATGGCCGGGGTCAGAGGGGCCTGTCTCATTATAAACCTCCCCGGCAGCCCCCGTGGGGCCAGTGAAAATCTCTCGGTCGTATTGCCGGCTTTGAACCATGCCCTGTCAAAACTGGCGGGTGATCCATCGGACTGTGCCGTGTGATTGATTCCATAACGGCCTAACTAGTGCCTGAACGAAAACCCTGTTCAGGCACGATTTTAGATTTTAGATTTTAGATTAATGAAATAATTTAAACTCACTAAAACCTCATAATTAATGTTGGGTTCGTTTTCATTTCGAGGTTTTCGTTCAGAGACTAACTACACCGTAACGCAACCTTTTGACAGTTAAATGAGGTCGTCCTCATACTGAATCCCAGGAGAAAGGAGGTGAAGAGAGATACCTTAATATTTAGCTCTTTAGATAGCCTGGTGGATGGTATTTGATTGAGGTAAATCCATAAAACTGAGGAGGAAAAAGATGAGCAACATGCGCACGAAATTGGGTTTTGCTGGTGGATTGTTAATTATCATTCTGAGCTTATCCATAGCCGCATTGGCATTTGATCCGATCCCAGTGAGTGAATACAAAAAGTGGCCCAACAACTGGGGAAAATGGGGTCCTGACGACGAGATAGGAACCCTCAATTACAACACCCCGCAGTCCCTTGTTGCAGCCGCAAAACTGGTTAAAAAGGGAAAAATTATCCCATGTTCCTGGGAATGCAAACCTAATTCATACCCGCTATGGGGTATGAGAGTCGGCATCAGAAGGTACATGAATTGGTCGGGCAATGACGCTGTTATGGCCGATAAACCGGGAATGTGGTATAGTGATGAGGTGATTACGGTTGGGACCCACAGTATGTCGCATGTGGATCCGCTGGTCCACTTGTGGTACGGCGATAAGGTATATAATGGATACCCGGTTAAGGACGTTATTTTCCATGACAAAGGTACTGTTAAGGCCAACGCCAACGCTTATATTGCACATGCCGCACAGAGAGGAGTACTTCTTGATATGGCCAGGTTTAAAGGGGTAGACTATCTGGGTGATAAGTACCTGATTACCCCAAAAGATCTGGATGACTGCGCCAAAAAGCAGGGCGTTGAGATTAAACCGGGTGACGCCGTTCTCATCCGGACCGGCTTTATGAAGCACTGGTCGGATAAGATAATCAAATCAGGCGGAGTCCTGAGATGGGGAGCGACGACCGATGGCGAGCCAGGACCCGGGGGTGATTGCATCGCATGGATTCAGGACAAAAAAATAGGCCTCATCGGTGCCGATAACATCGCCGTGGAGCATATTGTTCCTGTAGAGGAAAAATGGAACAAAATTTACAAAGTGGGGCTGATCCCGCTTCATGTGGCAGTCTTGCAGATGCTGGGCGTCCCCATGCAGGAACTCCTGGATCTAGACGCCCTTGCCGAAGACTGTGCAAAGGATGGCGTTTACGAGTTCTTATATGTCTGGCCTCCTCTGAACTTCTGGAACGCCACAGGAGGCTTGATATCCCCCGTCGCCATCAAGTAATCAAGTCCATTAACCGGACATTACTTTAATCTAAGAGGGGTTAGTCCACATCAGTTAACCCCTCTTTCCCTGATGCTTCCTCCTAGGTCATGGCCGAATCTGCGAGACCCAGTTGTTGTATACCTTACCCGCCCGAGCTATATTCAATCGCTATCCCTTGGGGTGCCTTCTTCATCAACATACTCGGGTCTACCCATGTCTATTACCATAAAAAGGGGATAAAGCATGATCATCGAGCTGGATTCTCTTGAAATCATTTTTGATAGCGGTAAGGAACACTTCAAGGTGCTTGATATTCCCCATTGGCAAGTTGCGGAAGGGGGCCAGGTGGCGATCTTTGGTCCTTCGGGCTCGGGAAAATCCACCTTTCTCCATACCCTGGCCGGGCTCTTGCCAATATCGAGCGGTAAGCTTAGCGTGTGCGGGCAAGCCCTGGAGGGGATGTCGGAGGCCAACAGGGATCAATTCCGGGCTCAATATGTTGGCTATATCTACCAGAATTTTAATCTGCTCCAGGGTTTTACCGCCCTGGAAAATGTGCTCTTGGGCATGACTTTTTCCCCGCGCAAGAGTGACCCCGAAGAGGCCAAACGCCTGCTGGACGAGGTCGGTCTTTCCCATCGGTTGAAATACCATCCCTCCCAGATGTCATCTGGAGAGCAGCAGAGGGTGGCTGTGGCCAGGGCACTCGCGAATCGGCCGAAGCTGCTTCTGGCTGATGAACCCACGGCCTCTCTGCATCCTGTAAATAAGGAGGATGTCTTGAGGATATTGCTGGATATCTGCAACAGACACGGATGCACCCTCGTGCTGGTCACCCATGAACGGGAGGTGATCGGCCTGTTTGAAAATACCGTCACTTTCCTGGAGTTCAACCGCGTATACCAGGGCACGGTGGGTGGATAAACCATGAGTTTCTGGAGGATCATCCTCAAAAGCCTCAAACATCATCGTTTTTCCAACGGACTGGCGGCCATCAGCATTGCCATGGGGGTTGCCCTGTTGGTGGCAGTTTACTCCTTTAAGGAACAGTCTCATAATGCCTTTACCCAGGTGGGCCTTGGGGTGGACGCCATTCTGGGGCCAAAGGGATCGCCGCTTCAGATTGTCCTGAACGCCCTTTATCACCTGGAGGATATGCCGGGAAAGATCAAATGGACTTATTTTAACGAGGTGGAGAAGGAGCGAATCGTTGCCCAGGCGATACCTTTCGTGGTCGGGCATTCCTATGGCGGTTTTAGGGTCAACGCCATCGACCCCCGGTTCCTGACAGAGTTCGAATACCTTCCGGGAAAGATCTTTTCCTTTTCCGAATCGGAAGGTGGCAAGGGCGGTCCTTTCAGTGCACCTGATGAAGCGGTGGCAGGCTGGGAAGCGGCCAGGGAACTGAACATCAGGTTGGGGCAAACCTTCAACCCGGTTTGTGGCGTGGCGGAAGGGGATCCTGTTCACAAAAAGGACAATCTTCGCTTTGTGGGTGTGCTTGCGCCGACCGGCACGCCCCATGATCGGGCGATCTATATTCCTCTGGAGACCTTTTATGGGCTTGAAGGCCACCCCCAAGAGACCGCCCTCATGGCGGAACAGGAGGAGTTTCGGGAGATCAGCGGGGCTTATATCAAGATCAAACGAATCCGGGGAGGCGCCCTGCATCCCGGTATTCAGGATTTGAAGTTTGCCATTAATCAGTCGGATCGCAATCAGCTTGTGGTTCCGGCTGAAGTCATGCCCAGGCTCCATAACATCATCGGCTGGGTAGACCGGGTGTTGATTGCCATTGCGATTATCCTGACAGCCCTATCCGTACTGTTCCTTTTCTTTTCTTTGCTCTCGGCATTGAGAGAGATGAGGCGTGATCTGGCCCTTTTTCGTGCATTGGGGGCGACCCGGAAGACCGTTATGGGCCTGGTCGTTTCGGAGGCAATGATCATCAGCCTTCTGGGCGGGGTGTTGGGGCTGGCTTTCGGGCACGTGCTCATCGAAATGGGAGCTCACTTCATAAAGGTTGAAACCGGGGTGGGTTTCACGGCGGGTTACGTGTCTATGATCGATTGGTTGGTCATTCCGGGTGCGGTCCTGTTGGGTCTCTTGGCCGGGCTGGTTCCGGGGATTCAGGCATACCGCCTGGGCGTTTTAGATAACCTTTCACCCGTTTCTTGATATTTGACAGGATTACAGGATAAACTTGATATGGGTCCAGTGATAGATATTATCTTGTCGATCCTGTTATCCTGTCAAAGAAATTGTCAGACTATTCCGAGAATCGTCATGAAAAGGAAGGGCCTCATTTTTTTCGTCAGTCTCAGCACCATTATTTTCTTTGGCGGCCCGTTGGTTTATTCAGCCGACATTGATAAGCACCATACCAAGGAGGGCCACCATCCTGGGCATCACAAGGCTCATCACGGGGGGGTGCTCAACGTGATCGGAAAGTGTGAAACCGGCCATCTCGAGATCCGCCTTGAGGGGGCTACATTGGAGGCCTGGCTGGTTGGCGGGGGTCATGATACTGATCGCTCTGTCCCTGTCAATACAGAGGAGATCCCCCTGACAATGACCATTCCAGGTCAAGAAAAGAGGATACTGGTTCTGAAAGCGGACCCCATGAAGCTGGCCGGTGAGAGGCTTGGGCATTGCTCCCGCTTTATTGCCAAAGCGGCTTGGTTGAAAGGGGTCAAGGAATTCGAGGCTCGAGGGAAATTGGTGTTTAAAGGTGTTCGTCATGAACTCTTGATCAAATATCCCGAGGGATTTGATCCGGGCCATGGAAACTGATTACGGGAAAAACAAGCCTAAACCGCAACTGGGATTTCTGTAGGTGGCAGGAGTGGTAAATGAATGTGAAGTCTATTGTTGTTGCTATTGTGGGCCTCGGGCTGATCAGCACGGCCCAAGGACTCTGGCAGTTCTCTGGTGCACAAGATAAGGCCCTCAAGAAAGAGGTCGGCAGGGGCGGCAAGGTAAGGGTGGTCAAAGAGGAAGGGCCCAAAGGGCATGAAACCATCGGCATTGACGAAGGGTCCGTGGTTGGGGATGCCGGCAAAGAGGTTCAACTTACCTTTAGGACCCTCATGGCCTGGAAATTTGATGCGGACAGAAATCCACTTCCTCCCGAAGAGGTAAAAAAGCTGGATGACCGCACGGTCCGACTGGTGGGGTTCATGTATCCTTTGCAGGAGGGGGCAGACATCAAGTACTTCTGCCTCCTGCGCACAACTCAAACATGCTGCTATGGGCCGCGCCCGCAATATAATCAATATGTCTTCGTGGAAATGGAGAAGCCCACCAGGTTCCACCGACTTGACCCGGTTTCTTGCGTGGGGAGGTTCAAGGTGGAGCCCACCCCTGAAGAGGGGTTCATCTTTCGCATGGAGGGTAAAACCTGTAAATCTGTTGCACGGTAACCGCTCTTCCGGATCCGATGAATCGGCCTGAGATTGGCTTTGCGCTGAGAAATTCATAACTCTCCTAAACGGGATTATCACGGTGAAATAAAAGAGGTAATCGGTATGAAAAAAATTGTGTTGGCCTTAGTATTTGTGCTGGTTGGAGTACCATTGGCAGCTCTTGGCGCGGAGCGCCGCGATCGATCAGCCACTTTGATAGACAATGCCGGTACGGCATGGGAAATAACAGGTGTCTTTATATATTCCGAACCTGGCGGTTTTTACGAATCTCGCTTCTGTTTAACCATTGTTACCGATACCTTCCAGGTCGCTATTCCACCAGAGAACCTGATATCTGTCGAGGTCAAGGGCGAAAATTGCGAAGTCATATATCAATGGATGGGAAAAAGGCGAAATATAGCTGGCAGGGTTGCTTCCAAGCTAATCGGAGGAGAGAGCAGTGTCGGAAACGTGACCCGGGAATTTCATAACGTAAGGAAGCTTACTTTTAAGCATGACCCTGCTGTTATGAAATTGGAAAAGCCCCTTCCCTATGATACAACCCTTGTGCTCACTGACGGCACAAAGGTCCCGGTGGCAAAATTGCTCAGGGTTAGTTCACAGCCCTATCCGGCAGCACCCTCATCGGGGGTGGATAAGGGGACTGTTTTCGACCTGTACAATGATGTGGGTTCCCTCCGGGGTGAAACAGCGCCCACTATCAAATTTGAGGACGTCAAATCCATGGAATTTCCGGATGAAAACACCCTTACCCTGAGATTCAAGCAGGGCTTCACAGAGACTGACGATAAAGTCGAGACCGAGGGTGGTACTCGTGAGAGAGGGAAAAGTGATGGTGATTTTCTGGTAAAGGCGCTCGATGAACTCGAAGAAGACAAGGGCGATGCCGGGAAGTTCCTCCCAAAAAACTGGGCATATGGGTTTACAGGCATCTACAGCAAAGGGTATTTTTTTATACCAGGGAAACTGGTAAAGGCCATCGAGTTTGGTGCTGATCAAAGATAGAAAAGATCATGCCGATCCTGAGGCCCCTCCTCCTTATCTGAAATAGGATTGCCCTGATTCTCCTTTTTTTGTTCCCGGTTTTTCTCTAGATTCCGGTCGTCGCCGTCTGATTTGCAAACGATCCTCTATCTTGGGAATAATCTGGGTGGCCTTTCTGCTCAAAACAAAGTAGTCCACCTGAGTACCGACATCCACGGGGCCCGGGGTTTCCGAAGCCCTGGCCTCCCATTGCGCAATTTTGTACTTAAGGAAGGGTATGGCCTCGGCATTCCCCCCCTTGGACAACATATCCAAAGTTGCCATCACCAACTGGTGATTCTCGCATCTGTTGATTATTCCCATCAAATGTTCTGTCAATTTGGGGTCACCAAGTGCGCTAAGGATATAGGGGACTTCCGTTTTTTTTGCCAGAATAAACCCGTCATACCTTTCCCATATATGCGCTGCCACATCCGGCGCACCTAACGTCCCCAGGGCGTAGGCTACTATCCAGCGCTTTTTGAAATCGACTGTCCCGGTCCCAAATTGACTAAAGGAGACCCTTTTGAACAATTCAGACAGGATCTTCTCCAGTTGGGGTATGGACTCGGTGTCTCTTAGTTCGGCAATATATCCTGCCGCCCTCATCTGGACCGGTGGGTTGCTCTCCAATTCCAAAGCCTTCCTTATATAGGGCAGGGCGGCCCTTCCCTTTTTTTCGTAAAGAATCCTCAGCGCATAGAACGGTCTGTTTTCACTCTCTCTCGCCAGTTTGCCCGCGGCCACGCAGGCAGCACAACCATGTGCGTCGTTCCCGAGCAGATGCGAGCAGAAAGGGACCAGCAAGAGCAGCCATAGATACTTTGCCCTCGTCATTCCATTATCTCCCTATTGTTCTTTCAGGGACATCAAGGCCATGGCGTTTTCAATCGGCACGGTCTTTGGGAAATCGCACCCCAGCGTCAGGATATATCCGCCCCCGCCTCCCCATGCGTCAATACAGGTTTTGGCCTCGCTGATAACCTCTTCCGGGGTTCCTGATAGGAAAGCACCTGTGGGCGGAACGTTGCCGGCGACACAGACCTTTCCGCCGAGGATTTCTTTTGCCGTTCCCAGGTCCACCTTTGCCTCAAGGCTGAAGCAAGTGGGTCCAATTTGGGCTATGTCATCCAATATGCGGGTGGTGTCCCCGCAGATGTGGATCATGGAGTACTTCCCTTTTGCTCTGATTCGATCCACAAGCTCCTTGAGGGACGGGGCAACAAACTGCCTGAAAGTCTCCGGTGAAATCATGTCACCCGAAGCAACGGGGTCCGCGAGGTTTGCTCCCAGTATATCCTCGTGCTCCATGATCGGTTCTATGATAGACCAGATTAACTCGGTTGAAAACCGGATAAGCTCCGAGAGCCTGTCCGGGTCCTCAAGCGTCGCAAACATGACCGCTTCGGGCCCCAGGATTCGAGCCGCAAAGGTAAAAGGTGCCCATTGCGTCGGCATGGTCAACGTTTCCTTACCGATCGCATCGGCCACAAGGTGCTGGGATCGGATGATCCCCTGCATCACCGGGTTTTCCAGGACCCCCTCGGGATTAAGGGAATCAAGGTCGTCCAGGCTGTTTATCACTGATCTCAAAAGGGTCGGACCATCAGAGGAGTTATCTTCGATGGGGCATCCGAGAAAGTGCAGGGGGTAGTTGATGAAATTAGAGCCTGTCCAAAACAGATCGTGTCCGAGCTTGCGGTATGCCTGAATAAAAACATCGGCGATTCTCTCGAGATCTTCCTTGATCGCTGCAAATGTTTCGCCCGCCAGATGGACCATCCAGACCCCCCCGCCGATTAGTGTAACAGGTACCCTTGGTGGTTCTTGAAAATCAAAGGCCATTTTCACAACATCTCTTCCGGTCATCTTTACCTCCTCTCTCTTACTGTTATAGAATTCTCTTGAGTAGACCTTGTATCATTGCCGGTGGAATTACCTTTTCCCAAATCTTCTTTGAGATAGTCAAGTTTTTTTGGCAATCCGTTTGCCTTACGTCTTGTCCTTTGCAAAATTCCTCAAGATCTTTGAGCCGACCGAACAAAAGCTCCCTTATGAACCTTTGCGCAAGGGGCAACGCCATTAATCACCCTGGAGTATGTTAAGCTCCTCCTCCCCGACCACCTCCAGCAAGACTTCTCCCAGGACCTTGGCGCATTCGCCCACAAAACGTGTGCATTCATCGCGCCGCCCGTCTTTCTTCCGGGCCTTTACATCATCCATATCATACCAGTTGCAGTTGGAGATTGTCTGACAGGTCGTATCGCCATACTCCTTGACCGCTTTTCCTTTCAGGCGGTCGTAAACCAATCGGACAGTGGAAGCCAGACGCGCATCTTCCATTTCGTCCAGGCTGGCCGCGCCAAAGAGGCACCCGACGGCCTGGGCCGCCCCGGCTATGGCACCGCAAAGGTCTCCCCGGTAACAGCCTCCTGTCATGCCCGCCATGGCCCGCAGGGCATTATCCCTTTCTTTTTCACCGATCATGTCCAGGCCCACGGCCAGGATGGCCTGGGCACAATAAAAATCATCCGCAAACAGGCCCATGGCCTTGTCGCGCATGGTTTCAGGTGTCACTTTCATTTCGGTTCTCCCTAAAATTTCGAATATTTAATATCGAACAAGGAGAAAAGGTAAGTTTCAATATGTTCTGGAGTGGGGTTCGGGTGTTTCTTTCCGGCACTCTCTCAAAGTGGATTTACTTCTCACTTTCGCAGTGGTTGATATTTGGGGTTTTCTCCTCCTGAACCTTTATTGGCTTCTCCGTGCTCTTGGCAAAACCCCAAATATCAACCACGCTACGACGACAGGTTTAGAGAGCGCCGGAAAGAAACAGCTGAACCCCACGGTTCCCGCGCTTATTGAGAACTTAGCTATAGAACAGGGAAAATAGACCCTCAGAAGTGATGGAGAAAATCTGAAACACGATTACTTCTCATTGGCAGATTGAAGAATCGCCTGCAAAAGCACATTTGCTCCGGCTTCACAGTCCTCCCATCTTGTGTTCTCCACTTCCACATGGCTGCGTCCACCGATGCTTGGGACAAAGATCATCGCCGTGGGGCAAATCCGGTTCATATAACTGGCATCATGCCCCGCACCACTGACCATGTAAAGGCTGGAATAGCCTGTTTCTTTGGCAATACCGAGAATTCCCTTTACCAGTCTTTCATCAAAAGAGGCATGTCTTACCTGCCAGGTTTCTTCTATCCTGATGGGACAACCCCTTCGGCCAGCGATCTCGTCAAAGTCCCTGCGGAGCAGTTCCCATGCCTTCAAGACATGGCTGTCATCCCATGAGCGGATGTCCACTGTAAAATGTACCTTGTCCGGAATGATGTTTCTGGAATTTGGGTAATTCTGAATCTCACCGACGGTTGCCACCAGATCACCGCCCATCCGCTGGGGAAGTTCATTCATTTTGAGAATCATTTCCGCCGCAGCGCACAAGGCATCGTGACGGCCTTCCATGGGTGTGGGCCCCACCTGATTGGCCTCTCCTTCCAGGTAAACGTCATACCAATGCAAACACAGAATACCTTTTGGTGCACCGATGATCTTTCCTTCCTTTTCAAGAACGGGGCCCTGCTCGATATGATACTCATAATAGGCGTGGACCGGCCATTTCCCGGAAGGTTCTGACCCTTTGTAGCCAATACGGGTCAGCTCATCCTCGAATCTCTTATCATTATTATCGGTCCTGTCATAAACCCAGTCCCTATCAAGGGTTCCGGACCATACACCGGACCCCAACATCGCAGGTGCAAATCGGGAACCTTCCTCATTGGTCCAGTCGGCAATGATGATGGGTCGCTCAGTCACAACCTTGTTTTCATGGAGCGTGCGTAACGCCTCCAGGGTTCCCATGACCCCCAGAATTCCATCAAACCTCCCTCCCTTTGGCTGAGAATCAATATGGGATCCGCTCATTACCGGCGAAAGGCTATCATTCCTTCCGGGTCGATTCCCGAAGATATTTCCCATATCATCGATGGTGATCCCCATATCAAGTTCTTTGAGCCATTTCACGAAAAGATCTCTGGCCTTTTTATCCTCGTCTGAAAGGGCTAACCGCTGCACGCCGCCATTGGGGGTTGCACCAATTGTCGCCATTTCTTCAAGAGAGTTCCGGAGCCGTTTGCTATTGATTCTCAATCCTTTAAGATCCATTTGTTCAGGTCCTTTCAAAACCATCCGGCGAAGCGTCTTCCCGCCACAAAACATGCTCCAGGAGAATCACCGCCACAATCCCAACCACCAGACTGTTGCCGAAAAACATCCTTGAAAATCCGGGGAGGGTATCAAAAAGACCGGGCGGAAAAAATCCTGCGAGCGTACCCAGGAGCACGGGTAATCCCACCACAAAGTAATCCCTGTATGTAATTTCCTTAGAGGCGATGATGGAGATGCCTGCCCCCACCTGGCCCCCCAGCGCGACACAGAGGGCAGCCCCCACCACAGGCCCTGGAACCAGCCCCAGCAGAGCGGCCAGTTTTGGCGAAAAAGCGGCCATCAACAAAATGATACCACAGTAGGTAACCGTATACCGGCTGGCAACCCTGTTCACCAGCACCACACCGGGGCTTAGGCTATAACTGACGGTTCCCGCCACACCCAAAAGCCCACAGGAAATACCTGAAATCCCGTTAATCAGAACACCTCTCTTGATTGCCGCACTCAACCGTTCCTCATCCGTAATCACGGCAATCCCCTGGAGGCTTCCGAGGCTGTTGACAATGACCGCCAGATAGGCACAGGCAAATGCAATTGCTGCCGGCCAGTAAAAGGCTGGGGTGGATTCGATCCATCCTGTGGAAAATGAGATCCAGGAGGCTTCAGTCAGGGCCTGCCACTGGAGGCGTCCCAAAAAAACGAATATCAAGGAACCCGCGATTATCCCCAGAAGCGTGGAAATGGTCTTCCAAAACCCTTTCAGGCGGTAAGACAGCGTTGCCATGGAAAGAACCAGCGCCAGGCTGATCATCATTATCAATGGCTCTCCCTGGGGATGGGCATCATTGACGCCTGTCAGGAGTTTGAGCAAGGCCGGCAAAAGCCCGAATGCCACCAGCATCAAGATAACCCCCACCACATTGGGCGTAAAAAGCCTGATGATTCGTTCCAGCTGTTTTGAAAAAACCGTGACGATCAAGAGGATTCCCCCTATGATGGTGCCCCCCTGAATGGCTGAAAGCCCATAAGGGGCGACGAGTAAAAAGGTGAGAATAACCGCCGTGGAAGGTCCTTCCAAGACCGGGTATCGATGACCCCACAGGGTTTGGATGAAAGTAAAGAGACCGGTCGTGAGAAGGGTGAGCTGGAGGAAACGGATGCTGCCTTCCAGGCTCAGACCCAGAGCGCCCTTACAGATAGTGACCGCGATCATGGCGGCGGGAAATGTGATGATGGCCCATTGGAGACCATAGAGAATCCCGTAATGAAAGGGGGGGTGGTCATCAATGTCGTAAAGATAAGATGGCTTTTCCATGGTTTCTCAGCGTAACCGGGATAAGTTCTCAATAAGTTCGGGCACCGTGGGGTTCAGCTGTTTCAAGAAACACCCGAACCCCACTCCTGAAATTCCATTATTTCTTTTGGGCTTATTGAGAAGTTTCTAGCCGGGCTGTTCGCGGTAGTTATCAGTTCCTCCCTTTCATCGGGTGACGTTTGTTGCTTCTTGCCATCTGAAACCCTGTAAGTCAAGAAGAATGGGGTTGCCTGCATCACTATTTGACTGGATGAACATTTTGGTTTATGGAGAATGGATAATCTGGTAATACAAAAGGCGATCGTTGATCGGGGACCTTGGATCTCAATGGTCAACGACCAATCATACAATTTCTGAAAGAGGGGAGAGTGAAAATGGGTAAATTAAGATCTTTTTGGCTTCAAGAATTGACCTGGGAAGACGTTGCGGATTACCTGCAAACCAACGATATCATCATCTGTCCGGTGGGTAGTACGGAAGAGCACGGACCTGCCGGTCCGCTGGGTGTGGATAGTTATGCTGCCATAGCGCTTGCAGAAGACACGGCAAAAGAAACGGGAGTCATGATCGCTCCCCCATTATGGTTCGGAGACTCCTCACACCATCTGGATTTTCCAGGAACGATCTCTCTCAGGCCCGAAACATTGGGGGCCGTTTTAAAAGACATCGTCCGCAGTTTGGCCAGAAACGGTTTTAAGAAATTCCTCATCATCAACGGCCACAAAGGGGCCAACCTTCCTGCCCTGAAGATTGCCTGCAAGTCTCTGCACCAGGATGAGCTTCCCCATGTGCTTCTGGCGCTGGTCGACCCAATGTACCTGGCCAAAGGGATCGCCCACATCAAGGATGCGGTGGAACATCATGCAGGGGAATTGGAAATATCCCATGTCTGGCATAAACACCCCCACTTGATCAAGGCCGAGAAACTGACCTCTGAACCTGTGGATCTGGAACCCATTTTTTCACCATTTGTCCACAAAGACCTTTTGGGGGGCGGCGGGGACACCATAGAGGTTTTTTGGAACAGCAAAGAGCAGAAAAGCTTTGCTCCCACCGGCTCCTATTCGGATTCTTCAAAGGCATCACCGGGCAAGGGCAAGGAATATCACGAATATATGGTTAAGAATCTGGTTGAATTTGTTGGCTGGCTGCGCGCGTATGACGGCCCAGTAGGCAACCTATGAGCTGGAAGGGATCGGGTCGCCCCTCCCCTTATGCCGAGGGGAATAGGGTTTGGAGAAGAAGAACTGGGATATGATCAATTTCGAAACAGATGTGCTCGTTATCGGTGGCGGCGGTGCGGGAGCCATGGCGGCCTATGAG
The DNA here is from genome assembly GCA_016783065.1 of Desulfobacteraceae bacterium. GTDB lineage: Bacteria > Desulfobacterota > DSM-4660 > Desulfatiglandales > Desulfatiglandaceae > JABMQV01. The sequence continues at coordinate 3,992 of JADHXI010000077.1, read as the reverse complement.
GCGAGCAAACATGGCGCAAACGTTATGATAGTCTTAAAAGGCCGGCCACAGCGATGCGGGAGCACCATAACCGCTCCCGGGGCGATCGCAGGTGTTGGAGACTGGCATGTCCCGGGTGACAGTCCCGACATTCATTTTATGGACACCATCAAAGGGGGGTCGTTCCTGGGAGAACAGGGTCTGGTTCGGATAATGGCGGAGGAGTCTGCAGAGGCAATATTGGAACTGGAAAGGATTGGGGCCCTGTGGGAGAGGACAGAAGACGGAAAGACCTATGCACTTCGCGTGGGCGGGGGTCATTCTTTTTACCGGTGCACCTATCTTGAGGATCGAACAGGCCGTGAAATGCTTCGCGCCCTTTTCGGAGAGCTGAAAAAACGTAATGTCAGGATCTTGTCGGACACAATTATCTTGAAACTGCTCGATAATGGGGATCGAGTGGCCGGGGCGGTTGGTTTAGAGATGGCGACTTGTGAAATGGTCCTCTTTCGGGCCAAGACAGTGATCCTTGCCTGCGGAGGAGCGGGTAACCTCTATTTGCATACCGACAACCCTACCGGTATTACCGGTGACGGCTTTTCGCTGGCACTGGAAAGCGGGGCCCAACTGATGGATATGGAGTTTGTTCAGTTCTTTCCGTTGGGCTTCTGTTTTCCGCCTTCTTTGAAGGGCGCTCTGGCGACAATTCCCGGTTACACCCGTCTGCGAAACAGCGAGGGTGAACGGTTTATGGAAAAATACGACCCCGGGCAAATGGAATTGTCGACCCGGGACAGGGTCTCTCCAGGTATACTGACAGAGATCAAAGAAGGGCGGGGTGGGCCAAACGGCGGCGTGTTTGCCGACATGACCTATCACCCGCCCGGTTTTATAGCACGGAATCTGCCGGCCCTTTATCAGCTCTATTGCAAGCTGGGGATCGATCCTGAAAAAGATTATGTGGAGGTCGCACCCACGTGCCATTTCTTTATGGGCGGCGCAAAAGTCGATGAAAACTGGCAGAGTACAGTCCCCGGCCTTTTTGTTGCGGGTGAAACCGCGGCCGGCATACACGGGGCCAACCGTCTTGGGCAAAACGCCCTGGCGGACCTTCTTGTTTCCGGTAAGCGTGCGGGCAGGGGTGCGGCTCAATTTTCAGGCGAGACCGGTCATGCCCCTGTGGATCCGAAGACGGCACGGAAATTCGTGGAATATGCCTTCCGTATGTTAAACAACAGCGGGGGGTCGAGACCGATTTCTCTGCGAAACAGACTGCGCCTGCTCATGTGGGACAAGGCCGGCGCTTACAGGACCGAAACAGGGCTCGAGGAGGCTCTCAAAGATCTCGATGAACTGAAGGCCGATTTGGGACGTCAGTCTATAACTCTTACCTCGGGCCCTCATAACCAGGAACTCCTGGAAGGCCTTGAGAATCACTTTCTGGTAGCCACGGCCAAATGCGTGATTGAAGCTGCCTTGAAACGCACCGAAAGCCGGGGAGCCCATTTTCGGGAAGATTACCCTGAAACCGACAATGACAGCTGGCTGGAACATATTGTCCTGTATGAAAAAAACGGAACACTCAATATGAAAAAAACCCCGGCAGATCTCAGGGAAATGACCACTTCGAAGGAAACCCGCTAGAATGAAAAAAGGAAAAGTCACTGTTTTTCGGTATGATCCGACAAGAGATGAACAGCCCTATTTTGAGGCCCACGAATTTCCTTTTCGGCCCGGCATATTTGTGTTGGACGTAGCCAACCATATCTATGAAAAAATTGACGGCAGTTTCAGCTTTTATTCAAGCTGTAGAAACAGCCACTGCGGGCTTTGCGGTGCCAAAATCAATGGGAAACCGGGCCTTATGTGTAGAGAATTCGCTACCCAGGAAATGACCCTTGAACCCCTCAGCAATATATCCGTTATAAGGGATCTGATGATCGACCGGCAACAATATGAAGAAACCATGGGGGGGCTGCGATTGTTTCTGGACCGTTTGAAAGAACCGGCCAGCCAGCCAGAAAAAATAGAGCGCGAAGATCTGGAACTCTTTAAGGTGGCCAGCCGTTGTGTTGAGTGTTACGCCTGCGTTTCCATATGCCCGGCATTTGAGGAAAACAGACACGAATTCTTGGGGCCGGCGGGTATTGTGCAGATGTCAAGGCACGCGGTTGATCCCCGCGATGAATTGAATCGTGAGATAGTTGCCCACAGCGCAGGGGTCCTTAACTGCACGCTCTGTGGTAAGTGCAACAGTGTCTGCCCTCACGGGATCGCGCCAAAAACCTATGTTGAAATCCTGCTCTCGAGGCTCAAAGAGATCGGCGAATCTCTGGAAAACCATTTAAATCTCAGTCAGCGGGCGGTCCTGGAGCAACGCGGTTCGGAAAATGAGAAGTAGGTGCCTGCCGCGCCAGGCACGGGGGAAGTGGATCCTTTTTAGCTTTCAAAAGGGTCTGATGACAATCTTAACAAGAAAAGGGAGGGAGAGTGATGGCAAAGCCGGAGATTGAATTTATTGACTACGATACCAGTTATGTGTGGCGTCCAGTGGAAGGGGACACGCTCGGCATTCAGGAAAAGATCCTGAGCGAAGACCCCAATACGGGTGATTATACGCGTGTGCTCAAGTTCCCACCGGGTCTAGAAACCCAGGAGACGCTGATACATGACTTCTGGGAAGAGGTCCTCATCCTTGAAGGGAGCCTTTATGACATCGCCAAAAAGGAAACCTATCTTCCCGGTTTCTATGCGTGTCGGCCGCCGGGGATGAAACACGGGCCCTACCGGATCCCTTATGGGTGTGTAACCTTCGAAATCAGATACCATAAAAAATAGGGTTTTTGGTGGGGAGACCAGCGGTAAAGCATCTTCCCATTACTAAACTCACAAAAGGAGAATGTCATGGAAATTGCTTTGACGCTTGAAAAGGAAGGTGTGAGCGTGCCGCTGACCTTTGATTATACGCGCATGGTCAATGCCGGGTATGTGGGTCGAAACCAGGAAGAGGTACGGCGACACATTGATGAACTTGCCGAAAAAGGAATCCCCGGCCCAAAAGAGACACCTGTCCTCTTTCCGGTGATTACCCGCACTCTCGTGACAGATGATGAGATCGAGGTTTACAGCCACGAGACCTCGGGCGAGGTCGAATATGTGCTGCTCGTGAAGGACGCGGAGACCATTTATGTGGGGTTGGGAAGCGATCACACCGATCGGCACCTGGAAGAAACAGATATCCCCCGTTCAAAACAGATCTGCCCGAACATTATCAGCCAAAAGGTCTGGCCGTTGTCTGAGATGGAGGACCACTGGGATGATCTGGAGATTCAGAGCACGGTTGTCAGCGGTGAAGAAAGCACCCTTTACCAGAAGGGTCGCCTTGAACTGATCCTGGATCCCAAAGATCTCATGGAATTTGTACGGTCGAAGATCAAGGTGGGGCTGGACAACATGGTTATATTCTCCGGTACCCTGGGCACCCTGGCCGGAGGTTTTTTGTATGGAAATCGGTTTGAGGCTGAACTGCTGGATCCCAAAACTAACCGTCGTCTTGAATTGGGGTACAATGTGAATCCTTTGGACTATCTGGAAGCAGAATAGGAGGGGCCCATGAATGTTGCATCTATTCAGATTGGGGTGGTGGAAGGCGATAAGGCCCAGACCATTGATAGGGCGGTGGAACATATCCGCCAGGCTCGTGGCGCGGATCTCATTGTCCTGCCCGAGCTCTGGAACATCGGCTTTATGAGCTTTGACCGGTACGTCCCCGAGGCAGAAGATAAGACTGGCCCCACCTTGACCACACTCAAGGGTCTGGCCCAGGAGGTCAAGGCCTATCTCCACACGGGAAGTTTTGTGGAAAAGGCTGGAGACAAGTATTACAACTCAAGTTATCTCATTTCCCCCCAGGGCGACATTCTGGCCAACTACCGAAAACTTCATCTGTTTGGCTACAATTCCAAAGAGGGCCAACTCCTCACCATGGGAGACAATGTGGTGGTTGCCAAGAC
>JADHXI010000076.1 GCA_016783065.1 Desulfobacteraceae bacterium | reverse complement strand
GTCCCCCTTCCTTCCCACATAATGTGAGGGATTCTTTTGAGCGATATCCCCGCGGCGCCGACGCAAAGGGAAATAACGGAAACAGAAATCAATATAGCGGTAAGGATGAAAATAATCATCACCCAGCGGCGTATCCTCCTGTCTATCATTTCAACTCACCATCGCTAAAATCGGGATGTATCATTTCTGCTATCTCTGTTAATGCCTCCACAAATGTGATAGGTGTTGGGCTGCATAGTTTGTCCGGGTTAACAATATATATGTTCTGGTTCTTTACTGCGGCAATTGATCCATATTTCATCCAGGACTCTTTCTCTTTTTTCCCGGTTTCACCTTCACTTGAACCCATGGTGGAAATAATAATCACTTCCGGGTTCCCCCTCAGCACCTTTTCCCTGCTGTAGGTTCCATCCCCTCCATTCAGAGCAATATTTATTCCTCCGCTGAATTCGATATAATCATTCAAAAACGACTTCTTGGTCACCGCATGAAGCGGTTTGATACCGAGCTGCACAAAGACCCTTTTCTTGGGCAGGCCTCTTATCTTCATCCTTATGGCTGCAACTTTCTTTCTCGTATTTTCGATGATTTCCTCTGCTTTTTTCTTCTCTCCAAGGATTTCTCCCAGTTCAAGGAACTGCTGGCACATTTCTTCAAAGTTCTTGGGGTAAGAAAATTGCACCACGTCTATTCCCAAGGTCTCCAGCTTTTTTAACTGCTTTGGACTGGCCAGGTTGCTTGCGATCACCAGGTCCGGCTTTAGGGCTACGATTTTTTCCAAATTAGCCTGCAGGAGTGTTCCTATTTTTTCCTTATATTTTGCATCCTCGGGCTCGACACAGTAAACCGTGTCTGCAATTAGCCTGCTGCCTGCTCCAAGCAGATAGATACTTTCCGTGATGGTCTGACCCAGGGAAATGACCCTTTGAGGGGCTGGTACGGCCTTCCCCGCACGGTGATGATTATCTGCCAGAAGAGTCCAAGGATTTGCGAATATAAAAAAGGATGCAATAAAAAATTCCAGAGGCAAACAAAACATCTTAAAGTTTTTCATGAGGCATTATCCGTATACGCTACAGTATTCTACAAAATGTCCGGCAACATCAGAATTAGAACCCCAGTGGAGGTGAACATAGGAGCCTAAAACTCTATGCCGTATAAAGCCTTCTTCAACATGGGAAGAGGAATAACGACCCGCTATGGAATAGGTCCTTGCGGGCATATTTCCCGTATCCACAATCCGTGAGTAATGGAATTCGTGCCCTCTGATCACGGTGCAGGCCGGCCCAAGAATACTCTCTCCCATCGTTGCGATTTCGCGGTAACCGAGGGTCTTTAAACGATCTTCCATCTGCGCCGCAACAGGGAATAATCCCACCATGGGATACGCTATCCCCTCAAGGTCATGAATCTCCTTCATCAAAAACATAAAACCCCCGCATTCTCCGTATATGGGCCTCCCACTTAATCCAAACTCCCTTATTTCTTCTAACATTGTGTGGTTTTCAGCCAGGGTCCGGCAGTGCAGTTCAGGATAACCACCCCCGAAATAAAGGCCCTTGAGCGCTTTGGGGAGCCTTTTTGACCGCAAGGGAGAGAAAGGAATCAGCTCGGCCCCGGCTTCCCTCAGCAGTCTAAAATTCTCGGGGTAATAGAAGCAGAAGGCCTCATCTCTGGCTATGCCAATTCTGACCCCTGGTTTCGTGCAAGGCCCCGGAGCAACCATATCCTGCCCCTCTCTTTCAAAGAATCTCAAGAGAGTTTCCAGATCAATGTTGTCCTCCATCCACCGAGCCAGTTTTTCCATAAAGCCTTCATCTATCCCAAAATCCTCATCCGTGATAAGCCCTAAGTGCCGGGAGGGTATTTTTAGTTTATCATCACGGGGTAAATACCCGATAACGGACAGATCAGGGAGTAAAGCCAGTGCCTCTCCGACAATCTTTCTGTGCTCATTGCTTCCCACCCTGTTAAAAATAAATCCTGCAATGTGAAGATCGGGATCAAACCTGGAAAAGCCTAAGGCAACAGCGGCCGCCGATCGGGCCATGGCCCTTGCATCGATTACAATTATAACGGGAATATCGAGCCATTTTGCCATCTGCGCCGTTGAACCGGACTCATTGCTCCCGGAAAACCCATCAAAAAGACCCATCACCCCTTCCACCACCGCAACGTCCGCGTCCTGACTGTAGCGTGAAAAGATCTCGTTGTTATACTGTCGGCTCAACATCCATCCGTCTAAGTTGTGGGAATCCCTTCCAGTGATACGTCTGTGGTGTCCAGGATCGATAAAATCAGGCCCCACCTTAAAAGGCTGCACCGTAAGCCCTCTTTTTATAAGGGCGGACATTATCCCTAAGGAGACGGTGCTTTTGCCGCAGTCACTATGGATACCTGCTATACAGATAGAAGGAACTTTCATATGAGCTTGAGAATCTCCTCTACATTACAGTGCCTTTCAAAGTGGTCGGCGAGTCTGTCATACTGATGAAATCGGCCCAGTCTGCCCTGCTTCGGGGACCTTTCCCTCAGCCCTTTAGCCCGTCTGATCCGGTTGAGGAAGTCGCCTCTGAAGCCAGGGGAATCCAGAATGCCGTGTACATAGGTCCCAAGGATCTTCCCCTCCTTTAAGAACCACCCGTCTTCCCAGGTTCGGCGCTTTCCGGGCTCGTGGATGCTCAAGAACGGGTCACCCTCCTTTCTTAACATACGACTTCTGCCCATGTGAATTTCATAGCCGCTTACTCTTTTTTGGTTCATCAAACAGGTACCGGTTACTTTTCGAACCACCTTTTCTCGCTCAAGGATAGTTTCCATAGGAAGAATACCAAGGCCCCGGGCCTCTTTTTTATCCGATTCCACCCCAAGGGGGTCTCTGATTATCTCACCTAAAAGCTGATATCCCCCACAAATCCCTAAGACTCTTCCGCCTCCTTTTACAAATCTCCCAATTACCTTTTTCCATCCTCCCCGGCCTAACCATAGGGCATCTTCCATTGCATTCTTGGTTCCGGGAAGAATAAGACAATCATATTTATTGGAGAGTTCTTGTGGTCTGAAAAGGTAGTTGATAACCACATCTTGCTCTCTTTCGAGCCCTCCTATATCCGTAAAGTTAGAGATAGCACGCAGCTTTAAGACTGCAATATTGATCGTCTTCGAACCGATAGGTTTCAGTACACGTTTATCCTCCTGAACAATCACCGAGTCTTCGGAATCAATGAGAATATCAGTATAAAAAGGGACTACGCCGAAAATCGGTCTCCCTGTTTTCTTCTCTATATATTCAATACCCGATACAAAGAGCTTCGGGTCTCCCCGGAATTTGTTGATCAGGAATCCAATGGTAATCTCCCTCTCTTTTCGGGTCATAAGATGAAAGCTTCCGATTATCTGCGCAAAGACCCCTCCCCTGTCAATATCCCCTATCAAAATGCAGGGGGCTCCTGCCTGACGGGCCATTGGAAAATTTACCAGGTCATTCTGCCTCAGATTCATCTCACAGCAGCTTCCTGCCCCCTCCATGACTATGAGATCATAATCCTTGGCGAGCCTGTTATAAGATTCCATGACCACTTCTTTGAGCCTTGGCTTCAACTCATAATAATGCATGGCATCCATCGTTCCAAAGACCTTTCCCTGAAGGATCACCTGTGAGCCCTGATCTGATGAAGGTTTGAGAAGAATAGGGTTCATGTGCACCGAAGGAAGGAGGCCGGCCGCTTCGGCCTGGACGACCTGTGCACGTCCGATCTCCCCTCCCTCTACGGTAACAAAGGAGTTGTTGGACATGTTCTGGGCCTTAAAAGGGGCAACTTTATAACCCCTCCTCTTAAATATTCGGCAGAATGCGGCAGTGACGATCGATTTTCCTACATCACTACCTGTACCTAAAAACATAACGGCTTTGGCCATTTTCTACTCTTCTCCTCAAGATTTCATAACCGATTTTCTGCACAACTGAAAGTTGCTTTTTTGCTCCACACACCCGACACTTGAAACCAACTTGAAACCATATATGCCTTGGTGGTTACCATAATTTTAGTTACTTTAGGCGCTTTTCCGGTTTATCCGGGTTAGGTTATTTATTGGCGAGCGCTAACGCAAGAAAAATTAGTGCAAATGCGGGGAAAACCGTAGCAATCCATGCCGAGCGTTTGAGGAGAGAGCCTGTCCTTCGGATGTGTATTGGCAGAGGATCAGGGTTTCCTTGTCCAAGCCAGGGCTTATCTTTTTGACCATTCGGGTATATAGTGGGTCCGCCGAGGCGCACATTCAGAGCGCCTGCCACAAAGCTTTCCGCGTGTGCGCTGTTGGGCGAATCATGTTTCAGCCTATCTCTCAGCGCCGTTTTTATCCCTTCCATTGGCTTCAACCGGCAGATCCATGCCCCGGCAGAGAGGACCATTAGGGATAAGCGGGCGGGGATAAAGTTCATGATGTCATCGAGTTTTGCTCCTGCCCAGCCAAACTCCAGAAACTCGTGATCTTTATAACCTACCATGGAGTCTAACGTACTTGCTACTTTAAAGGCTATCATAAGACTTACGGCTGTCATGACCGGAGAAAATCCAAGGATAGTTGCCAGGACCCCACCGGTCAGGTACCAGAAAAGAGGGGAGATAAAACCGTCAACAAAATTTTCAGCCAATGTCTCTATGGCCGCCCTGCTTACCCCCTCTTCATCCAAGAAGCGAACATCACGCCCTACTACCATGGAAATCCCTTTTCTGGCTTCAGGCAGATTGCCGGTCTCCAACGCATGTATCACCCGATCCGTATGAATGAAAAGATCCTTAAGCGCAAGGCAGGAATAGCCTATGAAAAGATCAAATCCGAGACCGAGGAGTGCATTGAGATGGTGAAAGACAAGACTTAGTACCAGAAAGGTGGCCAGAAAAAGCAACTCCACCATCACAACCAGAAGGATTCCCCCCCCCTTTCCGTCCAAACCGACGCGCCTCAATATGTTTGTGAAAAGGGCAATGCACTGACCCATGAGCCTGATGGGGTGGAACCCGTAGCGGGGATCGCCGAAGAAAAGGTCCAGGATAAATGCAAGTAAAACTACTATACCTAATTCAAGCATGATCACCAACGCAACTAAAATAACTCAAACGACGAGAGAAGGGAGAGAAGCCGATCATTATCCTCTATTGTCTTGAGGCCGATGCGAAAGAAGTTCTTTTCAAGTCCTGGAAAGTTCCTGCAGTCCCGCACGTATACGCCATTCGAAAGGAGGTGCCGCAACAGGTCATCCAAATTCCCGGTTTTGACCCACTGGCACAAGATGTAATTGGCTGAGGGAGAGAAAGGGATGACCCCGTCCAAGCCCCGAAGGCCATGAAAGACCCTTTCTCTCTCCTTCTTGACAACGGAGCGAGTCTCATCCTCATAATCCGCACATTCAACGAGGAGGGATGCAGTCCGATCCGCTATTCCATTAACCGTCCATGGCTCCTTCGCTTTCTTAAAACGCGATATAACCTGCTCACTCCCCACGACCCCTCCTAACCGGAGGCCCGCGATAGCATAGAATTTTGTAAGCGAGTGCACCACAATAATATTGGGCCTCGGTTCTGTTGTGAGAAAACTGTTTTCTTCCCAATCGACCACGAATTGAGCAAACGCCTCGTCAACGATGAACCATTTTTCAGCAAACCTTTCGGCTAACTCCAAGATGAGTCTTTTGGGAAACAGGGTCCCTGTGGGATTGTTGGGACGGCCGATCCAGAGGGCATCCACATTGTTGAGGACTTCAATCATTTGGCTCTCTGCTGGAAAAGCGAAGTCGTCATGGGGAGAAAGAGGACATCTTACCACCTTTGCCCCTGCCAAGAGTGAGGCTCGCTCATAGTCATGGTATGATGGTGTAACTACGGCGACGCGCTTGAACCTGAGCACCCTCGGCGCCAGATAGATCAACTCGGTTGACCCATTCCCGGCTAAGAGGTTCCGGGGGGGTATTCCGCATATAGTTTGGTAGTAATGAGTGACGCCATCCCCTTCAACGCTGGGATACTGCTCGATCTGCTCAAACAGTTCCCCCCATTTTTCTTTTATAATGGCCGGAGGCCCCAAAGGATTAAGATTGACGCTAAAGTCCAAGACCTGCCCATAGGGCACGCTCAGCCTGACCATGTCAAGCCGTGGGGTACCACCGTGTTTGTACTGCACCTCATTTTTCATACTACCTCCAAATCTGGATGCTGGATACTCAGTGCTGGTCGAAGATCCCGTCTTTAGCAGCGATAAAAAGACAGAGAATTTGAACCTGGTTTTAACAGATTGAATTCCTCACGCCCCTCATTTGATTTTGAAGTAAATGCCGTTTAGAATGGCGTTGAGCGTCATTTTCAAAACAGGTGGTATATTATCAAGGGCCACAAGATCCATCATTTTGTCTATCCTTCCACCGGCGATCTTTTCCGCCACTCCTTTACACAACAATTTATGAGCGTCCAGGTCGGTAATCAGCCCTCTTTCATAGTCATCGCTGATTGCGAAAGACGATGCAACGAAAGAGGCGTATTCTGGCTGGAGGAGTATCCCTTCCAAGCCCCCCGACAGATCTCCCCTCTCAACACTGCATTCACACTGATCCACAGAGATCAATTCAGAAATACCGATGCCTCTCTCCTTTAAACGCTGGAAGATGTTCCGTGTCGCAATGAGGCCGTTCTGTTTATAGATAGCCTCTTTAACACCGGAATAAACCGCCTTTGCGATCAGCTCTCCCATCTTTGAGTGCCCGCCTGCATTATTGATCCGAATGCCTGTTCCCTGAACAACGATAATGTTGTCTGTTCCGGTGCCGGTAGCCTGATTGACAAGGGGGCTGTAATGGCTCCTAATATCCAAGTCCTGCAGGGCCGCTGTTTTTGCCTCTGTGGCGCTGATCATGGCCCTTGTCATGGCCCTGGGTGCGAGTTCAATGTTGGGCAAAATGATGATGTTGATGGTTCCCGGTTCGTAGAACCGCCCTTCGTCCTCAGACATTCGCATGGCGTTTGACCTGACCCCCGCGGTTACCAGGGCATAAACCTCCATTTCTCTGAACCGCGCCTTCTCAACGGCCAGGTTGTCCATGTCGGCCCCAGTGAAGAGAAAACTGGCATTTTTCTCGGATTTACCAATGACCTGATATATCCGCTCCCTTTCGCTCTTTAAGCCGGACTTATGGGTGATCCCCCAGCAGGGGGGAGGGAGGTAATGGTTGCCGATTGATTCAATCCCCTTACGCTCTCCTTCCAGTGTAGAAACCACGGTTAAGGGCTCCTTGAAATCGATAATCAGGGTCTTGTTTTCAAAGTCGTGGATCGTACTGTAGGAGATACGCGCATCCTTTATATAATCGAAGTCAAGGTCAAGTTTGCGTGACTTGAATATCTTCTCCTGGAGGACCTGATCTTCTCTCCTTGAAAACTCGTCTCCATAAATCGTTGATGAAAGCCAGGAAACGAAATTCCCCGTCCTGGTGGATGCCCTGCAGGTCAGGTCACAGGGAAAGTAGAATATCTTTCCATTTTTTACAGCCTCCACATCCTTCCACCCGGGGCAATCAAAAAATTTTCCGGCGGTTTCCCTGTCACCGCCACAACCGTAGATGACCTGCGGGTTAAATTTTATCCACTCCTCTTTGCTGATGACCACGATGTTCCCCTTTTTGCCTAATTCAGGGGGAATGCCACCCGCGGCCTTGATCATCTCATTCTGAAAGGAATCATCCCCCGGGGTCATGACCCGGTCACGTCCCATAAGCCGAATAACCCTCTTCTTTTTTGAGGAGGGTATTTTAGCCACTTTCCGATCAATAATCTGTAATTGTTCTCTAATCTGCTTTTTGAGCTTTTCGCCCTTCTCCTGCTTATTGAATATCCTACCCAACACATCAATGTTTCTGTAATTATCCTTTAGGCTTTTGGTATCAAGATTGACAAGCGTACATCCACCATCACCGAACCGTTCCCTTACCCCCCTGTGGTGGGAGGATAAGAAGATCATATCGGGTTGCAGGGCCTCAATGGCGTCAAGAGAAGGGGCCAAAAAACCCCCCACAATCGGTTTGCCTGCTGTTTCCGATGGATAAGTGCTGTGGTAAGTGATGGCTCCTACCGCATCTCCCGCGCCGATACTGAAGATGATTTCGGTAATGGTCGGAACAAGAGACACCACCCGTGAAGGAGGTGCTTTGATTGCGACTCTGATCCCACTGGCATCCACGAACTCCTCGGGTAAGCAAAAACCCGGGGCAGCACTCAAAAAAAGGCTCATAAACATCGTGAACAACAGTACGAATCTGAAAATACTGAAAGTCATTTCTTTTTTCATTCTTATTCCCTCATTTCAATATCAGGTTTCACGTGTACGCCCCGGAAATACGGAATTGGTATGCTTGTCCCGGGAGGAGCAACGCCAGGGCATCGATGCTCTGAATTCAGAACAGATCAATGAACCATCGCGCGGCAAGCCGCGGGAAATTAAAGCTTTCAGATTTCGCATTTAGGGGGTTATGACACATGATCCCCTCGCCCTTGAAGTGATTGGAGTAATCCGTGTAATCTGCGAAATCTGTGGATCAAAATTCATAGGCGACCTGGAAAAAAACAGACCTCCCGGCCCCCGGGTACTTTGCCGAACTGGTCTGCCATGTCGCCGGGTCGGTGAAAGAGCCGAAATAGGTATCGTACGATTTGTTAAACAGGTTATTCCCCTCGAGAGACAGGAGCCAGTTTTCAAAAAAACGCTGTTCAAGCCTGAGATCCACGGTTACGTAATGATCCAGGGTGCTTACAGGATCTGTGGCAGTTTCATCCGTGCCGTAGAAATACCGGTCCCCAACATATCTGACCGTTGCCGTGGCGGTCAACCCGAAAGGGGTCCAGTACGTGAGGTTTCCCCTGAACAGGTGTTTGGGGGTGTATGTGGACCGACGGGTTACATATTGAGTCTCCTCTTCAGCGTCCGTGTAGGTATAGTCAAGGGCAAGGGTCATATCGTAAAACGGACCGATCTTGGTTCCCACCTCCAGACCGTTGGCCTTGGCCTTGTCTAAGTTCTGAGGGGTCCAGACCCAGTTAATGTCAGGGGCCCACTGGATCTTGTCTTTGAGGTTCCAATTGAAGTATGTGAGAGATAGGAAGACCCTATTGTCAAATAACTCCTGCTCAATTCCGGCATCGAAATGCCACCCAGTTTCAGGTTTGAGATCAGGATTCCCTTTGGTATATGGACCTGCCGGCCAGAAAAGATCGTTGGGCGTAGGGGCACGGAAGTGCTTTCCATAATTGAACTTAATGGCTGTGCTTTCAAGAGGATTGACGATCAGGCCGACACGGGGAAGGTCTTCTGTGCCAAACTCAGAGTGGTCTTCGTGCCGCACTCCTGCCACCCCTTTGATATACCTGCAGGGGCGGTATTGGGCTTCCCCGTAGACTCCCAGGGTGTGCAGCTTGGCAGAGGTCTCAGAGGTAGATCCTGAAACGTCCGCGCCAAAAGAATCGATATCTGTATTCTTGTTCTCCCAGTCATAGTGCTTATATTCCGCCCCCACCAGCAGGTTTGCGCCTTCGAACGGTTTGAAGTCTACATCGCCCTCTAAGCCCAACACCTTGTTGGTCACCCAGGTCCTCGCTCCGGTACCGTCAAAGCTCCACCTGTCATAGTTGTAACTGTCCATGTACGTATAATCCCCCCGGAACTTGAGATCTACCCAGTCTGTGGGTTTGCTGTTTAAATTGAGGACCCCATGGGCATCATTATCCCTTCCCCTGTTGATCAGACTGGCGGACTCCGAGTTAAAAAACTCTGTCCCATTTATGTAATAGCTCTGTGTGCCCGCAGGAGGCTGCACGCCCGGCACGCCAAAATCCCTGTATATATAGTCGCCATAGAGGCTGACATTTAGGATATCTCCCTTGTCCAGCACCAGGTTGAGTGACGCGTCGTTGTGGCTGAGATCACTGTTTGAACGAAATCCTAACGTTCTGTACCGATTGGCCGTCAGGTAGTACCCAAAATCACCAACTGCAAACATTCCCTGTTCTGCGGCAAGCCCATAGGTGCTCTGGGACCCGAAACCGGCGCTGGCCTTCAGGTCTGTTTCTTCCCTCTCGGGCCGCTTGGTGATGATGTTAACAGTACCGCCCATGGCGCCCGAACCATAAAGGACAGAACCCGAACCTTTGACTACCTCTATCCGTTCAATGCTGTTGAGGGGGATCTTGCTCACATCAGCAGAACCGAAGGAGGGCGAATTGATTGTTATGCCGTTCACGCGGACCTGGGTCGCGTCACCGGACATGCCCCTGATATATATCTCACCTCTGGCCCCGCCATAATCACCGCGGGTCCTCCAGTCAATACCCGGCTCATTGGCTAAGAGCTCTCCTAAGGTCTTTGCCGGGGATTCTTCGATGTCCATCTCGTCAATGACGATAATGGCATTCGGCACATCTTTCCGCTTCTCCTCGGTCTTTGTGGCCGAAACCACCACCTCGTCCAGGGTGGCTACAGATTTCTTCTCTTCCTGTTCCTCCTGAGCCAGACTGAATCCTGGGGAGGTAAAAACAACCAAAATCATAAGGTGGACTATAGTTTTTTTCATTTTACTACCTCCTTTTCTCGATGTCTTACGGGTTTTCGGGTCCAGAGCAAAAAAATCCCCGGACCGAAATGAATCGATCCGGGGATTTCCCTTTTTTATCCGCAAGATCATATAGTTCCCCTCAGTCCGCGAAGGTCACTATCTCTTTGTTCAGGCAGGTCTTCTGACTTTCGGATCATCCTAATTGCCTTGTTGAAAAAGATTTCCTCTGCAGAAACCTACAAGGCTTACCGCGCCTTCCCATTCCGGTTAAATAAGAACAGTGGCAATTTGCGGTGTTCGTCCCCGATCACAGCGGCGGGCCCGTCCCTTATCAATTGGGTTCCCTATTAAGCTATAAAAAGCACCTGAATAATTTTTTTTTAGCACAAAGATAGATGAAAGTCAATAAAAAATGGCCGTTTGTCCCCAAATTTCTTCTCTGCCTTTTCCAGGACGTCGCCTTCTCCCTGGCTCAGAACTTTGATTTGGGCTCTAGGCTGACTCATTAAATTGGTTTTCAAGCAATAGACCATGTTTGCTAAGTTTCCCCTTTTTTCATGCCTGTCCCTTCACCCTCTCACTTACACTACTAGCAGAGCTGTATTTATTTAGCTTGAAAATGTACAGCGAATTAGGTTGCTTCAACCCAGCTTTGAGGCACGATACTATGTCTGGGATGTCGAAGGGCTCGGCGGCGCTGGTCAGCCATCCGCTGGAGCGACTCGTCATGTGCTCTACAGCAATAAAACCACACCGTAAGCATTCGTTCCCAAATCAATGACCTAGAAGATCTCAGGGTAGAGGCCCTTAGCGACCATCTCAACAGTGTCAGCTATGGCAGCATTTGGATGGCAAATGTAATCGCATGAGTAAACGAGCACTCTACCGTTCCTCACCGCCTTCAGCTTACTGAAGTCGGGGCTTTTGCCGAAAGCAGCCCTCGTTTTCTTTGCCTCTGTTTTTTCACCATGGACGATTAGGACATCTGGATCGAGAGCCGCCAGGCGCTCGAACGTGACGTGGAAATAGTTGTCGTCTACACTGCCGAAGACATTCACTCCGCCAGCGTGCTTTATGACGTCGGTCAGAAAAGACCTCCTGCCTGCCGTTCTGACGTTGGTGTTCGTTCCGAACACGCGTGCTACGCTCAGCCTCTCTTTTGGAAGGAGTGATAATAATTTGGCCTGGATTCGCTCAAGTATTTCCCGCTGCTCTTTGACGATCTCTTTTGCTTTCTGATCACGTTTTGTCAGTCTACCTATGTCCAGAACAGCTTGGAGCGTCTCTTCTATCGTGGTCGGCTCGAAACAGTACGTTGGAGCAATCCCACGCAATTCATCATGCCATTTTCTTTGTATCCCTCCGAATGCAAAGATGAGGTCCGGTTTCAGCTCGCGTATCTTTCTATAATCAGGGTTGACCCACCCGCCGATGATGACTTTCCCCTTAGTGTCACAGGTCTTTGCACAATACTTTGTGATACCAACGACCTGATCTTTCAGGCCCAGTGCGTATAATATTTCGGTGTTGGATGGCACCGTTGAAACTATCCTGGATGCGGGTTCCTTCAGAACAACTCTGGCACCCGAGCTGTCCTGCACTGTCATGGGTCCCTTGGGGCGACACCCGACGCAAAAGGTAAGGAAAGCGATCGCAGCAACGAACGAAGCGACTCTAAAACTCTTCATGGTTCTATCCTTTCTTCGGTGTTTCATTTAGCCCAATGTAGCCCAATGTAGTGCAATAGCTAAAATTCCGCCGCACGAACTGCCTACATTTAGTTTGTTTCCTCTACGCCCTCAGCAACCGAATGATTCAATTTTTCGTACAAAATTTCCAGGCTGGTTGTGCTCTTCTCGATTCCCAGGACAGCATATTCAACTCGCGAATTGAAGTAGTTGTAAGGGAAAACAGCGAGTATAGCGATGCCAAGCCCTGTGGCTGTCGTTATGAGGGCCTGAGCTATCCCTGCGGTTACCGCTTGGGGGTGCTCGATCCCGCTTGACCCCAAGATTTCAAAAGAAGTGATAATGCCTATTACGGTGCCGAAAATACCCAGCAGAGGGGATACGGTAATCAAGGTGTCGAGCACGTTAAGATATCGACGCATTCTTCTGATTTCATCGGCAGAGGCTGTTTCCATTGCTTTCGTCATAGAGAACTCTCGGTGTAGAATGCCGCTTATTAGGATTTTGATAACGTAGTCCTTTGATCCGGCTGCCTTTATTCTCACCGCCTCCCAATCTCCCACGCGGCATAACTCAAGGATCTCATCTACAAGCGGTTGATTACGGCGCATATCCTCTCTTCCCCAAAAAAGCAATCTCTCTATGATGACCGTCAGGGAGATGATTGAGCATGCAAGAAGGGGATACATAATAGGCCCCCCTTTTAAGAAAATATCGATCATAAAGTCTCCTTGCGATATTGGGATCGACTACTGATTCCGGATGGATAGGGGGTTATGATTCTTTATCGGTGACACCCGCTTCCTCGAAGGTGAGCATATCCTGGAAGATCCTTACTGCCCCTTCCATAATCCCCATGGCAAGTGCTCCACCTGTCCCCTCCCCAAGACGCATGCCCAGGTCCAAGATAGGTTCGAGCCCCAGATGTCTCAGCATGGCCATATGGCCGGGCTCCTCGGAGCGGTGTCCGGCGAAGACATAGTCCACCACCGCCGGGCAAATGGCATGCGCCACTAAGGCCCCAGCCGTTGAAATAAAGCCGTCGAGCACCACTGGACGACTATGGTAGGCCCCGGCCAACACACACCCTGCGATACCACCAATCTCGAATCCCCCGATTTTGGACAAGACATCCGCACCATCCTCGGAGTCCGGTTGGTTTACCCGAATCCCCTTACGGATAGCTTCCTGTTTCCGTAAGAGCCCTTGATCATCCACGCCCGTGCCCCGGCCGACCATCTCCTCAACCTCCCTGCCTGTAAGCACGGTCCCAATGGCCGCCGAAGGGGTCGTGTTGCCGATGCCCATATCTCCTGTGCCCAAAATCTCTACACCTTTCTCAAATAGGTCAGTGGCAAGTTGAAACCCCGTTAAAATAGCCTTTTCAGCATCATGGCGCGTCATGGCTGGACCTTTGGCGAAATTCGATGTTCCTCTGCCCACCTTTCGGATCAAAAGCCGATCTCCTCTGTCCAAGGAAGCAGGATCCAATTCCGGGATGATCCCCATGTCTACCACCCAGACCTCTGCATCCACAAGACGGGCAAGCACGTTAATGCCCGCACCACCCATCAGAAAGGCTCGGACCATCTCGCCAGTAATCACCTGCGGGTATGCACTCACGCCTTCATCAACCACGCCGTGGTCTCCGGCCATAACCAAAATCGCCTTGCTATTAATTGAAGGCTCCAAGGTCTTACAGATTCCACACAACTGCTCGGAGATGTCATGGAGCCTTCCAAGTGCCCTGGTCGGCATCACAAGTTGAGCCGTTCGCTGCCGGGCCTTCTCGACCCATTCTCCATCCGTTTGACTAATTCCTTCTATGATTTCCTTCAATCCCAAATCTTTTGTGACCATTTCCCTTCTACCTCCTTTTCGTTTTATTGAATTCCTTTTAAGAGCGATTCAAGGCGTTCTTTGCCCTAACAAAAAAAAATCCTCAAGCGTTAGTCGCTTGAGGATTTACCTTCTCCAACAAACATGAGGTCGGATGGCAGGTCTTCTGACTCTCGGATCACTCTACTACCCGCGCCTTCCCAACCCGCTTGGCGGCGGATCAGTGGCTAATTGCGGGGTTCGTCCCCAAACACAGCGGCGGGTCCGTACCGGATTTCCACCGGTTTCCCTATTATGCCCTCAAGGGGCACCATCGAACTGCAATATAGACTTCTTACCTCTATTTTGATTTATAATATGAATTGAACATAGAGCCTTGTCAAGCTTTTTCTTTCTCAAACAAAAGGGGAAGCAACGAGTAATATGAATCGTGCCAGAAGTTTCATATTGTTTTACCTTGACAGGGAAGCCTTTGGCTTGATCAAATGGGGACTATCATCAGATTAATCCTGAAGCCGCCTGAGATGTCAAGCATCAGGCTTCCCCAGTAGGTAGACCAAAACCAAGGTTTGCATGCGTGGATTCATTACTGATATGAATAAAAGGCTTATGGAAAACATATATAGAACTCTGATTGAGAGAGCCGTAGAATTAGGTGCTGTTCAAGCAAAGCTCATTGATACAGACCAGATTGTTTTTGATCCACGATCTCATCTGAAGTGCCGTTTTGGATGCAATCGATGGGGAAGATTCTGGACTTGTCCACCTCATCTGGATCTTTCCCAAGAAATGTTCATGCATGCTTTTTCGAAATATAGTAAGGGGGTTATAATCAAGACGAGTGAGCCCAAAAGGGGACAGGAAGTGGCAGTAGCCATTGAGAAAGAAGCTATGATTGTCTCCGGCTTGAGATTCGCTTTTGCTCTGTCTCTTTGTGTGCAGTGTGAAGAATGCTCATATCCCGATCCCTGCCGATTTCCCCATTTGGCCCGGCCATCAATGGATGCGTACGGAGTGGACATAGGAAAAACATTAGAGCATTTGGGATTAGAAGTGGACTTTGACAGAGAGGGAAAACTAACACCGGCCTGGTACAGTATGGTATTGTTAGATTAGGAGATATCCAACCTTCACTGTAAGGTGGAAGAGTGGGAGGACTTTTAGGAATGGATGAAAAGACCATCGAATGCCCCGTTCGTGAGGGTATAAACGCCTATTGCTCTTGTCCTAAGACCGACTGCCCAAGGCATGGTCTCTGCTGTGAATGTATCATAGCACACAAGAACAGGGTTGACGATCCGATCATAAAGCGTTTTCCGAATTGCTTGAGAGACCTTGTAAAAGAAGCAATGGGGGAATGAAAAAGCTGAGGAAAAATGCATCTCTTGACTTAAGTCAATGAATTTTTCTCCGAAATGTCGATAATGGCTGCAAAATTAAGGCAATCAAAAGATATTCCCTGACAAATCAGTATTTGCCATGTTCTGCGACGAAAGTCGCATACACACGTCGTAAGATCGCGGGAAGTCACCACAAGTCCAAATTGGGAAAGGAGATCTAAGTATGCCAAGGACAATCGACAATTTAATGAAAATGTTTACCAGTGGATCGGAATCCAATGTTCGGTACATGGGATTTGCCGAAGCAGCCGACAAAGAAGGTCATGCCAACGCAGCAAAAATTTTCAGGGCCGTTTCCATGGCAAAGATGTTCCATGCCCTATCGCACTTCAGAGCAACCAATTTGCTGGACACTACCATGGAAAATCTCAAACAGGCCCTTGAAGAGGAAACCTATGATTATAAGAACGCATATCCTTCCATGGTTCAGGACGCGGTGACGGAAGATGCACTTAAGGGCAGGCACAGCCTGGAATATGGAATGTCCATCGGACCGATCATTACCAAGTTGATCAGCAAAGCCATTGGCAACCCCGATGCTAATGAGGACAGTTCATATTATATCTGTCCCGTGTGCGGAAATATTGAGTTTGGCAAACCGCCAGGCAAATGCCCTTTCTGTGGTGTAGACGCGATGGACTTTGTGGAAGTTTCTTGAAAAGCAACCCCGGACTTCAAGAAGCGCGCATCCTGAAAAAAATAGGAGAGCAGGAAAATGTGACCTTTACAGTCCACCTCCCTGACTCTCTGGAAATAGCATCCCAGGATAGAACAAGACGGGAGGAATCAGTCCAGCTTGCCAGAGAGATTTTCCTCAAGATGGCGGAATTTGATCCCCTGCACTATATTCTTCACATACCTTTTTCCCCGCCCACTTTGGCGCCAATCCCGGGTTTATATTTTACAACAGGGCATAAACAAGAATGGGGTGAATGGACCAAACGGACCTTGGAGTCCTTGCAAAAGCTTCATGGGGCATTGGGGAAGAACAAAAAAATACTGGTTGAAAACATCAATTATTCTCCATCATTTTTGGAACCCTTTTGGGAGAATGGTTTCTGTGAGCTTTGCCTGGACCTGGGGCATCTAATGCTCGGCCAGGAGAAGGTCATGGACTTAGTAAAACAATATCTTGATATAACACAGGAGATCCATCTTCATGGAGTGAAAGGATATAGAGAACATTTAAGCCTTTCTATGTTGCCGAAAAATCTTGTGCATAAGTGGCTGAAATATTTACTAACGACTTCCTTTAAGGGGGTGGTTAACCTGGAAGTATTCTGCCCCCGTGATTTGGAAGAGTCCATGGATATTGTTCTTGAAACATTTAGCCTCGCAGCAAAGGGGGTAAAAGGGCAAGGTCATAACTTTAGAGTCCAGGTCTCGGATCTGTCCGTAGACATAGAGTATCCTCCTGGGATCCCGCCCAACAACCCAGCATAGCCTTTGAGCGTGAAAATCAGATAATGGTCTTGTGCTCTCTTCTGCCAGACCTACCCCATGTCAACCAGGGGTCGGACTTCGGTTACGTCAAAGACTACTCCCGCCACTATCATCTTGGCCGCTCCAGGGCCCGCGTGTTTGGCTATAGCCTCTTTCACGCCGTCCAATACTGGGCCCTCTTTTTGAATCTCACGCACCTTGAGGTACATACGATAACCCGGGGTCTTGAACGTTACAGGGCTTTCCGTGACGCAAAAGAACACGGCGAGAGGGTTTTCCTCCAAGTTTTTCAAGGTCCGGTTGCTGCCGAGCCCCATGATAATAGTCCCATCTTCCATGAGCCTGGGGCTGCCAAAATAGGCCACATTGGGCTGGCCCTGCTTGTCTGCAGTACCAAGGGTACCGATGCGGCCAGGCTTATTAACCATTTCCACGATTTCTTTGCTGATGTTTACCATTTTTCCCTCCTTTTGATCAGTTGCGTTTCGCACAATTACTGAAAGATGTGGATACTACCGTTCAAACTGATTAGGCACTTCAATCCGGCTTAGATCATATCAAACACTTAGCAACCGAGGTCCTTTGAAATAGGACCACTTACCAAGGCTATGGAAGGAAGGGGTCCTTTTTCAGCATGGGTTCGACAAGCTCAGTGTAATTAGGTTTTCCACTGGCCGAACGGAAAAAATCCGTCAGTCAGCCCTTCAACGGAAACTTTTCCTTCTCACTTATTGTTCAAAATGAAAAGGGGTAGTAAAAATCCGGATACCGGACCCACCAGTACCTCCCATCTCGTCAACTGCCTTATGGAATTCCTTTCCGTTTCCGCCAACCCTGGAATTATCATGGTGGGTCTTTCCACTCTTGCCTCTACCGCATTATCTTTGATTGCTTTCCAGATCTCCATTGCCTTAAACATTTTTTCGTGGACAGCATTGTCAACGGAATAGCCGTGGGTATGAGTGGGGAGCAGGAAGACTTCTGTGGAAGTAGATTCGAGGATTTCTTTCATGATACGCACCGTTTCTTGAAAGTTGCACGTGATCAAAAGAGGAGAGTCCTTATCGGGGCTGTTTATTTCGATGAGTTCACAAGGAACTTGCTCCATCATAATGTTATATGGGATCGGGTCCTTGTTCAGATCAACAATAGCAGCAAATATATCAGCAAATTCACCGTCCAAATCAGGGCATTTATGTGGGTTTGTCTCCCCTTCCAATACTGCGTCAGCAAACTCAATGCAACTCGTATACCCGCAATTTCCACAGTCAGTTTCCGGCAACAATTCAGAAATATCTTCAGCCTCGGGGGGATAGATTTCTGCCATTTCTTGTTCCACTACCATGGTGATCCTCCTTTAATAATTTTGGAAACAGAACTTCAATCGTTGCCAGAAGCTGCGGCTCTTAATTGTCTGAAGTTCTTTTTCTGCAGCCATCAGGCTGGTCTTGATCTCACCTATCTCGATATCTTTTTCACGAACTCTATTTTCAAACTCCTGTTCCTTATTTCTTAGATCTTCATTAAGTTTTTCCCTTTGCTTGTCTTTCTCAGTCATAACAGAAAGTAGGGTCGTAAGTTCTTCCTCTTTGGTCTGCATATGTTTTCTTATTTTCTCATTTTCGCCAATTTCTTGTTCCAGATCTTTTGTCTTAGCGCTGAGTAATTCCTTTAGTTCTTTCGTCGAATTGTCATTATTATTCACTAGGTTCTGAAGTTCCTTTATCTCATGATTTTTTGCATTTATAGAAGTCTGTAATCCCTTGATCTTATTCTCAGCATGCTTTAAGGCTGCCTCCTTTTCCCGTATCTCCTGTCTTATTGTCTTTCTACCCATTCGACACCTCTTTAACCTAAGATGGGTATCCAGGGGTATGGTTAGCTACAGAGGGATAAAAAGGCCCAGGGCCTACTACTCGAATATCACCGCTATCTTGTCTATATCCCATTTGAAGCTGATCCTATGTTTCACACATGGATAGATTTTAAAATCGCTTCATTCATCCCGCAATTTCGCTATATCTTACTTTTATCGGCTTTTTCTCTAATATCATGCTGTAGCACAGACAGAATTCTGTGACCAAATTCCTTAGTAAGGGATTCATGTAATGTCGGAGTTTACCTAACCATCGGCTGAGCCTTTGTCCTCGTATGTAATCCGGCTGGAGCAAAAAATCCCTTCTTATGTCTGCGCGTAGCTGCACAAAAAAGATCAGGCAGCCGACTATGTAATGCTCCCACTGGTCTTTGAGATCTCCCCAATAGATGTCCATGTCCAGAAATTGGAACCATTCATCATCAGAGAGGGGACTTTCGTCCATATGTTCCTTTTGAACCAATTCCTGCCCCCAGGCATGAATCAACCGGTCCAATTTTTTGATCATCTTCTCCTGATCGAAGAAGTCGTCATTATCAAAGACGATTTCGCGTATCTTACCGACGGATTGAGCTTCTGATTTCATCCATAGCCTCTGTCTTCAACAAGATATCTCTTTGCTGATTGCCATGTTTTATCCAAAATATCCATGGTCCCTTGGCGTACCTCTGTACGAAAGCCGAATAGTTGATTGAATTCCTCTATGTTTTCCCTCATTTCTTCCTTTGCCATAACCGGCGTTGGTATGAGGAGAGAACGTTCGTAATGTTCAAACAACCGCTTGGCCATATCAACGGATACATTGCCGAATTCCCGATCGAAGATGCGTCTCCAATGATGGGTCCATCCC
>JADHXI010000005.1 GCA_016783065.1 Desulfobacteraceae bacterium | reverse complement strand
CATGATGTCTTTTCTGAGTGACTGGTGGCCCGCGACGAGCTCGGCCGAGTCGGAGGCCTTCGTCATTTCAGGGTGTTACGAAATGGGGGACCCCCTGGCCCCGAGCGAAGTCGAGGGGAACAGGGAGGGGGGAGGCTTGCCCGCCTGTCCCGCTCCAAAGCGGGGTTCGTACCGCCTTGAAATGACCAGGCCGGGAGCCTCGGAATCGAAGAAAAGATGTCATGACCGTCTCCATAGATATAGCTATAAGAAGCATTCCTTAGTAAAAAGTGCGCATTTTCCGGAAGAACCTCAAGTTGTGTATGACAAAAACTGTGGAATTTGTCAAGTCAGGAAAAATATTTTGGTTGGGGAACTATCGGAAGGGAGGATAGGGGGAAGTTGTTAAGGATCAGCTATTATTACCTCCTTCCATTCTAATTATTTGACTCAATGGGTCAGACAATTTCTATTTTTAGTGTTCAGTGTTCAGAGTTCAGGGAGCAACCGGAGCTAGTTCTTCACTTATCTAAAATCTCTCTTATCTCCTGTGACAATGCAATCAGATCAAACGGTTTCTGTATAAAACCATCACAGCCCCGTTCCAAGATTTCCGTGGCCTCTCCGTCTATACTATACCCGCTTGAGAGAAGAACCTTAACCGTGGGATCGATCTCTCTCATCCTGTCGTAGGTCTCTCCACCCCCCATACCCGGTATCACCATATCGAGGAGGACAATATCGATCTTTGCGTGGTTTTTTTCATAGAGTGCTAATGCCTCTTGACCACTGCCGGCCACAAGGACTTCATACCCCAATCTTCTCAGCATCTGCTCACCGGCATCGAGAACCAGCTCCTCATCATCGACCAAAAGAACCGTGTCTCTACCCTCCACAAACTCACCAGACAGCTCCTCTTCCTCTTCCACCTCTTTATTTGTCGCGGGCAGATAAATTTCAAACGTTGTCCCTTTCTCCTTCCCAGAAAACACATCGATGTATCCGCCGTGACCCTTGACAATACCGTACGCAGAAGCCAACCCAAGACCTGTACCTTGAGCAAGCCCCTTTGTGGTGAAGAAGGGATCGAAGATGCGGTCCATGGTTTTCTTGTCCATTCCCAACCCCGTATCCCTGACTGTCAGGAGGACGTAGTTGCCTGGCTTTGGTGTATAGGGTTTACCACGCATATCCTTATTCGTGACATTCACCGTCTTTATGAAAAGATCTCCACCCCTGGGCATGGCATCTGCAGCATTGACATAGAGGTTGAGCAGGACCTGCTCAATCTGCCCCTGGTCCACCTCTATCCCATAGAGATTCTCAGCGAACTCTTGATGTACGATGATCTCCTTTCTGGTTGTGTCAAAGGTCTCGGCTGTCTCTTTTACCAACCGGTTAAGGTTCATGGGCTTGACCTCATATCTTCCTTCCCTGGCGTATCCAAGCAGCTGCCTGGTCAGTTTGGATCCATTTTGAACTTGTTTTTCAATGCTCTTCAGATTTCGATGGTGCGGATGTTTGAGATCAACATCGAGAAGCATGATCGAAGCATTTCCCAAGATAGCCATGAGCAGATTGTTAATGTTGTGAGCGAGGCCGCCTGCCAAGGTGCCTATGGCTTCCATTTTGAGGGCTTGTTGGAACTGAGCCTCCATTTTCTTTTGTGGCGTGACGTCTCTCAGAAAGTTGAGCGTCGCCGGCCTTCCTTCCCATGTAATGAGAACCGTACTGATCTCTACCCACAACTCTTCACCATCTCTTCGTTTTATTCTAAAGGAATAGGTGCTTGGGAGTTCTTTGCCTTTCAGTCTTTTTATATATCTATCAAGGACCATATCCCTGTCCTCAGGATGAATAAGATTCATGAAGGGGGTTTTGACTAGTTCTTCAGCAGAATACCCTATCATCTCTAAAGTCTTAGGGTTGGGGAATTTAACCACCTGGTCCTGAGCAATAAATATTGCATCGTTGGCATTTTCCACTAACAGTCGATATTTTTCTTCCGATTCTCGCAATGCCTCCTCTGTACGCATTCTTTCAGAGATATCTGTTACAATCCCAAGGATGGCTCGCTCCCCTTCATAGTTTATTAGTTTCGTCGCGATAATCGATTCAATTTTTTTACCTTCTCTATTGACAAGGGTATATTCGTATGGCTCAACCTCCTTACCTTCCATGTGTCCCTTGAATGCTGACTTTACTACTTCAATGGATTCAGGCGCTATGAGGGAAAAAAAGTCAAAATCAGGTGAATAAAACTCATCCCTTTCATATCCCATAGTCTCTGCGGACAACTTATTGGTATAGACGATCCTACCATTCTTATTGATAAAAATCATGTTTGGAGACTGCTCTGAAACTGTTCTGAATTTCTCCTCGGATTCGATGAGCGATTCCTCCGCCTGCATGCGATCGGTAATCTCTGCCTGCAATTCTTGATTTGCTTTTTTCAGTTCTGCCGTTCGTTCTTCAACTCGTCTTTCTAAATCGTGGTGTGCTCTTTGCAGAGCCTCTTGCGCCTCCTTACGATCGGTGATGTCTCGGACAATACCCCGAATTCCGACAACCCTGCCCTGTTCTTTTATTACCGTAGAGCTATACTCGACGAAATGGGGTTCACCGTTTTTTCCGACCAAAACCGTCTCAGCAATTATCTCGCCTGTATCCAATACGGTATGAAAATCCTTTAATGTCTCTTCCAGCACTTCGCTAGAAATAAACTCAACGAAATTTTTACCGATTATTTCTTCTGGATGGTAACCGAAGGCTTTCACAGCAGTATTCGAAGACGTGATTTTTCCTTCTACATCCAGAGTGTAAATAATATCGTTTACTTTCTCTACTATATC
This sequence comes from Desulfobacteraceae bacterium, assembly GCA_016783065.1. Classification (GTDB taxonomy): domain Bacteria; phylum Desulfobacterota; class DSM-4660; order Desulfatiglandales; family Desulfatiglandaceae; genus JABMQV01. The sequence goes on along the minus strand of JADHXI010000005.1, from coordinate 51,835 downwards.
TTTGTACCTCTGTTGGCTTTTTCGCAGTGCCTCCTTCGCATGCTTGTGCTCAGCGGCTTCATTTTCTAACTCCTTTACCCTTTGTTCCAATTCTTCATGCATTGGTCTTCCGGCCATTAACGAATCCTCCAATTGCCCTTACGATAAGTAGGGTGGTTACAATCTATCCATTTCATTGTACCTGGGTTTTTATGTTCTCTTAAGGGAATACCATTTTGTTTAAGCAGGAATCATGCCAAAGAGACCTCATAAATGGATTTAAAATAAACATCAATATTTTAAGATATTTTGGGAGGGCAGATGCTGGAAAGGGATTTATGAAACACCAATTTTTGTTCGAAAAGATCGGACCGAGACCGGAAAAATCGAAATCTATCCGGTTTTCCCGAAATACCACCTTAAAATAATGGAAAAATTGTCCATGATATGTACAATGTCCGGAGCACCATCCACATTAAGATACTTGCATTAGGGAAACCAAAAGTTTAGGGGAGGGCAGGGGGGGTATAATAACTCTTCATGATTGATCTAATTCAAACGGTTGGCATAGGAATATTAGTGGGCCTTGTTTACGCTCTTTTGGGCCTTTCTATCGTTATAGTATACAAGGCTTCAGAGGCATTCAACTTTGCCATTGGACAGTTTCTCGTCATCGGGTCTTTCCTCTTTTATGCCATGTTTGCCGCTCTGAATCTTCCCTTTCTTATTGCCCTTCCACTCGGATTGCTCGCTGCGGGAATCATGGGGGCCATCATTGAACGACTCACCATTAAGCCCCTCCTTGGACGGAATCCTATCTTAATGACTAAGGTAACCCTCGGATTGTATTTCTTCTTGAGTGCATCTGTTAAATTTGTACTTAATTATACCGGCTCCCCCGGTTGGCGTCCGTTAGGCCTGCCGGATATCACGGTGGAGCTAGGAGAACTCCTGTACCTATCGGAACGAATCTGGGCTGGAATTTTATGTTTGCTAACATTTTGTGTGGTTATGTTCTTCATTTTTCGCACCCGTTGGGGTTTAGCCATTCGAGCTGTCTCTGAAAACCAGGCCAAAGCCATGGCCTTTGGTATTAATGCTCGCTTTATTCTACTCATTATCTGGGCCATAAGCTCTGGCTGCATTGCCGTTGCAGGGATCATGATCTCCAACTTTGGCATCCTCTCAACAAGTTCAGCACTCGTGGGATTTCGGGCCATCCCTGTGGTTCTCATCGGAGGAATGGATAGCATTGGAGGAGCCCTGATAGCCGGGATCATTATTGGTATCTGCGAGAGTCTTGTGGCCGCCTATATAGAGCCAATGGGCCTTATCGGTTTCAAAGAAGTCGCCATCTATATTTTGATGTTACTAATGCTTTTCATATATCCCTACGGGCTCTTCGGAACTGCCCGCATCGAGAGGGTCTAAGAATAAAGAAACCACGCCCTGCCCAGATATGCTGATTTCCAAGAGCTAAAATGTTACCGATTTCGGAATTATTAAATGGCGAATTAATTTAAATGGCGTAGTAATAATCCAGACCTAAATGGGTGATCTGCTCCTCACCCAAGAGATAACGAAGGGTATTCTTCAGTTTCATAAGCTGAATGAATAGATCGTGTTCCGCATAAATATTAGGTGCGCATTGAGGATTCTTGAAATAGAATGAGAGCCATTCCTGTATGCCGGTCATTCCTACGCGTTGAGCCAAATCAGTAAAAAGTACCAGGTCAAGCACCAAGGGTGCAGCCAAAATGCTGTCTCGGCAAAGAAAATCTACTTTTATTTGCATTGGGTAGCCAAGCCAACCAAAGATATCAATGGCGTCCCAACCTTCCTTTTTGTCACCGCGAGGAGGATAATAGGTGATTGCAACCTTGTGGTGGAACTCCCCGTAGAGCTCTGGGTAGATATCGGGTTGAAGGATAGTCTGGAGGGCAGACAGTTTGCTCTCTTCTTTCGATTTGAACGAACCTTCATCATCTAAGACTAAGCCGTCCCTATTACCAAGAAGATTGGTTGAATACCATCCGGTTAGCCCCAGCATTCGTGCTTTTAACCCCGGTGCCAAAATGGTTTTCATCAAAGTCTGACCTGTCTTAAAATCTTTTCCGGCAATGGTTACTCCCTGCTTTTCAGCCAGCTCTTCCATGGCAGGAATATCTACCGTGAGGTTGGGAGCCCCGTTTATGTAAGGGATTCCACTGGTCAGAGCAGCATAAGCGTAGAGCATGCTGGGTGAAATCTCAGGATCGTTGTTTTTTAAACCCTCCTCGAAATTTCGCAATGAAGCGTGTACTGCTGCAGGCTTTAAGTATGTCTCTGTGCTGCCACACCAGATCATAACGAAGCGGGAAACTGAATTCTCACGCCCAAACGCGTCGATATCGGCCTTGATATCCTCAATAAGATCTAGATGGGAATTCTGAGGCTTGACGTGGGAACCATTTAAATTTTTAACGAATGACTGATTGAATGCCGCCGGCCAGGGCCGTAATTTCTCGAGGAAGGACTTAACTTGCTCGAGGTGTTTCTCTTTGAGCACTCCAGCTTGAGAAGCTGCCTCGTAACAGTTTTGTGGAAATATATCCCATCCACCAAAGCTCAGATCCTCTAGGCGAGTCAATGGCACAAATTCCTTGATATGAGGAATTCGGTATTCGAAACGTTTGCCCAACCGGATAGTTCCCATTTGAGTTATCGAACCAATGGGAAGAGCAAAACCACGGCGAATCGCTTCCACTCCTGCTAAAAAAGTAGTACTCACCGCACCTCCTAGGCCGGGAATAAGAACACCCAGCTTGCCTTCTGGCTTCTCTATATCTGCTATTTGTTTCATGGCCCTCCTTTAAAAAACCTGAATGTGTATAATACTACAACGATACTTACTCACGTCATGCCCCCCAAATTATTTTCCCGGATTCTATCTCATTTTGGTCAACAATTCAAACCATAATACTTAAGCTTCTCAAGCTTATTTTGCTAAATCCCCCCTAACCCCCCTTTTTCGAAAGGAGGGGAACGGAGTCTTGTCCTTTTCGAAAGGGGGGAACAACTGAACCTAACTTGGAACCTGATGTCTTTTCTCCTTTATAAACACGGTGCAGAGTACTGCGATAAAAGCCATGATAGCCGAAAGGATAAAGGCCATATTATAACTGCCGGTCCGATCAAAGATCTCGCCGGCAATATATGTCAAGCATCCGCCACCAATATGGTGTACGGTAGTAATAAAACCTGATATGAGCCCAATATGAGAAAATCCGTAAAGCCTCCCGACAAGGATGACGGTTAAAGGAGCCGTAACCAGAAGGGTGAATCCGAAGGTACAGGCAAAAACATAAAATGAGATCACGCTCTGATATTTCAAAAAGAGGAGAAATAATACGAATCGAATCAAAAATGTGAGGGCAATAGGAATCTTGGCGCCAATTTTGTCAGATACAGACCCTGCGATCAGTATCCCGGCCAGACTCATCAAGCCGAGCCAGGCCAACATATTGCCGGCCGTGGCAGGTAGAATATCATAATCTGTCACCATGGGGATAAGATGGGTCGTGACCATAAAATCGCCACTCCCGCATATAAACATGAAGGTCAAAAATAGCCAGAAAGAATAGGTTTTCATTGCATCAGTTAAACCCAAATCTCTCAATTCTAAAGCCACAGGTTTTTGAGCCATTTCTTCCTGGAGTACTACCCCGTTTTGATGACCCCAAGGGTGTAAACCTAAATCAATTGGATCACCCTTAATCACCCAAAATACTAAGGCCATAATGATCACTAACATGGTTATGCCCAAGCAGAAGTATGATACTCTCCAGCCATGTCGCATAACAAGGATCGTAAAAAGGGGGACCAGAACAAACTGACCTATGCAGCTTCCTGCAAGTCCAAGGCTCACAGCAAGGCCACGACTCTTCTCAAACCATTTACTCGTCAGAGCCGCAAACAGGGGGACAGTCGTCCCCCCCATCCCTAACGCGGCAAGGATTCCGTAAAAGATGAAGAATTCGAAGGATGAGTCAATGTATGCAAGGCTCATGAACCCAGATGAGAGAAAGATGTTCGAAATGATTATCACCCATTTGGGACCATACCTATCATAGGCCCTCCCGGCGATGATGATGGAGAGGGCATAGATGGTCATATTAAGAAAAAATGCAAGCGATATAAAACCACGATCCCAGCCAAATTCCGCCATCACAGGTTTGAATGCAACACCAATCGTAAATCGAGCCCCGGAAGTGAGGAAGAGGATTACGAAGGAGGCGGCCAAAATATACCACCCATAAAAGATACGAGATGTATGGGGCGTTCCTTTTGAGTTCATCATATCCGAAGAGTGTCCAAAATAATCTTAATAGAGTGAAAAGGTTTAACGATTTTCGTGAAGAATACAAAATCCCCCTTTAAAAAAGGGGGAAGATTTGAGGTATCCCCTTTTAACAGGGGAAGCAAAAGTCCTCCCCTTTTGAAAAGGGGAGTTAGAGGGGATTTCTTAGACTGTTTTGGCTCAATTAGGGTATGACCTGAATTTAAATTTCTTTATATAGAATTTCAATGTAAGGACGATATCCCATCTTCCTCCAGAAAGAGGTTGATACCTCATTCGTAACGGCAACCCTCAATTCTATCCGCTGAATTTTTTGCTCTTTAAACCATTTTTGTATCTCTTGGCAAAGCTTCTCTCCTACGCCGGTTCTGCGATAGCTCTCAGTCACTGCAAGATCGTCGATAGAACCATACTCCTTGTTTTCAAACACCGGAGGATAATTGGATATGGATGCTAGACAATGTCCGACTATATTGCCATCATGCTCTGCAACCAAGACCTTGGATGTTTCGGACGCGATATGGCCTGATATGAATTCCATAAACTTTTCGTGACCATCAGAGGATCTCGAAAAATATTGATCACGGATCTTGTGAAAATCCATTAACTCTTTCCATAATTCAATTATCATGTCCAAATCTTGTTCACCCGCATTTCTTATTATAACTTGCATTTCCATGTACCCTCTTAATCGAAGAAATTTGATTTCCTCTCGTAAAAGACAGTACTGTGTTAATTGGGTATTACTCCTTGCTCTTTGAGCCGAGCGATATCCTCCCAGGTATAACCGGCCTCCAGAAGAACCTCCTCGGTGTGCTGGCTGAACTCTGGCGCCGGCAGCCTGATAGTAGCAGGAGTCTTACTCAGGTTAACCAGGTTGGCCAGAATCTCTATACGCCCGTAACTTGGGTGATCATAGGGTAGGAAGAAGTCGTTTGCCCTTGCCTGAGGATCGTTGACGACATCGACGAGGGTCTGTATCGGCGAAGCCGGTAAATCCGAGATAAGGGGTTTCCATTCAGCCAGAGTCTTGCTCAAAAACGTTTCCCTGAAAATGTAATAAAGTTCTTTGCAGTTCTCATTCCTGGCGTCCATCGTCGCAAACTTGGGGTCCTGCTCTAAATCTCCACGGCCAATAAGTTTACAAAACTTTGCCCAGTATCGATCTGCTTGCAACGCGGCAAAGCGTATTGACTTCCCGTCCTTGGTCTCATAGGTGTTTGCCATGGGATTGGGAAGGAGTTCCCGATAGAAATCAGCAAGACGTTTAAGGGCTGCCTGGGCCTCGGCCATGAGTTCATCCCGCCGTTGTCTCTCTTCTTCTGTGCCTTCAAATACTCGAAGTCGGTATTCCTGTTCATCTTGTCCAGTAGTCAGTGCTGACGCCATGTCAAATGTAAGCTGGTAGATACCGGTTTGTAATAGGGATATATCCACCTCCTGACCCACACCGATTCTGTCCCGGGCATAAAGAGCCGTCACCACCCCAAAAGCCAGGCCAAGACCGGCTACATTGTCCCCGAAAGCCGCGCGTGGATTGGGTCCGGACATGCCCGGGATGGTCAACATATGGTTTATGCCTGACCGTGCCCAGTAGACGGTGGTGTCGTATGCGGGCATATCATTATCAGGCCCCTTCATGCCGTGCCCGGTGACAGAACCATAGATGAGCCGTGGATTTATACCATTGAGGGTTTCATACTCTAGGCCAAACTTCTTCCTCTCGGATAATCTCAAATTAGTTACGAAGAAATCGGCATTCTCCGTGAGCTTGTAAATAATCTCACGGCCGTCTTGTTTTGAGAGGTCGATGGCGAGACTCCTTTTATTGCGATTAAAGGCCTCCCAGTTATAAGGGATGTCAGAGGGTATCCCTGCCGGACCGTCACCGGCTCCGGCCTGAAGATTTCTCCAGGAATCACCGGTTTCGGCGTTTTCAATATGGATAACATCCGCCCCGAAATCAGCCAAGTGTCGGGCACACATTGGTACAGCCGCCACCTGTGATACGTCTATCACTTTAATTCCTTCAAGAGCCATATACATAACCTGTTACCCCATCGTTCCTCTGTAAGTTTCTCCGAGTATCTCGATCCCCTTGCTGATACTCTCAGGTTTGAGGGAAGGGAACGTCAGGCGGAAGAAAGGGCCTTTATATCTATTCAGATAGTGTTGCTTCCATCCAGGCGCAAACACCTTTGCAGGAGCAATGTTGACGCCATTTGATTTTGCGGTGGAAATGAAAGCTGTCTCGTCCTGAATACCGCGTAACCAGATTCCCGCGAAGAATCCCCCCGTAAGGTAGGGGGGATCTACTTCAGGGAATTGTTGCTTGAGGGATGTATTGAGCGCTTCCAACCTGGGATAATACAAGCCGGTCAGGTATTCAAGATACCTGTCATATTCCCCTGTATCTATGACACGGTGGATCATTGCCTGGGTCGGATAGTTCGGATTCAGGCGAGTGTTCGCGATAACAGGGGTTAACTGCTCCACGACGGTTTCCGGAAAGATGCCAAATCCGCATTTTGTTCCTGGAGCAATGGTTTTCGTAAACGAACCTATCAGACAGGTTGTAGGATGTTTCGAGAGATCGAGTCCTTGATTTCTCTGACCATCGTATCTCAATTCATAGTATGCGATATCACATACATACAGTGTGTCATGCTCAGCGCAAATCTTGGCAGCAGCCTCAATGTTTTCGATAGTGGAATCCATTCCAGTGGGATTATGATGATAGATAATGCGATAAAAGAGTTTGACTTTTCCCGCCGTAAGCTCCTTCTTCAAGGCTTCCAGATCAATACCATCCGAAGTGAATGGGATACCGACAACTTCGTGCTCGTAACGGAGCGCATCAGCCAGAGCACGGTCATAGGTCAAGGCTTCCATTGCGATTCGACTACCCCGAGGCAATGATTTTAGAAGCAGGGAGAATACCTCCATGCCCCCGTTAAAGCAGATGAGGCGCTTGTTGGGGTCGCCTTCAATGTTATGCCGATGGGCCAGGGTCTGTTTGAGAGGGATAAAACCGTTAAAATCTGTAACCGAAGCGGTCTGGTATTGCAAAAGCCGTGCACCATAGGTTTTCATCACCTCAGCATAACTGTCTGCAACTAATTCAGTAATCTTTTCGAGCGCTTCATCAGCGGGTACGCCTCGCAGGAAACTAATCTCGGTCATAAAATTCTTCCTCCATTATGAGTATGGCTTCAATTGATAGGTACCTATTTTTGCGGGTTAGGAAACTTGTGTAGTCCGGCTATTGGAATGTAATCAAACGTAAACCGGTTTTCTTTTCTCCACAAAGGCCTTTATTCCTTCACGCCCGTGGGGGTGTTCGGCACACAATGTCAAAGCCTCCCGTTCCTTTTCCAATTGGGCCTCGAAGGAGGTGCCAAAGGAATCGTTTATCAGTCCTTTAGAAGCCGCAAAAGATGATAGAGATCCTTCCTTGATCTCTTGAATCAGTTTATGAGCCTTTGACAGGGCCTGCCCATCTTCCACCACTTCAGTTACGAGCCCCCAGGATAGGGCCTGTTCCGCTGAGATGGGGCGATCGAAGGCTGCAATTTCCAAGGCCTTGGCCATGCCCACCAATCTGGGTAGTGTGAATGTACCCCCACCATCAATGCTCAATCCGTTTGAGGTATATGCCTGCCTCAAAACGGCAGATGCCTCAAGTACCCTGAAATCGCATGCCAGGGCCAATGAAAAGCCACCTCCCGCTGCAATTCCATGAACAGCAGCCACTACCGGTTTGGGCATGCGGCGTATTTCAAGGATGGCCTGATGATACCTGGCTGCGAGTCCATGGAATGCCCGGCCATAGTCTCCAACACTCGATACCCATTTTAGATCTCCCCCTGCACAGAATGCCTTACCCTCCCCGAAAATAACGACACCGGTCACGGTCTGGTCCCTGGCAATCTCAATAAGCCTTTCCGATAAAAAACTGATCATCTCCAGGTTGAATGCATTGAAGGCCTTCGGTCGATTCAGGCATACTTTGGCAATGCCTTCGGCGATATCCATTTTAACCAGTTCATTCATCTTTCATCTCCTTATTGAAATAGGTATATCAAAATGCCACAAACTGAACTTTTGTGTCATTTTACACTTTCATGATTCTATTGCAATGGTTATTATAGATCTGCTTTTGACATGTGACGTTCAATTTTCATGTTGGCAATGGATGTCGTTCTAATAATAGTCCAATAGGTAAACCCACGGTTTTGCCGCAGGACTCAGGAAGATTTGACCGTGTGAGGGGGTAAACCCCTCCCTTACAATGTTTCAATCCTTATGGATTTGTTGTATAATAATTCATATTCATTTACGAATATTCGGAGAATGTATGATTGAGATAACTTTTTTGGGTGTTGGAGAGGCATTTGACGAAGAACTTCCGAACACCTCCATCCTATTCTGTTCTGAGGTAGGGACATCCGCCGTAACGCTGCTGCTTGACTGCGGTTCCACAGCCCCGCCCCAGTTCTGGAAAGAGGAGCTACACGTTGATGTACTGGATGGCATCTGGATCTCCCATTTCCATGGAGATCATTCCCTCGGGCTACCTGCATTGCTCGTTCGGTTTTGGGAGGAACAGCGCAGCAAGGCTTTGACCATAATAGGGCAGAAAGGAATCGATACTTTTACCCGCACATCCCTTGATCTCGCCTACCCCGGATTTTATAAAAAGGTAGGATTTCCTATCAGATACGTTGAGGTGGAGCCAGACAATGAGATAGAGGTCTTTGGTCTCTCTCTTCAGGCCGCTGAAAACGGACATTCGCAGAGAGATCTCGCGCTGAGAATAGATGCTCAAGGAAAATCAATCTATTACAGTGGTGATGGCAGTCCAACTCCCGAAGGCATGGCCCTTGCAAAGGGAAGTCAGCTCATCATCCACGAGGCCTTCCACCCGGAGATTGAATTCCATGGGCACACAACAGTTACAGGAGCAATTGAAATGGCCAAACAGTGTGGGGTTCCAAACCTGGCCCTGGTACATATGCAAAGAGCTGAACGCAGGAAAATGGCAAACAGGATGAAACAAATTAAAGATTTAGCAGGCTCATTGAATATCATCATTCCGGAGCCCGGGTATAGGATGAGGGTCTGAGCGGTTTAAGGCGGGGAAGGGGGAGGGTGTGTTGTATCGATCTTTAAGAGATGAAAGAGATGAAAAAAATAGATTATGAAAAGAAAGAATCCGGGCACAGTGAAGGGCCCCCATTTGAACCCCGTTGCCTGGCAACTACCATCGGCAGCCTGCCCCACACTGACGTTGCCCTCGGAACGGCCCTCATGTTTGAATGTACACCGGAGATCCCTGCCTGGGTGCAGTTCCCCAGGCGTATCTTCCGTGAGAGCATGATCGTGCAGGTCACAGAGGGGATGCCGGGGCTTGTGGAAGAAGGAGAAAGAATCTACTTCGACACCAACGCTCCAGATTTTACCGAACGCTTAACCGATTTTTTTACCCGCTACCTGGCTGCCACTGAGGAGGGAGACCCTGTCGCCCTTGAAACCTTCGCCATTTCACCGGAGTATGGGGCAGGATTTAAGGAGTTCGTAGCACGTCTACCGGAACAGAAGGCGAAACAGGTGGCACTCAAGGGGCAGGTCACCGGCCCCTTCACGCTCGGTACCAATCTGTTCGACCAGGAACGCCGATGCTCATACTATGACGACCAACTGCGCGACATAATCGTCAAGACAGTGGCTTTAAAAGCGGTGTGGCAGATAACCCGATTGGGTGTATTTGATAAACGAGTTATAATCCTAATCGATGAACCAGCGCTCCTTGGCTTCGGATCACAGACTTTCCTCACGGTCAGCCGGGAGGACATCATCAGAGATCTGAACGAAGTGGCAGCCTCTATCCATATCCACGGAGGACTGGCCGGCATACATTGCGAGGCCAACACCGACTGGTCACTGTTGATGGAGGCCGACTTGGACATTCTTGTCTTCGACGCCTATGATCACATGCAGTCCATCACTCTTTACCCCAACGAACTAAGCTCCTTCCTTGAGCGGGGGGGGAGCCTGGGATGGGGTATCGTACCGACTCTCGATAGAGATGCGGCTTCAAGCGAAACGATCCCCTCTCTGTTGACCCGCTTTGATGAAGGTATTGAATGCTTGGTGGGCCTGGGTATCAAACGAGAGCTATTGCTCCGGAGGGCGCTGATCACCCCAAGTTGTGGTGCCGGCGGTGTGCTCACCGAACCGCTGGCACAGCGCGTGCTCTACCTTTTGCGCCAACTTTCCCTTGATCTGCGGGGCCGAAACTGATACCAAAATCATTATGGAGAACTTTTTATGTCCTATAAAAGTGCGGTCATTTATGTAATGAGCGGGACGGGTAACTCATATCGTTCCTCCGTATGGCTCAAGGATTTTTCAGAAGAAAAGAAAGCCAGTGCACAGGTTATCCCCGTTGAACAAGCCAACCCTGATGAGGAGATCCTCGAGGGTAGCCATAACCTTGTGGGTATTGTCATGCCCACACACGGATTTACCGCACCTTGGCATATGCTGAAATTTGTATATCGACTCCCTCGCAGGCGATCAACTCACGCTTTCTGCATTGCAACTCGGGCTGGATTGAAATTCGGGCGGGTATTTACACCAGGAATCAGCGGATCTGGTACATTTATCATCGCTATTTTATTAGCATTAAAAGGCTACGATGTACGGGGTGTCATGAGCCTTGATATGCCTTCCAACTGGATGTCATTTCATTCTGGACTGCACCCGAAGAATGTTGAAGCAATCGTTAGTCGTGCAAAACCCAGGGTATCACGATTCACAGACCGCATCTTTTCGAAAGAAAAAAACTGGCTCACATTAAACAATCTTTATGAGGTCATATGGGGGCTTCTTCTCTTTCCAATATCAGTATTATACTTGTTAATAGGCCGTTTTTTTCTGGCAAAGCTTTTTTTTGCAAACAATGACTGTAATGGATGTGGCATCTGTGCCAATAACTGCGCGGTCAAAGCCATTAAAATGACCGGTATTAATAACCCGCGCCCTTTCTGGAAATACAATTGTGAAAGCTGTATGCGATGTATGGCCTTTTGTCCCCACGAGGCAATTGAAGCAGGGCACTCATGGGCGGTAATGTTATACTTTATCACCTCGGTCCCCCTCTCTTCATATCTGCTCATCTGGTTTAGCGAAAGCCTTCCCTTTATTACTCAATTGGACAACCCTTGGCTTAAGGGCATAATCGATATTCTTTATATCTACCCATCACTTTTTATTTCATACTACCTATTTAATATGCTTATGCGGATACGAGCGATAAATTATATATTTACCTATACAACATTCACTCACCTCTATCGCCGTTATCATGAGCCTGATACGAAAATGAAAGATATCACACGCCCAATCCCTCCCCCCTCCGAGTCCTAGGCTTTGCCTTCTCTATTAAGCCTCAATTATTGACAAAGGTTTTGGATTAAGATACTTTTTTAAAAGGAGGAAATACCATGGCGCTAATGACCGGAGACGAATATATCGAGTCCATCAAAGCCCTTGGACTCGAGGCAAACCTGATGGGGGCAAAAACCGGAACCCTGCCGGACCACCCCCTTGTGGAACCCTCCATCAGGGCGGTGGCCGCGACATATGACTCCGCACAGAGAAAAGAGGCAGCATCACTTTTCAGGGTCAAATCTTCCCTGTCTGGCGAAGAGATCAACCGTTTTACCCATCTACACCAGAGCACTGATGACCTGGTGAACAAGGTTAAAATGCAGCGTTACCTGGGAAATGTCACCTCATGCTGTTTTCAGCGCTGTGTTGGGCTGGATGCGGCCAATGCGGTTTACAGCGTGACTTATGAATGTGATGAAAAACATGGCACCAAGTACCATCAACGTTTCAGGGACTACTGGAGCAGGGCTCAGACAGAAGATCTGGTTGTAGATGGCGCCATGACCGATCCGAAGGGTGACCGAGGTAAACGTCCAAAAGACCAGGCCGACCCAGACCTCTTTGTCCGGGTAGTAGAGAGAAAGTCGGATGGTGTCATAGTTCGGGGGGCCAAGTTACACCAGACAGGCATGTTGAACTCCCACGAGATGATCGTTATGCCCACCATAAATATGAGAGAGGGAGAAGAGGATTGGGCCATATGTTTCGCCATACCAACAAATACAAAAGGGATTCGATATATATACGGCCGACAGGCCAGTGATACTCGTAAACTTGAGGGACCGAAACTTGATGTGGGTAATCCCATATTCGGCGGTCAAGAGGTGATGACGATCTTCGAGGATCTCTTTGTCCCGGATGAACGCATCTTTCTATGCGGAGAGGTAGATTACTCTGGACTGCTGGTTGAGCGTTTTGCGGGCTATCATCGCCAGAGCTACGGCGGATGTAAGGTTGGCGTCGGCGATGTCCTCATCGGGGCCGCGGCCTTGATCGCCCGGATGAACGGGGTGGAGAAGGCTTCCCACATCAGGGACAAGATTGTCGAGATGATCCATCTCAACGAGACCATGTTCGCCTGCGGCATCGCATGCTCATCCATGGGCCATGAGACTATGGCTGGTAATTATGAGATCAACATGCTCTTAGCTAATGTGTGTAAACTGAATGTCACACGTTTTCCCTATGAGCTGGCCCGTCTGGCGACTGACATTGCTGGTGGTCTTCTCGGCACTCTGCCTTCTGCCAAAGATCTGGAAGATCCTGTGGCGGGGCCGTATATCAAGAAATATCTGGCAGCAGCGGACGGAGTGGAGACGGTTGACCGGATGAAGGTTCTACGTCTGATCGAGAACCTCGTTGCAGGAGCAGGTTCTGTGGCCTATCTGATCGAGTCCATGCACGGCGCAGGCCCGCCCACGGCCCAACGAATTATGATCGGTCGCCAGGCGGATCTTGAGGGAAAGATCAACCTTGTTAAGTCAATTCTTGAGTAAGCCCGAATTTCGCAAGTCTCTTAAAATGATAGAAGTGGTAATGCTTTTCAATAAGACTTGAGAAATTCGGAATAATTTGAAGATGCAACAGCATCCAGAAAGGAAAGGCTCTAAAGGGTACAGATTGTGGATTTCGAAATGTGGTGGATCTGGATGGCCCTGGCTGCGTTCTTTGTCCTGGGGGAGATTTTTCGTAGAGGGTCATTTTTTCTCTGGTTAAGTTTTGGCGCAGCCTCATCCGGAATACTCGCGCTCCTCGAGATTACGACCCCTGGGCAGGTCGCCGTATTTATTAATGTATCCGGGATCTTGATTGTACTTGAGCGTAGATTTTCCGAGCGCTATACCTTCAAACGACCTTCAAGTGTCCTACCGGACCGTGAAAACTTACCATCCGTTGACACACCTCAGCTACCGCATGATCAGGGAGATGCCATAAATGTGTTTCGAAAGGTGGGTCCTGGGTGGGAAATTAGGTATGGAGGAGAGTCCTATATGATCAAACAATCAATCGGGCTTATCCATATCAGAAACCTTATTATAAAAAAAGGTGAGTGGATTCACTGCTCAGAGCTAAAAAGATTATCTGCAGAAGATATCTCTGAATTTCAACATGAACCCTATAACATAATGACCAAAGATCAGCTCGAAGGTGAAAATTTGAGAGCCAGTGAGGATACCCTTCCTGAAGACGTAATCAGTCATTTACCCTTAGATAAGATAAAAAAATTACGCGATGCATTGATTGAGCGTAAAGAGACAGACGATTTCAAGGGTCCGGAGGAAAAGATCGATCAACTCAATGCCTTAGAATTTATTGAAAAATACTTAAACAGCGTTACGGATAAAAGAGGAAAACCCCGCAAATTACATGATCAGTCCGACACCGACCGCAAAGCCGTATCCGCAGCCATAAACCGCTGCCGGAATAGTCTTAAGGAACACGAGGAATTATTTACTCACTTTCAATCCTTTATCAAAGCCGAAAGCAATTCCTTCCGGTACCACCCGGACCGTCCCATCGACTGGAAAACCGAATAATTCGTAACAGTTTATCTTTTTGAAAGATCAACGCGTTGCCGAATTGCTCCGGCAGTTTCAAACAACTAAAATATTACAATAATTCTTCATTATTTTCCTTTTTTTTCTCTTTGTAGCGGGTGCTACATATCTTGTAGCGCATATAAATACTGAAGGGTTGATCCCTGAAGGGGATTTTGGCCTGGATGCTTGATTTTCAGGAATTAATTTACCACAGAAAGGAGGAAAATCGTGAAATTTGAAATTTGGTGGATCTGGATGGGGCTTGCTGCGCTTTTTCTCGTGGGAGAAATCTTTACGGCAGGTTTTTTCTTGCTCTGGTTTAGTTTGGGTGCAGCAGCAGCTGGTATTTTAGCGCTCCTTGGTGTTGCACGGCCGGGACAATTTATCGTTTTTATCGTTGTCTCGGGAATACTCTATGTCTTGGGCCGAAGGTTTGCCGAGCGGGTCACCGAAAAACAACCCCCCGGTATCGGCGCCGATCGGTTCATCGATAAAGAGGGGATTGTAATAGATGCAATAGATAATACAACCAATACCGGCAGCGTTAGAATCGGGCAGGATGAATGGCGTGCAAACAGCGAGACCGGGGATGTTATTTCCGAAGGAGCACGCGTCATAGTTGCGCGAATTGATGGCACACACGCAATAGTAAAAATTAAAGAGGAGGAGGAAGAAAATGCTTGAAATAATTTTAATAATCTTTGCAATAGTGGTGATAGTAATAATCGCAATGGGTACAAAAATAGTCCGCCCATACCAAAAAGCACTTATCGAGCGCCTGGGGAAATACCAGCGTACCGCCGACAGCGGCTTGACGGTTATTATCCCATTTATGGAAAACATCGCCAAAGTTGATATGCGGGAGCAGGTCGTTGACGTCCCGCCGCAGGACGTGATCACCAAGGATAATGTTGTCGTTCAGGTGGACGCCGTGGTATACTACGAGGTAACAGATCCGATAAAGGTTATGTACAATGTCACTAATTTTTACCTTGCGGCAACAAAGCTGGCCCAGACAAACCTGAGGAATCTCATCGGCGATCTGGCGCTCGACGAATCTCTCACATCGCGTGAGACCATAAACTCCAAACTCCGCAATGTTCTAGACGATGCGACCGACAAGTGGGGTGCCCGCGTTACGCGCGTCGAGCTGCAGAGGATCGAACCACCCAATGATGTTACCGAAGCTATGCACAGACAGATGAAGGCGGAGCGTGAACGTCGTGCTACCATCCTTGAGGCCGAGGGAACGAAAAGAGCAGCGATCCTCGAAGCCGAAGGACAGAAACAGGCGCAGATCCTCAAAGCCGAAGGTGAGGCTGAAGCGATAAAACGCGTAGCCGATGCCGACAAGTATGAGAAACTGACCGTTGCCCAGGGCGAAGCAGAAGCCATTGAGAACGTCTTCGGTTCGATACACAAGGGCGACCCCACAAACGACCTTATAGCAATCAAATATCTCGAAGCACTGCAAAAGATCGCCGATGGAAACGCTACCAAGATTTTCCTCCCACTCGAAACATCGGGTATCCTGGGTAGTATCGCTGGAATAGGTGAACTGCTCAAGGAGAAGATTGGCGGGGAAGATGAAAAGACCGAAGAAGAGTAATACGCAATGAGGGATACGGCGACAGGGTACCCTACCAGAGGCACTTTAGAATCTTTAGACCTAGGTTACGTAGCAGATGAACTCGAGAAGAATGGTAAGTTAGGGAAAGAATAAGGAGGAGAACGACAGTTGAAAAATCCGGATACTATTTCCACGAGCTGGTGGAATTCCCCATGGACAGGCAGACCCCGGCGACGGTGGGGGCGCAGAATTATTGTTCTGGTTCTCGTATTTTTACTTATTGGCCTCCTGATTGTACTTCGCCCCTTTATCCCAAATCCCTTTGTCCTTAACCGCCAGCCAACCTCAAGCCTGAGCGCTCCATCCGGTCCCGGTAACTGGCCGGCCTATGGCAATGGCCCCTCCCACACCAGATACATACCCGGCGTTTCGCGCTTACAGGGACGAATACGCTGGTCGCGGAACCTGGGGGAACCCACGGACTCCTCTCCAGCAGTGATAGATGGAATATTGTATGTGGGAGGATTTTTTAAAATCCATGCCATTGAGGCATCAACTGGAAGACATGTTTGGGAGGCTAACACCACCGGCCCGATCCATTCTTCTCCTGCAGTAGCCGGTCCACTCCTCTTCTTTGGCCAGCTGGATGGCAAGATTATTGCCCTTGAGCGTTCTACTGGCAAATTCCAATGGGAGTTTCAATCCGGAAACTTTGTTTTCAGTTCACCAACGGTGGTTAAGGGCATTCTCTACATAGGCTCAGGGGATGAAACGATCTATGCTCTGGACGCCCAGACCGGTCAACTTCTCTGGAAGAAACGGATCATGGGCAGGGTCCGGTTCTCTCCGGCAGTCCAGGACGGTATCTTATACATTTCATCGGATAGACGAAATCTTTACTGTCTGAGCGCAAGGACCGGTGCGCTACGGCTCCGTTATAGAATGTTTCGAGACATTGCTGATTCCGTGGCGGTGGCAAATAACCTTGTTTATTTTGTCTCCAGGGACGGTTACCTGTATACAATCAGGCATGGAGCCCGGGAGATACCAGGCCAGTATCAGCTCAAATGGTTGTGGATGCAGTTCTGGCTGTGGGGGTTGCCTGTACCGCCCCCGCGACCGCAGGCAGGTGCCGAGTGGCGCTCCTCACCGAAATACCGCTGGAGGGGCTTTAAGTTTGCGCCGGCAGTGACTCCCGAAGCCTTATATGTCGGGGATCGGATAGGTTTTTTCTACGCCCGCTCTGCCATAGATGGGTCATCCCTCTGGGATTTGTGGGTCGGGAGTCCGGCCTCAGCCGCACCGTTGGCCCTGGGAGAAACGGTATATTTTGCGACAGAGGACGGCAGTCTCAAGGCCCTGAGTCGTAATAAAGGTCAATTATTATGGAATCTTCGGCTGAGCGCACCAGTGATAGTGGGTCCTGTTTACGGGGCCGATCTTCTCTTCATGCGAACCAAAGACGGAAGACTTCATGCGATAGAATAGTGCACTGTATCCGCCATTCCCTCTCCTTGGGGAGAGGGCTTCGGCCGTGAGACCTGTCGGCGAGACTTGTCGACGAGCTCAAGTCGAGTCGCTCAGGTCGAGTCGCTCAGCCGAACGGTCAGGGTGAGGGGGACAAATACATGGAAATATGAAATATTCCAACCGCTGGAAATAATGTGAAAGGAGGTACGGTTCAGTGAATGATCGAGTAGACAAAAAACGGAAAGATAGAGAAAAGGAGATTTCCCGGAGGGACTTCTTAAAATATACGGGGACCGTGGTCCTTGTAGTGGGGTCTGGCTGTTATGTTGCCGCAGACAAGGGTTCTCCCAAGCTCATAAAGGTAAAAGAAGGGGGGGCGGGGCTTCCGGCCTCTGAAGGATATATCCTCGTCGATATCAAGAAATGCCAGGGATGCACAAGCTGCATGCTTGCCTGCTCCCTCGTCCATGAAGGAGTGGAGAGCCATTCTCTATCCCGGATACAGGTAATTCAGAACTCTTTTGAATCTTTTCCCGATGACGTGACGATAGAGCAATGCAGGCAGTGCGTGGATCCTGCCTGTTTTAAGGTCTGCCCGGAGGATGCCCTGAAAACCAATGCTAAGTATGGAAACGTAAGGATGGTTGATAGGGATAAATGTACTGGCTGCGGTGAGTGCGTGGAGGCCTGCCCTTACACCCCAAGCAGGCCAATTGTTGTATCTGATGAGGATTACAAAGGAGATATGAAGAGCAGGAAGTGCGACCTGTGTGCCAATACACCCTATCATTGGGACCAGGCAGGAGGTGGGCCAAATGGAAAACAGGCCTGTGTTGAAGTGTGTCCTGTTGGTGCAATAAAGTTTACAAAAGAGATACCCGCACAGGAAGGGGATGATGGATATAAGGTTAATCTGAGGGATAGAAATTGGCGGAGGCTGGGGTACCCCATTAGTTAAGGTGTCGAACTTTTGAATTTATATCTATCTTCTCTTTTGTGCCTTTGCGCCTTAGTGGCTGAATAGTTCCAATTCTTTTACATATGAGTAAATTTGGAGGCTGAGTAAGCGAGATGAACGGATATGCGGGTAAAATATTAAACCTGGATCTGAATAATAGAAAAATTACAACCATACCAACCAGCAAGTACGAACAATGGGTTGGCGGACACGGAATGGGCTCGGCAATCTTCTTTGACCTGGTTAAGGACAAAACTATCGATGGGTTTGACCCGGCGAATGTGGTTACCCTGATGACCTCCCCCCTGTCCGGGACCCTGGTCCCTGCTGCCTCAGGAAGGACGGAGGTACAGGGGATCGGAGTACAGTCCTATCCAATAGGATGGTTCACGAGAAGCAATTTTGGTGGAAGATTTTCAACCATGCTTAAGTTTGCCGGTTGGGACGGAATTGTGATTGAGGGGAAGGCAGATAAACCGGTCTGGATCGATATCAGGAATGGCGA
This sequence comes from Desulfobacteraceae bacterium, assembly GCA_016783065.1. Lineage (GTDB taxonomy): Bacteria > Desulfobacterota > DSM-4660 > Desulfatiglandales > Desulfatiglandaceae > JABMQV01. The sequence goes on along the minus strand of JADHXI010000005.1, from coordinate 33,019 downwards.
TGTGAAGATAAGAGATTGTACTCCTTTATCTCTATGGGGAAAGGATACGTGGGAATGCCAGGAGACCATCTGGGATTATGTGGCCGGAAGCGGAGAATACGGAGACTGGATAAAAACAGGTGCAAACGGCGAGAGGACCACCCAAAGATCTGCTGTTCTTGCGATAGGCCCTGCTGGGGAAAACTTAAGCAGGATGGCATGCCTGATACATGATGCGAGCAATGGATCGGGTCAGGGCGGCTTTGGTGCGGTTTGGGGGTCAAAACGGCTTAAAGCCATCAGCGTCATTGGCACAGGCAGTATCAGGGTCAATAATCCGAAAGCCTTGATAGAAGCCCGACTGTGGCAGAAGAAGAACTATGCTTTTAACTTTGACAATCTGAAAAAGCGTTGGCAATCCACGGAATTTCAAAGTCCTCCCATCCCGATCACCTTATATAGACTTGGAAGGCCATTAACTGGCCAGAGACCTCAGGCGTGCGTGGGCTGTCATTCCGGCTGCCGAGGAAGATATGAAGACGGAGTTGGTAATGAGTCAACCTGTTTTACTTCATTATTCTATCTTTACGCCAAAACACTTGATATTCAACGTGAAGCCTGTGATCTGCTTAACAGATACGGTTTGAACGCTGCTGAAATGTTTTGGGGAGAACTTTATCTCGGAGACCTCTACAGGTCCGGTGTATTAGGGCCAGGCAAGGAGATCGATTGTCCTCTTAATTTTAAAAATTACGGTGACCTGGAGTTTGCCGAGCGACTGGTGAAGGCAATCGCTTATCGAAACGACGGGCGGGGAAACACACACCAGTTCGGTGATGATTTGGCCGAGGGGTTTGTAAGGGCGGCCGAAAAGTGGGGCAGACTGGCGGGTGATAAAGGAGATCTGAAAACCGGACGACTTATGTTTCCGCATTGGGGATTACCTCGACACAAAGAGGCAAGGTCTCAGCTCGATTGGGCGTATGGCACCATTCTGGGCGACAGGGATATCAACGAGCATGATTTCGATCAGTTAAGAATTGATCCCTCAACAGCCAAACGGTATAAATTCAAACCCTATGCTCCGGCAGAAGAGGTTGTCAAGATCTATACGGATAAGATGGAGCCCTTTCAGGGAGATATGCTGATGCTGGATTTCAGCACCGAGAATATGTACTCCGAACACATAGCCAAGCTTGTGACCTGGCACAGGTACTATACCAGGTTCTGGAAACAGTCGACCCAGTTCTGTGACTGGCGCTGGCCGGATTTTCTGAATCTTTATGGCCCCGGCAAGGTCGGGTCCACCGGTATAGCGGAACCAAAATTCCTCAATGCCGTCACCGGCAAGAATTTTACTTTCCTTGACGGTATCGAATTGGGGAGAAAAATATGGAACCTGGATCATGCCGTATGGACCCTCCAGGGAAGGCACAGAGATATGGTACATTTCGCTGACTATTTTTATACCAAACGCAGCTTTACTCTGGACGGACAACCCGAGTACATGCCCGGCAGAAAAAACGGAAGGTGGACTTATATTAAAACGCTGGGAAGGCATTTTGATAAAGATAGATTTGAAGAATTTAAAACCAGATTCTATAAGCTTCAAGGCTGGGATACGGCGACAGGTTACCCTAACAGAGGCACATTGGAATCACTCGGACTTGGATACGTTGCAGATGAGCTCGAAAAGAATGGTAGGATAGGAAAGAAAAGATAGTTCCTCACCATAATTCTGGATTCTATTAAAATCATTACTGTCCAAAATAATTCGAAATCAGATCATTGGGGATGAGAACAGGAGCTAACACCACGTCATGCCCGCGAAAGCGGGCATCCAGTAATTCTGTCGTTGAGTTCTGTGACCTGGATTCCCGCCTTCGCGGGAATGACAAATCCTGGTCCCTTGGTTACAGGCTACCGCAATGCGGTGCCAGTATTGGTTTTGCCGTTGATTGAAAATTGTTTTTGGACAAGAGTGTATTAAAATATGAATGAATAACTCTCAGGAGATAGATCCGAGGGCAGTATTAATCACATTGGAAACGATAATAGTCTTGTAGGGCGGGTCACGACTCGGCTGAGCTCGTCGCAGGCCGCACCCGCGGAAAAGACATACTACAAAAACGCTCCTTTACTGGCCGGCACAGTGAACGGCCCTACTCATTTACTACATTGAGGTAATATTTGTGAAATCGGCTATGATGTTGAATCTAATACTGCGCCCAGGAATACAGGTATTGATCTTGATAGCGATGCTATCGATCTGGCCAAATCCTCAATCAACCGTCCTGGCGCAGCCGGCTCAAAGCCTGCCGGTGATGGTCGCTGGTCTCACGCCGAAGGGGTGGGAGATATTCGATAAGGTCAAGCAGTTCACACCGGAAAACCTCTACGAACAGATCAACGGCCGCGCGGAATTCTTCCTGGCCTACGATATGGTCAGGATGACCTTCGCCAGTTTTACGAACAGCGCAGATAAAGGGCAATTTATCGACCTCTCCATCTACGACATGGGCACGCCGACCAACGCCTTTGGTGTCTTTTCAGCAGAGCGATCGCCAGGAGAGACTCCCCTGAAACTGGGAAGGGCAGGATACCAATCGGACGCCAACTGCTACATCTGGAAGGGTCAGTACTACATCAAGGTCATAGCCTCTGATTTTACAACAGAGCTCAAGCGGATGGGTATGGATTTGGCCCAAAGAGCGACTGACTTCCTGCTGGATTCGGGAGGGCAAGTCTGGGGGCTGAATGCATTACCCGAGAAGGACCGGGTACCCGAGTCTGAAACCTATTTTAAAGTCGATGCAATGGGTCTGGATTTCATGCACGATACGTACACGGTCCGATATCGCAGAGGAGACAGTGTGGTTAAGGCATTCCTGTCGCAAAGGGAATCCCCGGAATCTGCCGGGGATACTGTGGTCCGGTATGCCAGGCATGCTCAAAGATACGGTAAGGGGGTTGAACACCTGAAAGTGGACGGTGTGGAACTGGTGTCCTGCGACATGGGAGGGAGTTACGACGTCATCTTCCATAAGGGTCGGCTGATGGGGGGCGTGTTCTTGGTTGAGGATCGAAATTTGGCTCTTAAGACCGCAATCGACTTCTGGAAGCAACTCAAACGACTATATTTAAAAAAATCGTTTTAATACCTGATGAGGTGCTATTATGAAAAAGCGAAGAGATCGCAATTATTTTGATCGACGTGAGTTTATAAAGCTTGCAGCAGCGGCTACGATTAGTGGACCGGTCCTTCTCACGGCTGCGTGCTCGGGAACTAAAGCCCTATCCAAGAGTGATGAGACAGTCAGCCGCAATGAACGGCCGTCAATGACATACCGGAAACTGGGCCGCACAAACTTCATGTCCAGTCGATTGGTCTTCGGGTGTGGTGCTGCCCTCGTAGGCGGAAGGGCCGTGCGGTTGCTGGACCGAGCCTTCGAGGCGGGAATCAACCACTATGATACCGGTTCAAACATCGCCTACAGGGGAAGTGAGCGCAGCCTGGCCCCGTTCTTGAATGAACATCGCGACAAGGTCTGGGTAGTATCAAAGGCGCCTGCTCCCGTCAGGGCCAAACTGGAAGACACGATAACACTTAAAAAGGCGCAATATGCGGCAAGGTTTTGGACGAAACAGATGGACAATAGCCTAAAAGATCTCCAGACCGAGTATGTGGATGCATACTGTCTGATGGGCGTCGAACATCCGTCACTTGTTAAAAGTGAAGAGGTGTACAATGCCTTTCTCAAAGCAAAGGCTGCCGGAAAAGTGGGCCATTTTGGGCTGAGTACCCATAAGAATGCACACAAGGTCCTGGAGGCGGCCATTGATACAGGGTGGTATGATCTTGCGATGATAGGCATAACGCCCGCCGGCTGGTACGACTGGAGCACGAAAAGGCTGGTACGTGGCACACCCAAGCTACTCGAACTTCAGGGTCTGCTAAAGCGGGCGAGAGAAAAGGGGATCGGTCTGATTGGAATGAAGACCGTCAGGTATCTGGCTCCCATGTGGGTGTTGGGCCGTGGGGACTCGAGCGCCTTCGACAGGGTTTACGATGAGAAATTCATGGCCTCACCCCTCAATCCATTCCAGCGCGCATACGCCTATGCCCTGGAGCATGGATTAGACGTGGTGAACGCCGATATGCAGAACTTCAAACACCTTGAGGAGGATATCGTCGCTGCATCAACATCTCATGAGTACTTCAGTTGATGCCACAGCTACCCTGCTAACTTTTTCCCCAGCTCTTCGGCGGTTTTCATGAGGGCAGTATTGGAATCTATCTCACCAGCTTCAAGTGCGCTTCCATAGACCACCCCAACAATCTTCGAGCCTACATATCTGAAGGCGTCCTGAAAGGTACGAAGTGCATTCACACACCCGGAAGTGAATGGGTCAGTGTCACCATAACTCATGGCTATGGCGATTCGTTTACCGGCAAAGGGATTTTTTTGATAGGCGGAGAGCGCGAAACATCTGTCCATAAACAGTTTGGTCTGTGCGGACATCGTAAACCAATAAACAGGGCTGGCAATCACCCATGAATCGGTTTTTATCAGTTTTTGAAAAATGGGCTGCATGTCATCATCGATCGCACAGCCTTTGCTATCCTTCTTTTGACAGGCATAGCATGATTGGCAGGGTGCAATTTTTTTTTCGTGAAGGAAGATTGTCTCCACCTCGGCTCCGGCCGACTCGGCCCCCATGATGATCTGCCCCGCCAAAATAGCGCTGTTTCCTTTTTTCCGTGGACTTCCCAAAAGTACAAGTACCTTTCTCGATTCTTTATTGTCTGCCATCGATTCTCCTTTTTATCTTTCCCAATCCTTTTTGGTCGAGGAGTTTAGAGATAAAGGAGCTTTTGTGTCAAGTGAAAAGCAGTCCAAGAGAGTGAAAAGGTGTTTTGGTACGATTCCTGCATAATTTTATAGATTAGGTGCGGCTCTATATTTCATCTCGCCACCTCATTACCCCTGCCATAAAGGCGGCGGGATCTTTGACACATGGAATCTGTTGTCAAGGGTCAGATAGTCATGATAAAATTACAAGATACTGTATAAAGATAGGGGGAAAAAAGATATGGCACGGATTCTTTTGATAGAGGATGATAACGATGTACGGGAGTGGCTCCGGCAGGTATTGGAGCGCGTGGGATACGAGGTCGAGGAAGCCTGTAATGGTGATGAGGGAATAGAGCGTTATCGTGAGAAACAGGCCGATCTCATTATTACCGATATCATCATGCCCAAGAAGGAGGGCATTGAAACCATCACTGACCTGCGGGTAGAGTTTCCGGATGTGAAGGTCATAGCCATATCTGGTGGCGGCCGCCTCGGACCAGAACCCTATCTTGAGCTAGCAAAGGGATTCGGTGCCAATCGTATAATCATGAAACCCTTTACAACAGCCGAGATCTTAGAGGCTATTCAGGAACTCTTAGAACAACCTTCCGAAGGGCCACGTTAGATGACCAGCCCTGGTCAATCCCGTGGTATAGTTCTTGAAACATATTCATCCTTGAAACATATTCCTCCTTGACATACAGCCCTATATTTCCCTATAGTCCTTTCCCCAAAACAAACTCATATCAAACTGAGTAGATCCAAACTTAACCCGGCAACCAGCATCACTTCGTCTTCCCCGGGCCGGTACACGGGCGGGAAAGGCGAAGGTTCGTTAAATGAGGAGGTGAATCATGTCGGTCTTAAAGGTAAATGATGTCAGCTTGTATTATGAACAGACAGGTGAGGGTGAGGCAATTGTCTTTTTACACGGCTATACTGGCAGTACCCAGGACTGGGCAGACCAGGTAAAGGCTGTCTCCGATAGATATAAGGCGATAGCTATTGATAACAGAGGACATGGTAAATCAGAGGCACCCAAGGCGGAAGAAGACTATTCAATCAATATCTTCAGTGAAGACCTCTACGCTCTTCTTCGTCAGCTCGGTATCGATCGATGCTGTTTGGTGGGCCATTCTATGGGGGGCTTTATCTCACTCCAGTTTATCCTGGACCACCCGGAACTGGTAAAGGCCCTGGTGCTCGTAGATACCTCGAGCGGTGATTTCGAAAGGGCGCCGGGGTTTGTCGAGTTCAGGGCAAAACTGGATGAGCTGGCAAGAAACGAGGGGTTGGAGGCCGCGTTCGAGTATGATGCCGCAAATAATCCCATGAGGATCGAGAGGTTTCAAAAACATCCTGAATTACGGGAAGTAACCAGGCGGAAAGTAATGAATACGTCGGTTGACGGATATGTCTATGTTGCCAGGACTTTTGGGAAATGGCAACCAGTCACAGGAAGATTGAACGAAATAGCAGTGCCTACCCTGATCTTTTTAGGAGAGGAAGATGCCCCGTTTATCAAGGCGTCGCAGACCATGAAGGAGTCGATCAAAGACTCCAGGCTCGTTACCGTGCCCGGAGTGGGCCACTCACCCCACGAGGAGGCGCCTGATCTCTTCAATAAGGCCTTTTTGGACTTCCTCTCCAAAATAGAGTGGTAGATGGTCGGGGAAAATTTCAGCATTACAAAAGTGTGAAGTGACTAAAGTGATCTAAAGTGCCTAAAGTTGTGGAATTCTATCTGTTTTATATAAACGGATGAAGCGAAGCGATTCATTGACTTTAGCTCACTTCAAAATTTAGTTCACTTTAAACTTTTCCGGTTTATTCGGGCTTGGGTCATTAATACAAACAGGAGGAATCAACGAGTGAAAGGAACGGTTTTAGGAGGCGTATTAGAAGACGTAAAGGTACTGGAATACTGCACCATGATAAGCGGTCCCTATTGCACCAAGCTTTTGGCCGATATGGGGGCCGAGGTGGTCAAGATAGAATCGCCTGGTACAGGGGACGAGGCGAGGAGGAGCGGACCATTCCCAGGAGATATTCCGCATCAGGAGAAGAGCGGTCTCTTCCTCTATCTCAATACCAATAAACGGGGGATCACCCTGGACCCAGGCAAACCCATGGGAAAAGAGATCTTTGAAGGGCTTGTGAAGAATGTGGATATCCTTGTGGAGGACACGCCCCCCGGGTATATGGAACAGCTGGGGCTGGGATACGAGGATCTCAAAGGACTCAACCCCGGGCTTATCATGACATCCATCTCACCCTTTGGGAGGAGCGGCCCCAATAAGGATTACAAGGCCTATCAGCTCAACACCGCCCATGTGAGCGGACAGGGCTACCTGCTCCCCATACCCTCTCCCACCCTGGAACGCCCGCCTGTCAAGGCAGGGGGCAATAGCTGCGACTGTGATGCAGGGCTGGTGGCTGCGGTGGCAGTCCTATCCGCTTTCTACTGGAAGGGGGCCACGGGCCAGGGGCAGTTCATTGAGCTGTCCAAACAGGAGGCACTCATGTCCATGCAGAGGGTGGAGAGTGTCACTTTCGCGAATGATGGCGTAACAATGACAAGGCAGGCTCAGGCTCAGAGCCGCATGCCCGGCGGGGTAATGCCCTGCAAGGATGGTTACGTTGTCGCGGTCACCCCTGAGGAGCACCAATGGAAGGCCCTCATGGAACTCGTGGGGAATCCGGAGTGGTCAAAAGAGGACTGGTGCAAGGATCAGCGTGGCAGATCTGAACATGCTCAGGAGCTGAACGGATATCTTATAGAGTGGATGAAGCAACATACGAAAGAGGAGATATTTCGAAAGGGGCAGGCTCTGAGCTGTCCCATTGCACCCATCAATTCCGCTGAGGACCTGCTGAGATCAGAGCAATTGAATGCAAGAGATTTTTTTGTTGAGGTCGAGCATCCGAAGGCGGGGAGGCTTACCGTACCCTCATCTCCATACCGATTCTCAAAGAGTCCATTGAGGTGGGAACGTCCGGCCCCTCTCTTGGGGGAGCACAACGAGGATGTATTGTGCGAGCGCCTCGGGTATACCAGGGAGGATCTTGTGAAGCTAAGGGAAACGGGGATTATCTGAAAAAGGGGATTTTATATGAATAATGGACCATTACAAGGTGTAAGGATTACTGAATTCACTTCAGCCTGGGCAGGGCCCTATGCCACCTGTCTTCTGGCCCTTCTGGGGGCTGAGGTCATCAAGGTGGAGAGCAGGAGGAGATTGGACCATTCCAGAAACACCTCCTTCAGCACCGGAAAAGACTTTTCAGGACCGAATGAATCATCGGTCTTCAACAGCCTCAACCTCAATAAACTCGGCGTAAACCTGAACCTCTCCAAACCAAAGGGGGTGGAGATCGCCAAGAAGCTTGTGAGGGTAAGCGATGCGGTGATGGAGAACATGCGACCGGGGGTGATGCCCAGGCTGGGACTCGGGTATGAGGTCTTGAGGGAGGTGAAGCAGGATATAATATACCTCTCCTCCTCAGCCTGCGGTCAGACCGGCCCTGAGCGGGAGTATGTGGGCTATGCGCCCACCTTTGCCGCTCTCGGCGGCGCCTCCTTCGTCACGGGGTATGAGGATTGGCCCCCGAGTAACTTTATGGGCGCCATCGACCTGAGGAGCGCCACCACGTCCGCATTCGCTATGGTGGCGGCCCTCTGCCACCGTCAAAGAACCGGGGAAGGTCAGTATGTTGATCTGTCTTCACAGGAGACCATCGCCGTACTTGTCGGTGACACGCTCCTCGATTATATCATGAACCAAAGGGTGCCCATGAGGATGGGGAACAGGGATGATGTTACGGCACCACATAACTGCTACCGCTGCCGCGGGGATGATAATTGGATAAGCATCGCCGTGACCACTGATCAGGAGTGGCAGGCCCTCTGCGGGACAATGGAAAGACCGGAGCTCGCTCAGGATGAGCGATTCTCCGATGCCTACAAGCGCTGGAACAATCAGGATGAGCTGGATCAGATAATCAACGAATGGACCAAAGGGCAGGACTATTACGATGTGATGGAGAAACTACAGAAGGCCGGGGTGGCGGCAGCCCCATCCCTGAGTAGCGAGGGGCTCTTTAAGGACCCCCACCTCAAGGAGAGGGATGTCTTTATGCAGGTGGAGCACCCGGTTATCGGTAAGGACTGGGTGATAGCCCCTCCCTGGAGGCTTTCCGCTACTCCGGCCGAAATTAAACGCCATGCTCCTCTCCTCGGTGAGCATAATGATTTTATCTTCCACGGCCTCCTGGGAATGTCCCGTAAGGAGATAAAAGAACTGGAAGAGGAGCAGGTGATCTATTAATGGCAAGCCCACATGAAAAGCCGGCCGAATCCCTTGAGGTCCTTGGAAATCATTACACCAGTCCCTGATCCAGCATAGCATTCACTACCTTCACAAAACCTGCGATATTGGCTCCTGCCATGTAATTACCGGGTACGCCATAATCAGCAGCCGCATCCAGGCAACTCTGGTGGATGCTTTTCATAATCGTCCTGAGACGGCTATCCACTTCTTCCCTGGGCCAGCTCAAGCGCATACTGTTCTGGGCCATTTCCAGACCTGATACGGCCACGCCACCCGCATTGGCTGCCTTTCCCGGAGCATATAAGAGCTTATTATCCAAAAAGATGTTAATGGCTTCAGGAGTGGAAGGCATGTTAGCCCCTTCACTGACCAGGTATACCCCGTTCTTGACAAGGTTCCGGGCATCTTTCTCATTTATTTCATTCTGTGTGGCGCTGGGAAAGGCGCAGTCGGCCTTGTGGTTCCACAGGGGATTATAATCCAAAGTAGAGTCCACCTCGGTATAAACCGTTTCAGAATACTTATCAACGTATTCCCTGATCCGGCCGCGTCTGACGTTTTTCAGTCTCTTTACAAAGGCTAGTTTGTCCTTATCAATACCCTCCTCATCATAAATGTAACCGGAAGAATCGGAAAGGGTGGTCGCTTTGCCGCCCAATTCTATGATTTTTTCCACTGTGTACTGGGCAACGTTTCCTGAGCCTGACACGAGACAGGTCTTGCCTTCAAGGTTATCATCCCTGGTGGCTAACATCTCCGAAGCAAAATAGACGGAACCATAACCGGTGGCTTCCGGCCGGATAAGGCTTCCCCCCCAGCCAAGGCTTTTGCCGGTCAATACTCCGGTGAATTCATTGCGTAATCTCTTATACATGCCAAAGAGGTAACCAATTTCCCTGGCCCCAACCCCAATATCTCCGGCAGGAATGTCCGTATCCGGGCCGATATGTCGGTAGAGCTCGGTCATGAAACTCTGGCAGAACCGCATAACTTCATTATCGGATTTCCCTTTGGGATCAAAGTCAGAGCCACCTTTCCCGCCCCCCATTGAGAGGGTGGTCAGGGCATTCTTAAAGGCCTGCTCAAATGCCAGGAACTTTAAAATGCTGAGGTTTACTGAAGGATGGAAGCGGAGGCCTCCCTTGTAAGGCCCGATTGCGCAGCTCATCTCTATCCTGAATCCGCGATTTACATTCACCTGTCCCTGGTCATCCATCCAGGGAACCCGGAACATAATCACCCGTTCAGGTTCAGTTATCCTTTGCAGCACAGCAGATTGACGATATTCGGGATTTCGGTCCAGAACAGGCTGAACCGTTTCCAGTACTTCTTGCACTGCCTGATGAAACTCTTTTTGTCCCGGGTCTTTTGCCTTGATGAAGTCTAAAATGTCTGACATAAATAACCTCCTATATGATTTTTTATCCGCCTTCGCAGAAGACCACGGGTTTACCCGTGTGGCTCCATTTTCGATTGCAGATTGACGATTGAAAATGATGAACACCGCCAATCCTTACACACCAATGATCACACATTGAGATCTCCTTCCGTCAATTTTGAGTATTAATGGTTTTTCCAGCCTGACGTGCCTCAAAAAGGTCGTTTCCTGAACAACAGGCAGTGAATTTAGCCATTTCCAGTCAAAATGATCTTCCGATTCGGCCCCTTCGGTAACCGTGATATAATGGATACCTAAGGATGTAATATTCTGGAAAAAATGTGACCCCTGTGAAGGGTCGGCCTTTAGTTTTTCATTCCTCAGTTCAATAATGGCGCCTACCCCTGAAATATGCCGCCATTGAACCGGTATGCCGAGCCACCTGTCAGCAGAACCCCATCTCCCGGGACCAACTAAGAGGTACGGGTGTTTTTCTTTGAGCAAACCGCTGTTAATATTCCCAATTTCCTCTGCGATCTGAACAGTGGCTTTGGTATCAAAATCTTCGGGCTTTACAAAAACAATATCCGCGATCTTCTCATTTTTTCCGTTTCCCAGAGCCTGTGTGGAACGACAGAATGCCTTTTCAAACTCCTCGGATGTAATTTCAACTTGAAAACGTTCTTCATCGGCAACCATCGGTCTAATCTGGAGAAAATTGAAATCGCTTTTGCGTTTTTTGTCAGGGCTCAGGTTCACTGAAAACTCAATTTCAATAGGACATCCCATGCCCTTTCGTCCCAATGTCAGCAAATCAGACAATAGCTGAGGCAGGGGAAAGATGTCATATTTCAATACCTGGGCAAATGTCAGTATCTTGGGCCCCTGGATATAGCCCGTGTCCCTGATACGGTCCTCTTCAGGCACATAAGTGCTGGCAAGTGTCCTTACGGGAAATTCCTTTTCAGCATCATCCACTTCCCTTTTTTCAAGGTTGGAATCCTTCCATAACCTGGGGTCTTCAACACCGTTCTTAATCCTTAAAGCATAAAAGAAGCGTTGCGCATTCGTAAGGATGTCGTGCACCGAGGAAAACTGGGGCATAATCTTTGGATACTTGGGAGAGAAGCGCAGAGTCTTTTCTCCTTCCACAACGGTTTTGCCTAGGCCTAAGGCTATGTGGGCAATCCCTTCTTCCGATTTCATATGGGATACCGGGTAGAAATTATAGGACTGGGCCACGCCGGAAATAGCCGGGTACAAATAATCCCCGCATTCCTTTCCGGAAAGTCGCTGGATGATAACGGCCATTGCCTCTTCTTGGGGTTGATTAGAAGTACTTCTGGAAAATGCCTTGGGACTTTGATAATAGGTAGACGCATAGACTAATTTGATGGCAGTAACGAGATGCTCAAGTCGAATGGATGGGTCGGGATTATTGTTGGGGATCATGTAAGTGTGATAAAGCCCGGCATATGGCTGGAACTGGGCATCTTCCAACAGGCTTGAAGACCGGACGGACAGGGGTACCCTGACCTGAGCCACAAAGGCTTCCAGGTCTTTTACAAGCCATTCCAGCATTTCTGCTTTTAAAAAGGCCTCTGTCACTTCTTCATCAGTGAAGCCTTCTGCGGCATATCGTTCCAGATTGTTCTGGGTCACAAAAGATTCAAACCCATCAGTACAAATCACCAAGGTCTTGGGTATTCTAATTTTGATTTCCGGATATTTCTCTTTAAGCTCTTGGTTCTGTTCAAGGACCGCGGACATAAAGGCCAGACCCCGTGCCTTACCCCCTAAGGAGCCCTGACCGATTTTGACAAAATCCATGATGTTTGGATCAAAATTATCGGCCTTGAACCTGGCAATCACACCTTTTTGACGCACTTTGCGTAGAGTCCGAATATTGGAAATAATATATTCCCTCATTTCGTCGGCATTGCAAAAGTCAGACGTCTGGACCTCACGAAATTTTGAGGCAAGGGCTATTTCAGAACGAGCCATTATCCATTTTGAAAAATGATTACGCTCTGCATGATAGTAAATGGATTTATCCGGTATCTGGGAGAGCTTTGTTTCAAGCGAACGAAGATTAGATGCCCGGGCAATTTCTCTCCCATCCGGCATGCGGAATACGAAATCGCCAAAACCCAGATGTTTCAGGAAGAAATCATGTATCTCGGAAAGAAGTTGTGGCGAATTCTTATCAAGGAACACGGCGGGAATTCGATCCGCCTTTTCCCTGTTTTTTGGTTGCGAACTCAAAAGGAGAAGCGGAACATCGGGAACTTCCTTCTTAATCTGAGAAAGCAAAAGAAATCCCGCATCACCATCCAATTCATTGCTTTTTGGTAAACGGGCATCTGAAATAATGCCAAAGAGGAAGGAGCGGAACCTCTGGTAAAGCTCCATGGCCTCCTCATAGCTTGTGGCCAGAAGTATCTTGGGCCTTGCACGCATTGTGATCAGCCTGTGCTCTTCGTTGAGCCCAACCTTGAGTACTGCCTGGGTCTGTCTCACGATCTCTTTATAGATAAGCGGCAGAAAGGAAGAATAATAAACCGGGGAATCTTCAACCAGGATAAGGACTCGGACCATTGCTTTTTGAGTGTCGGCATCTACATTGAGGTGGTCTTCAGCGTTTTTAACCATGGCCAGAAGGAGATCTGAATTGCCTGACCAGATAAATGTCTTGTCAATACCATCGCAATTTTTGTCCTCAGGAAGTGGGTAAATTCCTCTTGGGCTGTGAGCCAATAGGATAACAGGTATATCAGGCTTTATCTTCTTTATTTCGAAACCTAATGAAAAGGCATCAATATCATCCAGATGTGGTGTGGTAATAACCATATCGAATTTTCTAATGTTCAAAAGGGCTAAGGCATCATATGCCGAAGAGGTCCGTGTCACCCTGGGCGGATGACTAAGGTTCAACCCGCTATACTCATTTATGATCCTTGATGCGAGACTCCCATCCTCCTCCATAATAAAGGCATCATAGGGACTGGAAACCAGCAGGATCTCCCTCACCTTTATTGACATCAGTTCATGGTAAACCTTTAAACGAGCATAGAATTCCATCGGGAGGTCACTGTTTTGCAAGTCCTTATTGCCTCCGCCTGGAATAGCCCTATCAGGAAGTTGGTCTGTGGGAAATGTGTCGGTCATTTCATACAAAAATTCTTTGGCCGTTGGGTCTTGTGAAATAAGCCTGGCAGGCATCAAGGCCCGACCTTGTTTTTGAAAAAATGGGCGGCTTGCAAACCGCCCCGGGTGTTCGAAATCACTTAACTATAAGGCATCAGGAATCTATTATACCGATAGCCTCTTCCCTGTATGCGTCCATTACATATGTAATCCCGGTAACTTTTGCGCATTCTTCGGTAAGGGAGAAGATATCCTTCCTGCTGATATATTGAACTTCCCAGTTCCTGGATCCGGCCATTAATTGCTGGAGTCCCACCTTTAATTTATCCGTAGCACTGAATAGGCCGACCGCGCCTAACGGAAGTTTGTCCGCTTCAGCCCCGTACCTTTCCTTCAGTACTTCATAGTTCATGAAGATTTCCTCTTTTGTAGAGCCAAATCTTGAAACGGTCGCAGGGAGGCCCCCGTCTTGACCTCTAAGCCATTTCTCAGTGTTTTTCCCCACCATGCCCGGAATCATCAAGGCCCGGCCCATGCAAACGGCCTTGCAGTAAGGGGCGCCCAGGGCTAAGGCCTTAAAAACATGATCCTCTGAAGAAAAACCGCCTGCAAAGGCTATATCAGGGACCCACAATCCCCTCTTGGCTAAACGATCACACAATTCATATGCCATGGAATGCAGATAGATGGAGGGTATGCCCCACTCGCTCATCATTCTCCAGGGGCTCATGCCCGTGCCGCCCGGCGCACCGTCTATGGTCAGAAGATCGATTTCGGCGTCGCTGGACCAGCGGATGGCCATGGCCAGTTCCCTCATGGGGTAAGCGCCTGTCTTAAGCGTTATGCGTTTGGCACCCAGTTTTCGTATCCTTTCCACTTCGTTCATGAAGCCTTCCTGATCAATGAATCCAAGACGGGAATGGCGCTCGAATTGTTTCAGGGGACCTGCCTTGAAAGCTGCCTGGGAAGCAGGATCTTCCGGGTCCGGGGTTACGATATAGCCTCGCCTTTTAAGCTCAATGGCCCGGTCCAGAGAGTTCACCTTGATCTCTCCACCGATACACTTGGCGCCCTGGCCCCATTTCAATTCAATTGTCTCTACTCCGAGTTTATCTATGACGTATTCAGCCACGCCGTTACGGGTGTCCTCCACGTTCATCTGGACAAGGATATCCCCATAGCCATCTTGGTAGCGACGATATTCTCTTATGCGGCGGTCCATCTCCGGGGAGTTTTTTATCATGCCATTACTGTCAAGCTCCAGCTCAGGATCAATACCGCAGACATTTTCGCCACAAACAAGGGTGATGCCGCTTATAGCGGCCCCTATTGCAAAATGTTCCCAGTTCCTTCGCGCAATATCCGTGCTTCCGAGGGCCCCGGTGAATATGGGTACCTTCATCTTCACCTTTTCGCCGGCGCCAAAGGACGTTTCCGTATTGACCGTGGGGAAAGTTGCCTTGTCCGGGTCCGCGTCCACCCCCTTTGCTCCAAATGCATACCCCATAATATTCAAATGCGAATAATCAACGGGATAGTCTTTGTCCGCACCCGCGGTTACACTGCCGAACGGTTCGGGATAAAGGAGTTCCCTGCCGCGGAAAGTGGCCCTGAACATATCGCAGTTCCCCTTGCACCCGTCAATACACCTGCTACATATACCGGACTGGGGCACTACATCTCTAGATCGATTTCTTGTTTGAAGGGCCTCATTTGAATTGGGTCTTTGTAGGTTCATAGCTATTTTCTCCTTACTATTTGGTTTAGAACTTAGGGGCTCCGCCCCAATTGGAATAGTGGAATACTGGAATGATGGAATAATGGGTTCTGGAAAAATGGGATATCGGTTTATTGGCCATTTTCTTCTTGACACCCAAGTTGCTAATATTCAAAAATGAAAGACTTCCTTTTAAAATCAACATTCCAATCTTCCATCATTCCATTATTCCATGTGTGAGGCGAAAGCACTAAATCTCAACAAACTCCTTTAATTTCAATAAGTTGTACAATTTCCGAGACGTTTAATTATGACCTAATGAGAGACGGCAATCAGTTGCCTCTATTTCAAAGTCTGACTGTTTAACATTGGTTAATCAAAATGTCAATATAAATAGTCAAAAAAGATTGTGAAACTATGATAGTTATGAATTGTAGATAGTTGGAGTGTATGTCATTTTTAAAATATGTTATTCTTTTGTTATACGGCAATGTTGCCTATATATAAGTTGACAAAATCGATATTTTAGGTATTATACGACTATCGGATTTGTGGAGGATGATGTTTATGGATATTACCTTCAAGCGGAAGATCGTGTCAATTCTAAAGGTTCTGTCTGATGCTGAAAAACCCATGGGCGGAACTAGAATTGCCCGGAGATTACAGGAGTATGGATTTGATCTGAGCCAAAGGATGGTCCGAAACTATCTTAAAATGATGGATCAGGAAGGCCTGACACAGAATCTCGGGAGGAAGGGTCGGAAGATCACACCAAAAGGGGAAGATGAGCTTAAGTCGTCTTTTGTGATTGAAAAGGTTGGGTTTGTGGCATCAAAGGTTGATACCTTGAGCCATCAAGTAAGTTTTTCTATTCGGAAACAAAAAGGAGGAATCATACTAAATATATCCACAATTGACATACAAGAAATTGATGAAGCCATGCACCAGGTTCAATTAGTCTTTCGGAAGGGGTTGGGTATGGGAAGATTTGTTGTTTTGGGTTTTCCCGGTACCAAGATGGGGAGGGGAATCATAGAGGACAGGAAGGTAGCTATCGGGACGGTATGCAGTGTTACTATAAACGGGATTCTACTGAATGAGGGTATCAACACTACATCGCGCTTTGGTGGTCTTCTGGAGTTGGTAGAAGGACGCCCATTTCGTTTTACGGAAATAATTAATTATGACGGTTCTTCCATCGATCCTTTAGAGATTTTCATAAAAGGTCGTATGACCAGCGTCCGTCAGGTGGCCCTTACCGGCAATGGGAAGATTGGAGCCAGCTTCCGTGAGGTCCCCTCCGTGGGGATGCCGAGGGTGGAGAGGATAAGGAAAAGGCTTGATAGCATTGGCCTGGGCGGAATAATGCTGATTGGCAAACCCAGCAGTCCCCTTCTGGATATCCCTGTGTCTGAGGGTAGGGTAGGGATGATTGTTGCGGGAGGATTGAACCCTGTAGCGGCTGTTGAAGAATCCGGTATCGCCACTGAGAATGTGGCTATGGATTCGCTACTCGACTTTGAGCGCCTTGTTCCATACTGGGAATTGAAAAATTTGGTGAGGGATTTTATGGGTGGCCCCTTTGCTTGAAAGGGAGACTACGGCAGAGACGGGTATCCCGCATGTTGCAGGTGTCAGACCCACTTTGTTTCATTCAATAGTCAATTTTCAATTCCATAGGATGCCCTGATCTCCAAATCTGCATATCTTGTTGTGGCCGATATGTCCTTGACACACAATGGCTTTATTCCTATACTCCCACCCCAAAAATGGAATTCTCATCACTTACGTGGACTCAAAACTAAATAAGTACAATTAACAGAGTGATGTTAACGAAAAAAGAAAAGGAGGGTATAATTCATGACATCTAAGGTTTGGCATATGGGAAACAGAAGCACTTCCCCTAACACTAGTTATGTGGCGAGTATGGTGGAGTTATTTGAAGCGGCCGGTTTCCAGGAGATGATCAAGCCGCACGACGTGGTCGCCATAAAGCTTCACTGCGGGGAATGGAATAACACCGCATACTTGAGACCCGTTTACGCCCGGGCACTAGCGGACAAAATCAAAAGCTTGGGGGGGCGCCCTTTCGTCACAGACACCACCACCCTTACATACAACCCAAACCCGGGCAGGTCTACAGAACTGGATATGAGGATTACGGCCGAACGGAACGGTTATACCTCCGAGGCACTCGGATGTCCCTTCATCGTCGCCGACGGCTGGAGTGGTACGGATGATGTACGTATCGACCTGCCGGAAGGCTACATATTAAAAGAGGCCTTCATCGCCAAAGCCATCGCCCACGCCGATGTTTTGATTGCACTTACCCATTTCAAGGGTCATCCCCTGGGAGTTGTCGGCGGTTCCTTGAAAAATCTGGGCATCGGAGCGCAGTCCAAGAGAGGCAAACATAACGTTCACATGGGGGGGCACCCCAAATACGGATTGGGCGCTGCCACGGAGTTCCATCCCGAGCGCTGCAAAGGCAAGAACGAATGCCCCATGTGGGAACGTTGCAACAACTGCTGCCCCTATGGCCTGTTCCATGTCAAAGACGATACCGTCGAATGGGAGCGGGAGAAATGCACCGGTTGCTTAGCTCATCTCGGTGTCAACCTGGGCTGCGGTGTTTTTAATCTTCCCAAGGAGCCGCTGGAAATGCTTCATCCGGCCATAGCCGATGCCTGCCTGGCGACCGTCAACGCGGTGGGAAAAGGGAAGGTGGGATTCATCAACATGGCGATCGACATTTCTCCCTGGTGTGACTGCGTCAACTATGCCGATACACCCCTGGTTCCCAATCTGGGTGTCTTTGCCAGCCAAGATCCTGTAGCCCTGGACAAAGCTTGCCTTGACAAGGTTGGGGAATCGCACGGTACTCCCGGGTCTCAGGCCGAGGATATCGGCGTAGCCGATCCCGGTGTGAAAAAGCTCGAAACAGCCGCCGCGATCATGCCGGGTATGAGTGAGGAAGCCCAAATCAACACAGGAGAATTAATCGGGCTGGGAAGCAAAGAATACGAACTGGTGAAGGTCACACCTTCTCTGGAAAAATTCTACGGTTTTACCGAAGATACCCGATCGATTGGGCCGCGTTTCAAAAACCTTTACGAAAAAGAAGACCCCTTTCCCAGGGACAGGTATGACGGACAGGGCTTCAAGCGGGCAGACGACGTCGATTACGAAAAAGTGAAATAAAACGGAATAACAAATAATGAGGAGCATAAAGGGGGTTAGCTGTGTCCCAGGGATTGGATAATCTGGATGCGATTTTAGAAAACAGTCACCGCATCGCTCAAGCAATAGAAGGTTTGGAAGGCGCGTCTCTCAGCGATGAACTCCAGGCACTCCAGGAGTCGGCGGAACAGCTTGAGGGGCTTAGGGACAAGTTTTTCATGAAGACGGTAGCCGCGGTTCCGGCCACCAAAGGGTGTCTCACCGGGTCGGAAAAGGTGCTAAAAGCCATGGAAACCTTCAAGGATGATCAGGGCGAGGAATCTCTGATGACCCTGAAACGGGGGTTAAAAGACCTATCAGAGAACGTGGGAGAGCTACTGGAAAAGGCTCAGATGGCCGGCACCACTCTTACTTAACAATAGGAATGCGGGATTCGATACCCATGAGACTCATGCATGATGCAGGTGATCGGGTCTTAACATACCGGGTTCTTTTGGGCATGGCTATAGTTACTAGGCTATATCTGGAATAAGTATTAGAAATCGTGTTGGCCTGGGCCATGAATCGTGCGTAAAGCCTGGTCGTCGGTTTTTATGGGCCAGGCTGGTTTGTTTCAAGCGACTTCTTTACGATTCGGAAAGGAGAGACAATTGTCATACGTGCTGATAACCGGCGGGGGAGGGAGCCTGGGTACCAAGCTTGCACTTATGTTACGTGAGGAAGGTCACCCTATCAAAATATTTGACCTGCCGGGGCTCGATTACAGCTCGCTTGAGGACAAACCCGGCATCGAGATATTCACTGGTAACATAGCCCATATGGATACCCTCAGAGAGGTCGTATCGGATGTAGACACGGTCATACACCTGGCCGCTCTTCTTCCTCCGGTTGCCGAGGAAGACTGGCGGAGAACGGAATCCGTTAACGTGGTCGGAACGGAAAACCTTCTTAAGGCTGTCCGCGAGCAAAAGGGTGAGGCACACTTTGTCTTCAGCTCGTCGGTGGCTGTGTACGGGGATACCATTGACGAGAAAGAGCCTCTGTCTGCAGATCACGCGCTAGGGCCCAATGATTTCTATTCGAAGAGTAAGGTTCTGGCGGAAAAGCTGGTTATGGAATCGGGGTTGTTTTACACGGTGCTTCGTATTTCGGGTATTGCCATTCCCGCCTTCCTCGAACCACCTGCCGTCTGGCCTTTCAAGCGGGATCAGCGTATGGAGTTTATTTCTAGGGATGATGTTGTCACCGCCCTGTTCAACTGCGTAGGCAATAAGGCAGTGCGTGACAAGGTATTCAACATTGCTGGTGGAGCGACCTGGCAGAGGATGGGGTATGAATACGTGACGGCATTGTTTGACCTCATGGGAGTACCTGCGGAGGAGGCAGTTTATCTGGAGGTGCCGGGATGGTTCCACTGGTACCAGACCGACGATTCTCAAGCGGCACTCACCTATCAGAACACCACCTTCCAGGATTTCCTGAACAGGTTGGCGAAGGCCATCCAGGAGTTACTGGGCTGACCTGAACGGACTTTTCGTTCAGGCACGATCTACCTTCCTTTATAAACAGGCTTTCGTTTCTCCATAAAGGAGGTAACTGCTTCTTTTTGATCTTCCGTCTGCCTTAACGTTCTTCCGAGCAGCATTTCAAACGCTATTTGAGACTCCAGGTCAGGCGCCTCGAGGGCCTTGTATACACACCGCTTAGCCATTTCCAACCCGAGGGGGGGGATATCGAACATCCTTTTGGCCATGTCCCTGGCCGTTTTCCTGAGTTCATCATGGGGAACAACCCTGTTTACAAGGCCTATCCGCTCCATCTCTCTTGCATCGATGATGTCATTTGTATAGGCAAGTTCCAGCGTCAAATGGGCCCCTATTCGTCGGGCAAGCATATATGATATGCCGTTCTCCAGGGAAAGTCCCACCCGCGTGAGGGCAATGCGGAACCCGGCCTTTTCAGACGCGATGATGATATCACTGGACAGAGCAAGTGCGATAGGGCCACCGGCGATGATACCGTTGAGAGCGCAGATTGTCGGTTTTCGCAGGTTTCGAAGAACAGTTGCAACCCGATTTGTGGCTACCGGTTCCAGGTGCAATGTTCTCAGCGACTCATCATCAGCCAGTTCAGAGCCACTTGCCACGGTGGTTATATCCGCACCAGCGCAAAAACCGCGGCCGGCCCCGGTCAGGATAACTGCCCTGACACCGCCATCTGCAGCCGCATCCTCAAGGGCCTCTCGCATCTCTACGCGCATTTTTGGGGTAACGGCGTTTAGTTTTTCGGGCCGGTTCAGGGTTATAGTCGCAATACCGTCCTCTTTTTCAAAAAGTATACCTTCATAGTTCATCCTAATGCACCTCCTGGTATATCGTCCCCGGTTTAGCGAAGATATAGAGATTAAATAAATGCTAGGACGATACCTGAGTAATTGAAACCACTATATATGGACATCCCATAAAGAGATTTTCCGCGAAAGTAGTGCTGTTTTTTTCAGCTTTTTCCCACCATCCATCCCCTACGCATTCTCTCATGATGTCGATGGCTTTGTTCATTCGTACGCGGGCTTTTGATTGATCGTCTGCAGTCGCGCTAAGCAATGGCTGATGGATGCATAAAATCAGGGGACCTTTTTAAGATTACTTTTGATAACGCTTAGGAAATCATTGATAAGCCAAAGGTAGAACTCATCCACCTGCTCACGGTTAGTTATGAGTGCAATACTTACACTGTATTCAGGCAAGTACCATATAAACGCAGAATATCCGGGCGAGTTACCTCCATGCCCCCACATTTCCAATCCGTTGAAAATACGAGGTGTAAATCTCTGGACTCCTAAGCCATACCCGGCAAGGCCGGGATTAGCTATGGGCGAATGAAAAGCAAGCATCTGTTTGAGAGACTCCTTGCTGACTACTCTTCGCTCGTGAAATAGGGCATGTGTCCACTTTGCTAGATCTTCCGAAGTGGAAAAAATACCCCCGGCCGCCTTAAACAGGCTATGAAGTGCAGTTCTTGGGAAGACTGAAAAATCTTCAAGGACTTTATCCCCGTTGAGGTCAATCCAGCCGTGGGCAATATTCCCGGGTAGAGCCTCTTCAACAGCAAAAAAAATACTGTCAAGACCCAGCGGCTTCCAAAAACGATTTCTGAGTTCAGTAGATATCTTCGATCCGGTTGCTTTCTCGATAATCATTCCAAGCAGAATGTAACCGGTGTTGGAATATCGCCAGCCTTTCCCTTTGGGGAAATGTGGCTTACCCACCAAGGTTGTTAGTACTTCCTTGGGAGTCCAGAGTCGTCCCGGGTCTTTTAAAATTGGGCGAATAGCTGAGGGGCCTTGAAGACTGTAGAGACCACTGGTGTGGTTA
Source organism: Desulfobacteraceae bacterium (assembly GCA_016783065.1). GTDB lineage: Bacteria > Desulfobacterota > DSM-4660 > Desulfatiglandales > Desulfatiglandaceae > JABMQV01. Next base: position 11,057 of record JADHXI010000005.1, on the reverse strand, counting down.
AGGAGTTGTCGAATAGTAATTGTGTTGTCAATGTTTGGATAGTCCGGGAGCCATTTGTGGAGCGGGTCATCTAAAGCGAGCAGACCCTCTTCCACAAGTTGAAGGGCTAGTGCAGCCACAAAGTTCTTGGTGATGCTCCCGGCATCAAACAGAGTTTCCGGTTTTATTGGGGTTGTACCATGAGACACACCGCTTACACCGACCCACGCTTTGTATCCTGGCGCAATTACAGCGGCTGAAATCCCATTTCCGTTGTACTTTTTAAGCCCATTATCCAGCGTATCCTGTAGCTCTTTAGCGAATGGCAGTTCGGGTTCAGATGTCGGCTTTGTTGATACAGCAGGACTAACGGAGAACGCCGTCAAAGCCAAAAGGGTATTCAACAACAAAATTTTTGTTAGAATCTTTTTGAAAGACATATCTGTGCTTCCTCATTGATAGACATCAGTCTATTGTTCAAAGTCAGTCTTAGATTTAAGCATAACTTGCCATAGTCGTTGGTCTGATATTATCTCATTTGATGATAGATTACAAATAGTATTGGAAATTTTTCAGGGGGTGTTCGGCCGAGTCCAGGGGAGAGTTATACCCAAAGGTTACCTTTACATATCTTTATTCCTCTGCCATCAACAGACCCATACTGACTTAAAATGAGGAGCCACAATATCGTGGGTTGTATTTGTTATTGACTCACAAGAGAAAATTACGTATATTTCGCCGCATTAAAAAGGAATTTTTATTAACGGTCGTTCAACTTAACAGAGAGCGGAGGTGACGATGATACGGTTAGAAAGGCAAGGTGACGTGTTCGTACTGACCATGGCTGCGGGGGAGAATCGGTGGAATACCACCTTCGTCAGGGCCTTTGACGAAGCACTGGACGAGGTTGCGGCATCCGAGGGTCCGGCCTCGCTGGTGACCGTTTCCGACAACGAAAAGTTCTTCTCGAACGGGTTGGATCTGGAGTGGATCTCCTCGGCAGGCGAGCACCCGGGCGGTGATCGCAAAGCTTTCGGGGCAGAGGCCATGGCCCTATTCGCCAGGATGATTACGTTTCCGATTCCCACCGTCTGCGCGGTCAACGGCCACGCGTTCGGGGCAGGCTTCATGATCGCTTTGTGCCACGATGTGCGCGTGATGAGGGAAGATCGAGGGTACCTGTGTGCCAACGAGCTTGAGCTCGGCATGTCGATACCAGAACCGGAGCTGGCACTATTCCGACATAAGATTCCGATGAACGCCTTCTTCGAGACGGTCCAGCTTGCCAGACGGTGGAGTGGCGTGGACGCCCTCGCCGCAGGTATCGTGCAACAGGTGGCGGGAAAAGACGCCGTTCGGGATGAGGCGATCAAGACTGCGGCGGGGTTGGTCAAGCTCGCCAAGAACCGCGAGGTCTTCGGCTGGATGAAAGAGCACATCTACGGTGAAAACGCCGCCATAAATAATGTCCACGGACCAGCCTTCATGCTGCGCAATCAGTCTATGTACCCACGCGGTCCTGGCCACATCCCGCCCAAGCCACCTGAGTCGTGATAGCTGCCGCAAGGGAATGCCGGCCGGTCAAAGCAGATCCTTGGCAATCATCGCCTGCCAACGGGTTGCCCGCCGTTACGACGACGTGTTCGCCTTCCGGGATCTAACCTTTGCCTTGCTGCTGCTCATCCCCCGGCTTCCTTCTCCATTTCATCCAGTTTGTCCGGATCAGAAATCGCGATGTCTACCAGGGCCTTGGGAATAGAACTCTGTTCGCACATTGTTCGGATATCCTTTTCCACATCAGAAAATTCCAGGATTTCCCGGATTCCTTCGATGTATTCGAGCATGTCGTCCGAATCGATATTTTCCAGAGCAGGACCTGCTTCTTCAGCCTCTTTTTTGGCGGCCAGTTCTTCTTCTTTTCTCTTCTTTTCCGCCAGCTCTTTTTCCATGGCCTTTTTCACTGCATCAATTGCGGATTGCTTGATGCCGCCAATTTCTGTGATGAGTTCGTCTGCTGCATTTTTGTTTAGGAGATGTTTAATCTTATCTTCTTCCGAAGCGTCTTCCACAGCGGCAAATAACTCCTCAACCCTCGTTTTTTCGGCGAGTTCTGTGTCCACTTTGGATTTTAAGCTTTTGTATTCTTCTTCTGATACACCTAAAGCCTCCATTATGACTTCAGGCTCAAACGATTCGGAGATGAGATAGCGTATTCCCTGTTCACCGGGGAGCTCTTTGGCCCTTGCTATCATCAATTCGATTTTTTTATTTCCGAAAATTTCATCCACATCGGCTCTGTGTTTTGAAGCTAAAAAAGAGGGCCAATCGCTACCTAGGTCAGCAATTATTTTCATGGCGGTGGCGTAGGTGTCTTTGATGTCATCCAGGCCCAGCGCGGAAACCGCCTGGTTAAAATCCTGCATAAACGGCCTGCCAACCCGGTTACGTGCTTTTACCGCCGCTTTTAACTGCAGCCAGTTACCACCGTGTTTCGACACATTATAGCCGGTTTTATCCAGCTCTGCGGCAATTTTCCGTGAGGTTTCCAGGCTGTTTGCTTCGGAAAAATCCTCGTCAGTGCATTTTTGAATCTGCTTTTCGATGAGCAACCATAAAGGTTCTTTACCCTCGGTGCGATATTCTTGCATAATTTATCCTTCCAAAATTGAAATTGATTGAATTGATAAGAAATTGCTTATTCGAGGAAGGAGTATAGGGTAATTTTTTTTTTGCGTCAAGGACATTTTCACCACAATAAATAATGAGAATACCTCTAAAAATGATCTTTAAATTCGAGATTTGATACTGATTACTTTTTCCTAAACTTCCGCCTGAACCCTGCAAAACCGATTAACCCGGAACCAAGAAGGAGCATTGTGCTGACTTCGTTTCGGCTCTGAATCCATAGGCTGACAGTGCGTGCCTTAAAAGAATGATATGATCACCGGCGTTAGGGAATAGCCAATTGGTAGTCCGATAATCAGACCTGAGAATCCATAGATGAATACTTTCTTAATCTTTTTTCTGGTGATAAGCGCAATCAAAACCGCTATGATAGCAGAAATAATAGCAACACCGGCTGTGACCATCATATCCATAATTTTGCCCTTTGCTGTTTGAATACCTGTCCTCGAACGAGTTTGTAATTTCTCTATTGACAATCCTTTGATTTTCATATTTTGTCAAGTATGGGGTTTTCATTAACAGGCTTGAATCTGCTTCGAGAATTAATGTGACCACGTCAGAGCAGCAAGGAGAATCATATTGTGAAAGGCATAGGAACATGTCCGGCATTGTGTCTGAGTCATATGAGAGCGCATTTCATGCAGTGCTATAAACAAGGAGAATGACCATGGAAAACAATCAGAAGCGTGTGACGAGAAGAGATTTTATCCGCGGAACCGTCGGGGCGACGCTTGCTTTCACTGTATTGGGAGTACCGTGGAGCAGAGCGAGCGAAAAGAAGGGTCGGTCAAGCCTGGTAACAGTAGTCCGAGACAAAAACGTCATGGATTCCGGGTTCAAGGTGAATCCCAAAATACTGCAGACCATGCTTGATCAGACGATACTTCATGTCACAGGGAAAATGAACATTCAGGAGGCATGGGTTGATCTGGTGAAGCCGGACGATATTGTTGGACTAGTGCCCACGCCTTTCCTGAATCCGACCCATCCGGAACTGGTTGATGTGGTTAAGGCGAGTTTGATAAAAGAGGCTGGAATTTCCGAGAAGAACATTATCATGGCGCAAGGGGGTAAACGAAGACCCGGGAAATGTACCGCGTTGATTTGCATGCCGGCGCTCAAGGGACATTGGTTAACCGGAATCGGAACCGTAATAAAGAACTATATAATGTATTCAGGTCGCCCCACGAGATACCATCAAAAGAAAAGTGCCAAATTAGGTGAAATCTGGCATATTCCCGAGGTGAAAGGCAAGACAAGGCTTGTTCTCGTGGATGCCATTCATCCCCTTTGTGATAAAGGTCCCCAGTCTGATCCCCGGTATAAATGGGCATACAATGGGCTGATTGCCGGAACGGATCCCGTGGCGGTTGAGACCGTGTGCCTAAAAATCCTCACCGAGAAGCGGCATGCGCTACGTGGTGAACCCTGGCCCATTACACCGCCGCCTATCTGTGTAGAGGCCGCGGATAAAGTCTATGGGCTGGGAACCAGCAATATGAAAGAAATCAAAATCGCACATTTTGGCTGGGAAGAAGACCTTTTGTTATGAAAACATCGGCATACACCTTTAATAAAATGACATTTATGTTGTCATTTTTCCTGCAAAATTATCCTACACACTAAATTTTGAGTTCGGTTAAGGAGAAGGGGTTGACTGGTTCAGTTGGTGGTTTGGGCAACATCCCGTTAATGCTTGATCCCATATCAAGGAGGTTATTATGTCAGAGTCTTTAGTTCTCTATGAGAAAAAAGGTCCCATCGCTATTGTTACCATAAACCGACCCGAGAAGATGAATGTTTACAATGGAGAGGTGTGCGTATTGTTAGGGGATGCCTTTTGTGACTTCAGGGACGACCCGAGTCTCTACGTGGCCATTCTCACCGGAGCCGGGGGAAGGGCTTTCTGTGCCGGAGCCGATATGAGGGGGATGGTTCCTCCAAAGGAAGGTGAGTCCGCCCCTATTCCTTTCCCCAGGGGAAGAATGTTTCACGAGGGAGACATCAAGATTTACAAACCGATTGTCGCCGCCATCAACGGCTACTGTCTCTCCGGAGGATTATGCCATGCGCTGCAGTGCGACATAAGGATAGCCGCCGATAATGCTACCTTCGGTTTGCAGCAAGTAAGGTTCGGCGCCCACTCGCCGGCTTCAACCCACTTATTGGCTCGTAACATCGGGATGTCAAATGCGATGTACCTCAGCCTTACGGGCGCAAGGATTGAGGCTCAGGAAGCCTTGCGGATGGGCATAATCCACAAAATCGTACCCCTTAAGGATTTGATGTCGGCGGCGCTTGAAATGGCGGATACGCTGCTGGGCAACTGCCCTACCCATCTGCGGGCAAGAAAGGAGCATCTCCTCAGGGGCTACAACTTGCCCTACGATGAGGCGAGAGCAATGGGCGGATACCTCGAGGGCCAGGTCCCTGAAGAAGAAAGGAGAGAAGGAATTACGGCCTTTTTCGAAAAAAGGAAACCGGACTGGAACAAAGTCCTCAAATGATGAGCTCCGGCTTCTCGATTGGCGTGTAGTTCCGACTTTCCTCTTGTCCAAAATCGATATTTTTTGGACAGCATTTTCACTGAAGTCATTTCTGGCAAAGGGACATCTTGACCTCCCCCTTTGAAAAGGGGGATGAGAGGGGGATTTTCAAGAATGTGCGTGAAATCCCCCCAACCCCTTTAAAGAAAGGGGGGCTGGAGAATCAGGGAGAACCTGATTTTACGCATTCAGATGGCATGCAGAAAAATCCAGCAGTTATCTATTAAAAAACGTGAATTCAGATTTATTTTGGGCAGCAATGTCCTTACTTTCCTCTTGGGTCTCTTGTCTAGATAAACGATAAAGAACACAGTTTGATGTTATGGTATATTCAGGCAATAACCAAATAGAAAAGGAACGTATTCACATTTTTTGTGAATGAGGGGGTAAACAGATGACCAGTGAAGATTTTGAGATCATAGATTCACATGTTCACCTGCATAGGAATGTAACCCAGGAAAAGCAGTCTTTCCCCATCCCCGGCAGGCGAGACCGAGATCGATGGGGCAACGCCGAGTCCATAATTGCTTACACGGATCGTGAGGGAATCTCTAAGGTTGTTTGTTTGAACCTATTTCCAGCAGAGCCTATGAGAAATTTTCTCATGTCGGAAATACAGGCCGACGAACGAGAGAAGGACCCGGTGAGTGTCAAGGCTCAGATCGAAAAAGAGTTGGCATCTAGGTTGCGGCGTCACAACGAGTGGCTTTGCGCTCTAGGCATGGAGAATCCGAGGATCGTCGCCGGCATCGGTATACAGAAGCTTTTGACTTCCGAGGAGATGGTTGAGGAGGTGGAGGCAAGAGCGGCACAGGGCGCCAAAACTGTAAAGCTACTTCCCGGCATGTTTCGTCATTACCCTAACGACCGTGCTTTTTGGCCACTGTATGAAAAATGCCAGGAGATCGGGATGCCGGTCACCCTTGATTCAGGTACTCTGGGCGAGCCTTCCCCTGAAGGTGTATTCTACGGTGAGCCGGTAAATTTCATCGAGGTATTGGAGAGCTTTCCAAAACTGACAGTAGTAATGTGCCATCTGGCCAGTGCCTTTTGGGATCAAAGGGTGGAAATGGCACAGCGTTTCTCCAACCTGTCCTTTGATATGTCGGGGAGCTTCAACCGGCCTCCAAACGGTGAATGGATGCTGGAGCCAATAATAGCGCGGGATGCACACCGTGCTTGTGCAGAGGAAGACGCCGTACGGATAATCCGTAAAGTCGGAGTCGACCGGATCATGTGGGGGACCGATGGCCCGGCTATTATGGCTCGGCCCGGAATCGAACAGGTCATGCGACTTGACTTGACAGATGAAGAGAAGCGCAAAATTTTGGCCGAAAACGCCAAGCGAATATACGAGATTTAGTGCGGCCTAGGGTCTGATCAAGACAACATTTGTCAGTTTAAGATAATAGATTCGATTTTTCTCTGATTTAAGGCTTAAAAGTTCATTTTTCCCAATACAATGAGTATCTTAAGGTCCGCTTATCTCTCCTAGCAATGGGGAATTGATGAAAAAATGTCTGGCCGTGGTGCAAAAGAGGGCGTTTTTAATAGAGAAGAGAAAAAAACGTTCATTCCGGTTGATGATTTATCAAAATATCGTAAAGTCTACTTTACGAAAATAAGCTAATTGCGTTCAGTAGAGTAGACGAAGAAATAGATTATGGTTGATTTAAGCGAATTTTTCAGCATCCAGGCCGGACTGCTTTCGGGTTTCTTGCCTGCGGAGACCGGGTATCGCCTCGTAAGAAAACCTTCCAAGATCTACGAGGTTCTTCCCTTAAACGGGATGAGGAGTTTTTTTTGATGGATGCCGATTCTGGAAATTGTAAGAAAGGAGGAAGTGAATGGATTCTGTCATTTATGAGATCAAAGATAAGATCGCCTACGTAACCATCAATCGTCCGCACGCCCTAAATGCCTGTGACCAGCCCACGTACAATCGTCTCGCCGAGGTGTGGCAGGACTTCCGTGACAACGACGATGCCTGGATTGCCATCATAACGGGCATGGGGGAGAGGGCCTTCTGCGCCGGCAGCGACATCAAGCTCAATTTCTCTGCTGTACCACGCACGTCTGAGGCATTCGACCACCAAAGAAAAGGTGACCTTGTGCGCGGACTGGAAATCTGGAAACCCATCATCGCCGCCATAAACGGGCACGCCAATGGTGGTGGCTTGGAGATTGCGCTTGCGTGCGACATCCGGGTGGCGTCCGAGAACGCGCAGTTCGGTTTGGGAGAAGTCAAGATCGGTCTCCTGCCGGGCGGCGGGGGAACCCAGAGGCTCCCCAGGGCTGTTTCCCTCTGCAATGCCCTCTGGATGCTCTACACAGGGGATCGGATCGATGCTCAGGAGGCATACCGGATCGGGCTGGTAAACAGGGTCGTTCCTTTGCCGGAGTTGATGCTCACTGCAGAGGCCATGGCGCGAAAGATTCTGGAATCGGGACCCCTGGCCGTGAGAGCCATCAAACAGGCGGCCATCAAGGGGCTGAGCATGCCCCTCGAAGACGGTTTACGGCTCGAACAAAATCTGTTTCGAATGCTCCGCATAACCGAAGACAGAGGGGAAGGCACCAAAGCCTTTGCCGAGAAGCGGAAACCACAATGGAAAGCGGAATGATCCCTTGGGCCATAAGAAAAGGGGTCAATGCAGGAAGTTGGGGCGGAGTCATTTTTCGTCTGAGAGGCTTAAGAGCAGGGCAGGTATTTCATAGGGCAAGGTAGGAGGATTTTGGGGTAGACATATGCCATTTGGCATGATATATTGCCAAAAAAAGGAAATTCGTCATGGAAACAACCTTAGACAGGTTCGGAAGAGTGGTAATACCAAAAAAAGTCCGTGAAGATCTGGGTCTTGAGCCGGGCGTTGTTTTGAAGATAAAACAGGAAAACGAAAAAATTCTTATGGAGCCAATGCATAATGAACCGCGAATAGTAGTAAAAAAAGGCGTGCTGGTTTTCACGGGCAATGCTACCGGTAGCATTGAGGATGCCGTACGAACTCTGCGAAAGAAAAGAATAAGCAAAGTCGGCTCCAATATCAAAAAATGAAAACATTATTCGATACTTCTGTACTTGTCGCTGCAATTGTTGAGCCCCACCCCATGCACAACCGTGCTTTGCCTTGGCTTCAGCGTGCAAAGACCGGTGAACTCGCTTTTTTTGTCGCGAGCCACACATTGGCGGAACTTTACGCTGTATTGACTACTCTCCCAATAAAACCAATGATCTCACCGTCAACAGCATGGCGACTCATTCACGATAATATAGAGATTTCAGCCAAGATCATCTCTCTTTCTCCGTCAGATTATCAGGATATCATTAAACGAGTATCGGAATTTGGGTTAAGCGGGGGTATTATTTATGACGCCCTTATCGTCAAGGCTGCAAAGAAATCTAAGGTAGAACGTCTCTTGACATTCAATATTAATGACTTCAAACGAGTATGGCCTGATGGCGAAAGTATTATAACCATACCTTAAAAAGTGAAAGACACAAGTGTGTGTTGTTGACCCCAGTTAAATAGAACACCAAATTCATTTAACGGGGCAGGCCCCGGTTAAATAAATACCCAAAAGGCCCCAGTGGAATAGAAGAGGCATTCCACGGGGTAAACATTTAACGGGGCAGGCTATGTTGAATAACTTTTCATGTCAGGAGGGCAGAGCCATCTGTCTCTGACGTGGCCTGTCGAAGATCCCGTTATTCGGGGTGGATCAGGTTTTCTGTGCTAAAATAAATGAGCAGGTCCTGAGGTCGGATCACAAAAGCTTTTACTTAGTTTTCGATCAAAAACAAAAAAAGGGCTTGAATCGGGACTCATTCGAGGCTATAATTGAGTCTCAACTGGGGGTGATAGTATGAAATTTCTAAGCGTCCGAGATTTAAAAACAAAATCATCACAGGTTTGGAAGGATTTGTCTGACCAGAGAGAAATGATCATTACGAGTAATGGCAGACCTATTGCTATCCTTTCATCAATAAATGAAAACAATCTGGAAACAACTCTATCTGCATTTCGCCGAGCACGTGCAATGGAAGCCGTAGCCTCAATTCAGTATGAATCCGTCCGCACAGGAACAGATAGAATTATCGCCGGTGAAATTGATGATGAAATAAAGTCGGTCAGGTCCAAGCGCAAGAGATGAAAATTGTACTGGATACCAATGTTCTTGTCTCTGGCCTTCTCACCCCGTTTGGACCGGGTGGGGAGATCGTCCGTATTGTTTCGGCGGGAGATTTGATCATTCAGTATGACTCTCGAATATTATTGGAGTATCAGGAAGTCCTTTACAGGCCGAAGTTTAAATTCAACAGGGAGCATATCGATACGCTCCTTGATTTTTTGAAAAAGAATGGCCAATTAGTTTCAACAAGCCCACTGAAGCATCCCTTACCCGATCCGGATGATGAACCTTTTCTGGAAGCTGCAATTGCTGGAAGGGTAGAGTGTTTGATCACCGGCAATAAATCCCATTATCCACGGTCATCTCGAGAAGGGATTAAAATCTTATCACCTTCAGAATTTCTAGAATTTTATAGGAAGTATAGAAGAGATATAAAATGACTACAAGATCTGAAAAGGAATCAAGGAAAAAGGCCTTGTTGGAAAAAGCGAACGATCCAAAAAACATTTCGGGTATCTACAATTATTGTGATAGATGGTGTGAACGATGCCCGTTCACCTCAAGATGCCTGAATTATGATCTTGATGAAGAAAGGGATCTTGATGAACTGGATATATCCAATGAGGCCTTCTGGAATAAAGTCATGGAGTCCCTGCAAACGACATTCGATCTCATACAAGATATGGCCGAGGAGGCCGGAATCGATCTTGATGAAATTGAACCGATAGAAGAAGAGGATGATGACATTGTCGTTCATGTTTTATCTTCTGTGTCGCGTAACTACGCGGATATGGTTGATAAATGGATGCAGGACAATGAGCATCTATTGTTAGATAAGTCTGAGGAACAGGATAGGAGATCAGGTCTGAAGCTAGTACAATCCAGGATTGCTGTAGATACTGTTCCCCTAAAAGACATTATTGAAGTTATCAGATGGTATCAATATCAGATACATGTGAAGATCTCCAGGGGGTTGAGCAGCAAGAAGCATGAAGATAAATCGTCATTGAATGATTTCGCTAAAGATTCTGACGGTTCTGCCAAAGTAGCCCTGATCGGGATAGATCGGTCAATCAGTGCCTGGGGTGAAATGGCCGGTTATTTCCCGGAAGAAAAAGAGATTTTGAGAATAATTAAATCTCTTACTAGATTAAGCGGAATGACTGAAAAAGAATTCCCGGATGCGAGATCTTTTAAGCGACCCGGTTTTGATGATGATACCTGCGCGTAAAATCCCCCGACTCCCCTTTACGAAACTGTATTGCCTGCCCTGTTGGCGCGAAGGATCTTACAGTGGATTTTGTTTCAATCTTCCAGCTCATTGAGGGTTTTGCCCTTCACGCCTTTCACAACTTCTACTATGCCCTCTTCAATGATTTCAACCCATTCGGGCCTTGAAAGAAGATCCATATCGCTCAGTAGCTTTGACCGTTATGCGCCTAGTGCCAATATAAAAAAAGGCCGGGCGTTGGCACGCTCTTCCTTAAGTGAAAAACATGGGGTCAACCCATGATATGAGATAACAAAGTCCTAGGTCAAGGGTGACCCTCTTTCTCATACATTGTACAAGCAATCTCTTATTTCCATTATGACCTAGTCGATTGATAATCATCTAAAACGGATATCATGAGAGGATGAGGTCGATCGGTAGCGCCCAGAGCTTTTCCCCAAGTTTCACCGCATCTGCACCGTTGTGGCAGAGAATTGCTGCTTTAC
>JADHXI010000075.1 GCA_016783065.1 Desulfobacteraceae bacterium | reverse complement strand
GAAATAAATGAGGCAATCTTCATGTCATCTTCAACGACTAATATTCTCATGTTTGCCCTGAACCTGACAAATACCCCTCTCTTTGTGGAATTATGTATTGTCCGCTGCAATATATGGCATTAAGGGAGTTTGTGTCAAGACTATGTCGTGTCATATAGGCCATCCTCACTGTTCCTCCCCATCAACTCCCAAAATTCTCAAACAGACTGTATTGATATGAAAAGTTCAAGGCTGCCCACATCCATATCCTGATCATCAATCAACTCCTCTATGAATTGCCTGGGTATTCAGGGCACGTTGTTTACTAATTGTATTTCTGTCTTTTTACGCCTGTGGGCGTTGGCTATCGCTGCGGTCGTAACCCCAACTGGCGGGCGGTCTCTGCAAGGGAAAGACCGAAGTCCGTGACGATTCTTTTCTGTTCGATGCCCCATAAGATAACATGGTGCAGCGTGCCCGGCGTGCTGAATGGGAGAGGGGTCAGAGGTCAGTCGTGGCCGACTCACATAGCAGACTATCCTTTTTCCCATATGGCAAACAATACGAGACATGTTAGGGAAACGACCATCAATCCATACTCCCACAAGGCAAGGCGGTACTCCCGTCGCGATGATCGCCCGGCGCGTCCGAAACCTCGAGATTCCATTGCCATGGCCAGTTCCTCTGAGAGGAGGAATGATTGAACCAAGAGGGGGACGAAAAGGGCCATAAAGTTGCCCACGTTTCTGGGTCTCGGCCTGAGGTCGATCCCCCTGGAGAGCTGGGCATCCAAAATGTGCCGAATCTTCTGCCCCATGAGGGGGACATAGCGCATGGCCGTGGTCAAGATAAATGCGAAACTAAAAGGGAGACCCATTTTCCTCAATGCACCTCCCAACTCTTCGGGTGCAATCGAACGAAAGAAGATAAAAGAGACGGTCAGGAGATTGAGGAGCCGCACAGAGAGGATCAGGGCCACTGAAAGATCAAAAGAGAGTAAGGATATAATAAAGACCATGCCGATCATGGGACCGATGAGGCGAAGGGAGTGCACCCATGGCCTCCACATTCCCAGCACCGGAAGGGAGGCCATAAGGACGATACACTCCACGGTAAGGGTCTCCGGCTTACTGCCGATCAAGATCGCCACTATCGCCATAAGTCCCAGGGCAAGCTTTGTTCTGGAGTCAAGACGTCCCAAGGGTTCTCCTTTTCAGATATTAGAGAGGCCAGCCCTGGCCTCTTCCTCAGGTTTTTCCACGGCACCCAACTGGATCAGATCCTCATCACGCCAGAGATCGTCTGGCGCCCCGTCTCTCACTACCATGCCATCGTGCAAAACAATCCATCGATCTGCCGTCGCGCGAGCAAAATCGAGATCATGGGTGACAATGAGGGTCGTGAAACCACGATCCTCCAACTCATTCAGGAGGCCGGCCAGGGCCTCCCGAAACCGCCCGTCCTGTCCTACTGTAGGCTCATCAATAACGAGGAGTTGCGGCCGCATGGTCAGGATGGATACAAGGGCCACCCGCTTTTTCTCTCCTTCGCTGAGTTGGTAAGGTGAGCGATCGAGGAGTCCCTTGAGATCAAAAAGGGTGTAAATCTCCTCTGTCCATCCATCTTCCTCTTTCCCGAGCATCTCCTGCCCCAGCAGAAGCTCATCCCTCACCCTGGATTTGAAGAACTGATCGTTGGGATTCTGGAAGGAGATACCCACCGAGGCTGCCATTTTCAAGGGTGGTATCCCCCGGATCCCTTTCCCCATGAAGGTCACCTCACTGAGCGCAGACCGAATCAGTCCGTTAAGGTGCCTGATCAGGGTTGTCTTCCCCGCTCCATTCCTCCCGACAATGGCCACGGTCTCCCCTTTATAAAGCTCAAAAGAAATACCTCTGAGGATCTCTCTATTCTCCATACGGTAAGAAAGATCCTTGACCGTCAAGACAGGGTCTTTACCGTGAGGCCCGCTCTTTTTTCGTCTCGGATAGCGAGGTATGAGGTGCTGTTCGGAAAGTACTCCGAGGGCTTCTTGGGGATGGCCGTCAAAGAGGAGTTTTCCCTGATTAACGATGATGCATCGGGTGGCGTCCTGGAGAAAGCCGCCCAATCGTTGCTCGATGACAAATAAGGCTTTCCCTCTTCGGTGGATTTCCCGAAGTGCCTCACGTACCCGATTGATTCCTTCCCAATCCAGATGGGCATAGGGTTCATCGAGCACGAGGACAGAAGGGTTCAGGCATAGGACCGAGGCGATGGCCACAAGGCGCTTCTCTCCTCCTGATAGGGAGATCGGGGATCGATTAAGAAGGGGCTCGATGTGGAGTGTCTCTGAGATCCCTTGAATCTTTTGATCAATCTCTCTGCCCGGAAGACCCAGGCTCTCCAGACCGAAGGCGATCTCGTTTTCAACCGTGCTGTTGAAGAGTTGAGCATCGGCATTCTGAAGCACAAGGCCCACTTGAGAGAAAAGGTCGGAAACCCTCAGGCCCTTTGTATCGGCACCGGAAACAGCCACGGATCCCCTCAGGGTACCGCCTAAGAAATGGGGAATGAGGCCGTTTAAGAGATAGCCAAGGGTGGACTTACCCGATCCGCTGGGACCGCAGACGAAGACATATTCCCCCTCATCTACGGAAAGGTTGATCCCCTCCAAAACCGATTCCGATGTGGGGTAGCGGTAATGGACATCGCTTAGACGGATCACGGCTCCCAGATACCCGCTTTCCGTAAGAGGTGCAGGGCGACGATACCGATGACTGTCCCACCCAGGGTGCTGATACTGAAGGCTACAATCATGATAGTCAGGGCCACGGTCTTGCCCATAAAGACGGGCGCCACTATCCAGACGCTAACAAAAGAACCGAGAAGTCCTGTCCCGATAATTTCGCCCACCCCGGCCATATAGATATTCTTGAACTTTCGATAGGCCAGACCTGCCAGGAGGGCGCCGATCATTCCCCCGGGAAAGGCAAGGAGTGTCCCGAGACCCAGGACATTCCGGATGATACCTGAGATGGTGGCGATGACCACGGCATACACGGGCCCAAGCATGACCGCCGCAACTACATTGACCATGTGCTGGGCGGGAAAACATTTGGAGATTCCTACCGGGATAAAAACAGGTGATAAGGCCACTGCAATGGCCACCAAAATCACCGCACGTGCCACGCTCCTCGTATCCATGGTTCCTCCTGGTTTTCTAAGTGTTGGCGTCAGGTCCTAAGTTAAGAAGATAGGTTAGATACTGGTCACAAGACACCTAAGATAGAGCCAAAATCAGAGATGATTTGTGTCCGGTTTTTGATAATCTCCTGCTCCTGCCGGGCAATCCATGCCAGGTCTTGCTCATCGAGCGCTCCTTTAGTCGCACACGCCTCCACCTCGTCCCGATCCAGAATGCTGAGTCGGCCATCTGCATCGATCCAGATATCCAGGAGCAGGTCGAGGTATTCCACCCGGTCTTCCGACACCACTTGATCCCTGCAGATGTGGAAGAGGTATCCTTTCAGCTTATGGTCCGGTCCAAGCATCCGCCAGAGCACGTATCCGCCTCCGGCCCTGTAATATGCATAGGTGGTGGACCCGACCTCGAACGTGACAGAAGCCACCCGGCCGGGCTGTTCGCTCACGTATCTTAATACGACGTAACCGCTGTCGCGCTTGAACAAGTCGCAAAAGTAGGATTCATCAGGTTTGTTTAAATGACGCTTTATCTCTAAGATCTTCATTCCCTATCCCCTTAGCCCTCTTGGCAGCGCCACGCGAGAGCTTCACCGCGCACAACTCACCGCACATGGTACAGGTCTCGCCGTTGGGACTCAGGCCCACCCTCTGTCTGGCCCAGTCCGGATCTATAGCCTCTGATAACATCCCGTCCCAGTTAAGATCCCGGCGATAGACGGACATCTGCCGGTCACGCGCGATGGCCCCTGGAAGACCCTTGGCGATATCTGCCGAATGCCCGGCAATACGGGCGGCAATCACTCCGGCCCGCACATCCTCTGCATTGGGGATACACAAATGCTCAGAAGGGGTTACATAGCAGAGAAAATCGGCGCCGGCCGCGGCCGCGATTGCCCCCCCGATGGCTGCGGTGATATGGTCGTAGCCCGGCGCAATGTCGGTAGTCAACGGTCCCAGGAGGTAGAATGGCGCCCCGTCGCAGAGTTGCTTTTCCAGAATCACGTTGGCAACCACCTGGTTTAAAGGCACATGGCCCGGTCCCTCGATGATGACCTGCACGCCACGCGCCCGGGCCCTGCGGGCCAGCTCGCCAAGGACGATGAGCTCCTCTACCTGGGGCCCGTCGGTTGCGTCCACCACGCTTCCAGGGCGGAAACCATCCCCCAGGCTGAGAGTGACATCATGTTTGTGCGCTATCTCCAGAAGTGCATCGAAATCCTCGTAGAGAGGATTCTCTCTGTTGTTCTTGTCCATCCAGTTCATGAGGATGGAGCCCCCGCGACTGACCGATGGCATGAGCCGCTCATAGTGCTCCAGACGGCGAACCACTTCCCTGGTTACTCCGCAGTGAACGGTAATGTAATCGAGACCTTGGGCGCACTGGGTCTCTATACTCCTGAACAGCTCATCAGGATCCATCTTGGCCAAGGGTTGACCCTCTAATCGCAACCGGGTGGCCACCATATAGATGGGTACGGCCCCCACCATGACCGGCGAGCGATCCAGAACCATCCGGCGCACCTCCTTGATATCAGGACCAGTGGATAGATCCATAACCGAATCAGCACCTGCGGCAACCGCTGCCTCTAATTTTTCAATCTCGCGTTCTATCCCGCTGCACGGCCCGCTGGAGCCGATATTGGCATTGACCTTGGTTCGAAGCCCCTCTCCAATGGCCATAATTTGCTCAAACTGATGCCCCTTATTTTTTGGAATCACCGCCCGGCCAGAGGCGATAAGCTCCCGGATCTTCTCCGCACTCACCCCTTCCGCAACAGCGGCCTCCTCCATCTCGGGACTGACCTTGCCCATCCTTGCTATCTCAAGCTGTGTCATCTTACTTACCTCCGCACAAAAAAAGGCTACTCTCATTGAGAGCAGCCTCAGGTGTTCCCTTAATCTTAAGCCGATTCCTACGCCAGTATTACCCGGGTCAGGTTCAGGGGTCTGGTCTCAGCCTTAACAGGCACCCCCTCGGCTGCTCATTATCCTCGATCTTGTTCTTTTAGTCTATCATATTAAAATATAGGGAGTCAAGTCGTCGTTATTTTAGCCTGCTAACACCCCGACAGAACCCCCGGGGCACTAAACCCAATGCTTATAGCCAACTGCCACTAGAATTTTCACCCTTACGTTCCTGAGCAGCCCATTTCGGCCCGGGCCATTGAAAGGCCGTTAATGGAAAAAGAAAATCTCCCACTTCAACATCTATTCCCTTTTCTTCTTATCCTCCTGCCACTACGGGTAGAAGGGTAATTTCATCGCCCTCTTTCAGCTCGGTATTGAAAGGATTTGGGACGTTCAAATAAGACTTACCGTTCAGGAGGATCAAATTGGACCTTCTTATCTCCCTGGTCTGCGGATCAAATACCATCTCCTCAAATGTCTTTCCGTACTGACGGGACAACAATCTCAATGCATCCCTAAGTGTGGCTTTTTCTGCCTCAAGTTCTAAGAGAAACTGATTCCCAATCACCGCCTTGAATTTTAGGTATCCAGTGACTTTGATTAACATTTTCGGTCGGAGATTCCTCTAATGAATTTACCTGTGTAGAGTTCCAGACCTCGTTAAATAGTTGAGTGGTCGAGTAGTCGAGTTGGAAAAAATTACAAACAATTCAGTCCCGCGTTTCGCGGGATTAGGATTCGAATCAAAATCGACTGTCCAATTTCCGGGTTTAGGGGGTTATGACATATGATCCCCCAAAGTCTGCTTGCTTGAATAATAACAACCACTTAACTACTCGACTACTTGACCACTTGACGATTTCTGGAGTTCTCAGTTGCCATAATACAACATTAAGAGCCACGATTCTTACAGGCCAAAATGGCCCGTTTCACAAGGGCCTTTGCGATCGGAATCATATACCTGTTATACATCAGCGGCTTTGCGCCAGATACAGCCGCTTCCCCTGCAGCTTCGGCGTTGGATTCATCTATAGCCTTTCCCAATATGGCTTCTTCAGCTTTATGAGCCCTGTAAGGCTTCACGAAGACTGCATTAAGACAGATTCTGGCAGCAGAGACCACTCCATTGGACTCATTAATCATCACTGCGCAATTAACTATAGGGAAGTCAATGCTGCTTCTCAGGGCAAACTTCATGAATGCGCTCCTCTGATCATCCGTGGGAGCAGGGACCTGGATCTCGGTCACTATCTCATCCTCATCCAAGATCGTGGTGCCTCCAACCACAACATCAAAGAAATCCTCTGCATTGACGATTCTCTTGGATGTCATTATTTTCGCGCCCAATGCAATAAAAACAGGAGCCGTGTCACTCGGATGCACGGCATAACAGCCCCCTTCCACACTTCCCCCGAATATGGAATGGTAGCGATTATCCCCTTCTATGGCATAGCATCTTCCTCCCCCCTTCCTAAGACAGGGGAACCTATTATAAGAATTCCTGTAATACCAGCATCTTATGTCCTGACAAATATTACCGCCCACACTCCCCATCTGCCTGATGTTGGGAGAAGCGGTTCGGTGCGCTGCATCAGATAGAGCAGGATACCTTTCCTTTACCTCTGGATTCACCGCGATATCATGGAGCTTGGTCAGCGCTCCAATCTTGAGCATGCCCTCTTCCTCTCTCATAGAATCAAGGCCGGGAATCGTTTTTATATTTATGACAGCTTCCGGATATGTAGGTAAGATCTCATCCTTCAGCTTACCAAGCAGATCAGTCCCTCCTGCAATCACGCTCGCCTTCTGACCGTAGCGTCCTAACCACGAAACAGCCTCGTCAATACTGGATGCGTTGACATGCGTAAACTTCTTCATTCTTACTCTCCCCTATGCCTTGCCCAGGGCTTTCAGAACCACGTCAGGCGTGATGGGAAAATCGTCTATCCAAACGCCAATTGCATTATGCACGGCCGGGCCGAGTAAAGCCGGTACGACCGTTGCGATGTCCTCCCCAATGCCCACCACACCATACGGCCCGTAGCCCATTCCGCTCTCTACCAGCTTTGTCTCGATAGGTCCAATATCATTCATTGTTGCAATCTTATAATCCAGAAGATTGCCGTTAAGCATAACTCCCGTTACTGGATCGTGGACGATTTCCTCGAAAAGCCCCCTTCCTACTCCCATATAGGTACCGCCGTATTGCTGGGCTTCGCATCCTTCCCAGCTAACTACCTTTCCAACGTCATTGACATTAACTACCTTGGTAACGAAAACTTGCCCGGTTTCTATATCTACGTTCACTTCCATAAAATGGGCCTGCCTGCAAAAACGGAGGCGATAACTTGAGTATGCACCTTGCTGCACTTGCCAGCTATGCGCAAAAAGCGGGACGGAGAAATTGCTACGCTCTGCTCCTACTCCCATTTCAGGGCTATGGCACATTGGGCCTTCGGCGCCTGAACGCTGCACAAGTCCTGCCAAAGATATCCTTTTCGAAGGATCTCTTTTGACATAAATAATACTATCTTTGATATCCAAATCCTCAGGCCTATATCCTGGGAAGGCCGCTGGAAAGCTACCTCTCTGGGTGTGTCCACTTGGGCTTGTCGCTACCTTCAGGATTTTCCTTTTTAGGAGTCTGGCAGCGTTTCTTATGGCAAATCCATTGACAGACATGTTGGTGGATGAGTCGGGTGTCATGGTGAAAAAACCCGGATCAAACTGCGGCCTGTAGAAGACATCCTCTATCCGCATTCCCAGCTCATCAGCAGCGATCTGGCAGTAGGCTGTCTCAGCGTTGACACCATTATCACATCTCATTCCAAGAATGGTGGCTGACCCATCGTTACGCTCGATACGTATCGCTATTTCACTTGAGCCGGCTGAATCTTCCCATTCATGGGTCCAGGTGAAACCAAGACCATGCATCATCCCATCGGGCAGTCTCTTGGTTCCTGGAGGATGCCATCTCTTGTCCCAATCTATGCCAGCCTTACCCCTCTCGATACATTCTCTCAAGCTATCCCTGACCTGGAAACCCATCTCGGCCTTACGCTCGTTCAACCAATCCATGTCATGCCCATCAGCGCCATCGTTCTTAAGCGCAACATCTATAGGGTCCAAACCAAGCTCATCAGCGACATGATCGAACACCAGTGTCAGGCTATGAGTGTTGGGATTTTGTTCGCAGCGTGTCGGAACATTTATTCCTTTATTAACTTGAACTGCCTTTATCCTTCCATATATATTAGGTATTTTTGTATTTTCAATGAAGTGTTTTGCGACACCAAAGACCGGAAACAGAAGGTTAGATAGTATGGCCAGCACCTTTACTGCCGTGATTGTGCCATCCTTTTTGGTTCCTACCTTATAGTGGTAGACCCCCTCATCCATCTGACCGCCATAAAAATCCTCCCTCCTGGTGAAAACCCACTTGACAGGTCTCCCTGTTCTCTTTGCCAGCAGGGCTGCGCAGTAATGCCCGCCCATGTTCCATGGCAATTGGCTCCATCCACCGAAGCTTGCTCCCTGGTAAGGACAATGCATGGTGATCTTGTTCATGGGAATGCCGCCGAACCAAGAGGATACCACCCTTTTGCTTATGTGAGGCCGTTGCTGTTTTACCCAGACCTCTGGATATTCCCCGTTCCATTTGAAAACACCGCATGGTCGCTCAGGTCCGATCCACGTATGAAGGCGCCTTCTTGATTTAAACTCAAGAATAACGTCTGCCTGAGAGAAACCTTTCTCAATATCGCCCAATTCATCGATATCCAAAATACCTTCGTTATAATAGTTTCCATCAGGATATTCTTCAGGATTTGCCAAGGGGGCACCAGGTTTAAGAGCTTCCTCAACATCCAATACAAATGGCATTTGCTTCCACTCAACGCCAATCAATCTCAATGCCTCTTCAGCGACAGCCTCTGTATCCGCAGCAACTGCAACCCCCACTTCTTCCCCTTCAAAGTGGGCGATGCGTGGAAGAACCGGCACCGATGAAGGGGCATGCCCACCGAGGTCCGCTTGGGATGGCAGTTCAGGGTCATCATATCTAAGAATGGCCCGGACCCCGGGCAGAGATTCCGCCCTACTCGTATCCATGCTTTTTATCTCTGCATGGGGATAAGGAGATGTTAAGAAACGCATGTGGAGCATCCCCGGTAACTGTATATCCATCGTATAGGTTGCTTTCCCACTGGCTTTCTCATAGCCATCAAGGCGGCGTAGGCCCCGTTTCCCAATATGTTCGTATTTCTCAAGAGGGTACTTGTCAGCCCTCAGATTATCCATCAGTTCCGAGATCTTCCGCTTTTCCTCATTAGCCATGTTCACTTGCCCCCCTCTTACCACTCTCTTTAAGCTTGCGAGCGGCCTCAAGAACTGCCTTTGGATGTTGCGGATAGGTCCCACACCGGCATAGGTTACCTGCGAGGGCATCTCTAATTTCCTCTTCGGTCGGATTGGGTTCGCGATCGAGAAAGGCCTTGGCTGTCACAACAAAACCAGGCGTGCAGTAACCGCATTGCATTGCATGATTTCTGACATAAGCTTCAATAAGAGGATGTTTTTTCGACTCAATTCCCTCGACTGTTTCTATGGTTTTTCCATCACATTCAATGGCCAGCGTCATGCATGAAAGGATAGGCCTTCCGTCCATGATCACCGTACAGGAATTGCATGCTCCTCTATCGCAAAACATCTTAGTGCCTGTAAACCCGATTTTTTCATGTATCAGGTAATATAAAGTCCATTCGGGTTCAACCTGGCTATGATATTCCTGCCCATTAATTGTAAGATGGATCTGGCCTTCGGGTGTAGGAAGAGGTTGTGCCTTGTGCTGTTCCAGAACGTGAGATTTCAGCGCCTCAAAGCTGTCATACTTAAGAACGCAATAGGGGCAAAAATATGAGTAGGTTGTTTCACTCATCCCAAAATACCTCCTGATTAGCAAACGTTATCCTCTGATTCCCCTGAGACTTCTCAAGAATATAGACTGACTGATCCGCGTTTCGTATTCACTCCCGAAGTATTTCAAACTATCCAGAACTGGCACGGGAGCCGACTGCCCGAGGCCACACAAGGAGGAAAGCCTCATCATTTCCGATAAGGCTTCAAGAACATCTATGTCTTCGGCTACACCCTCCCCATTAGCGATTCTTTCCAATGTCTCCACCATGACCCTTGTCCCGTCACGACAGGGTGTGCATTTCCCGCATGATTCTTCAGCAAGAAACCTAAGGGTCTGATAAACCATCCCTACAATATCTCTACTTTGATCAAAAACCGTCACGGCCCCAGAACCAAGGGCTGTCTCATAAGCGAGAGGGGTCTTTAGCATATTCCCTGGGATTAACTTTCCAGAAGCTCCCCCAACTTGAACTGCCTGAATCTCATTTCCCCTCGCCAGATCTACGACCAATTCCCTGAGCTCGCTACCCAAGATCAACTCGTAGACACCGGGACTTTCAATATCCCCGCTTACCGAGAATACTTTTGTGCCACTGTTTCCCTTCTTCCCAATCCCATTGAACCAATCTCCACCATTGAGGATAATCTGGGGAATATTCATCAGAGTTTCAACGTTGTTAATAATGGTCGGTTTTCCAAATAATCCTCTCTTTGGCGGGAAGGGTGGCCTGTATCGAGGCTCACCCCGTTTTCCCTCAACAGACTCCATGAGGGCACTCTCTTCACCGCAAATGTATGCACCGGCCCCTTCAATAATATCAATCTTCAGCAGGTCCAGAAACCCGTGCTCTGCTGCTTGGGTGATAGCGTTTCCTATCCGATCCAAAAGATAGTGGTATTCTTGTCGGAGATAGATGTACGCCTGGCGAGCGCCTAAGGCGTAGCTGGCAATGGCAATCCCCTCAATAAGAGTAAATGGGTCTTTTTCGAGAATGTATCTATCCTTAAATGCGCCTACTTCTCCTTCATCAGCATTGCATATGATGAATTTCTGGTCACTCCCGGTCTTTTTGGCCAATTCCCATTTCAGTCCACAGGGAAACCCGGCCCCTCCGCGACCGCGTAATCCAGAGCCAATTACCTCCTCTATAACCTCCTGCGCGGTCATCTTCTTCCGCACCTTCTCCAAGGCCTTGAAACCATCTTTATCTAAATGACTGGATATATCATCCGGGTCTATGACCCCGCAATTTTTCAAAACAATCCGCTTTTCTGGCATTGGTCAACCTCCGTTGCCTTTTACGAATATGACTTCAATACCTTCAAGATTTTGTCCGGGGTAAGGTTTCCATGAACATCATTGTCAACTAACATCGCCGGGGCCTTATCGCAGGCGCCGATGCAGTTCATCAACTCAAATGAGAACTTACCGTCAGCTGTAGTTTTCCCGGGCCTGATTCCCAATGCCTTTTCCACAACCTCAATAATCATGGGCGCATCTTTCAGATAGCACGGAAGGCTTTTGCAGATCCTGATAATATTTCTCCCTAAAGGCCTCGTGGAAAGAAAAGAGTAAAAGGTTGCCACCCCATACACCTCACCGACACTTATATTCAAACGCCGAGCGATTCCCGGGATGACCTTCGAGGAAACAGATCCGGACCTGGTTTGCTCACTTTTTAGCATTCCGAGAAGCTTGTACCGATTGTTCCCGTCACGATTTCTCTCCTCTTGCCTTACTTCCAGCCCTTCTTTTTTCTCGTTCCTTTCAGCCCGGTGGCTCGGACTTGTCAACGCGCTCGTTGGGCAATAGTCGATGCAGATGCCGCAGTCTCGGCAAACTTCTTTGTTTAGGAACTCATCACAATCCACAATAACCTTTGAATCGAACCCCCTGTAACCGATGCTGAAAACATCCTTTTTGGCTATTTCCCGGCATGCCTTTATGCATCGACGGCACAGGATGCACCTTGACAGATCTCGCCGCACATAGGGACTTACCTCTTCAGCAGGATAAAAGCGAGGTTCACTCAATGCAAACCGCGGAGGACCTACTTCCAGCTCCGAGGCAAGCCTCTGAAGCTCGCACTGCTCAATCCTTGAATCTGTGATACATGGCCCTTTGTGAGCGGCCAACATAACCTCTAACGTAGCCTTTCGTGATGCGAGGACTTTGGGGGATTGGGTGTAAATTACCATACCCTCTGATATGGGCGTATGACACGCACCCACAAGTGTGGGTGAACCTTCCATCTCTACAACACAGATGCGGCACACGCCTGTGGCACTCAGGTCCTTCTTGTGGCACAGAGTTGGAACATGAATGTCGGCCTTCTCCGCTGCTTCAAGTATGGTCATCCCCTCTTTACCACCTATTTCCCTCCCGTCGATGACAACTTTTGTGCCTCTCATGCTGATAACCTTTTCCCTTTTCAAGGAAATAATGCCTAAATGCCGTCTATATACTCCAAACCGTTGATCTCAGCCACCAGGGTTTTTTTGGGTCGCTTCGCCCAAAGCATTGGCACCTATGATAGCCCCCAAAATCAGTTCAGGATCGATCTCAAAATAGGAATTGTGGGTGGTGAGGCCCTCCATGCAGGCCACCTCTGCAGCTTTCATGAGGTTATCCGGTGATATATCTACTACACCCAATTGTCTCAAGGTAACAGGGAGTCCCACGGCATTACAAAAACCGATGACTCTATCTATCTCCTTTCTCGAGTAATTCTCCATAACAAGCTGGGCAATGGTTCCAAATGCGACCAACTCTCCATGCAAGGTCCTCTCAGCCCCCTCCAAAGCATGAAGGCCTTCATGAATTCCGTGCGCTGCAGCCAAACCAGAACTCTCAAAGCCTAACCCGCTCAGAAAGATATTGGCTTCAATGACCATCTCAACAGCTGGAGTCACTGCGTCCTGATCAACTGCCAGCTTTGCCGAAACTCCATGCTCCATCAGGATATCGTAGCAGAGTCTTGCAAGATTCAACGCGGCACAGGTTGTCACACCACCGGGCAGATTTTTTGCGTTCGATTTGGTACATGTAGATGCTTCAAACCACGTTGCGAGGGCGTCGCCCATTCCCGCCACAAAAAACCTGGTCGGTGCATCAGCGATGATTTTTGAGTCTACCAAGACCACATCCGGGTTTCGCCTGAGTATCAAGAAACGGTCAAGTACGTGGCTGTCCGTGTATTGAACCGATAACGCGCTGCAGGGTGCGTCATTTGAGGCGATGGTGGGAAGGATAACAAGTCCGGAATTAAGCTCATGGGAAACGGCCTTAGCGGTATCAATGACCCTTCCGCCACCCACTCCTGCTATTACGTCAGCGCCAAAATTCCTCGCCTTCTCTGAAAGCTCCGCCGCGCTCGACCGGGTGCATTCACCTGAGAATATCTCAAAATGGCAGTCCAAGGAGTTCTCCCTGAAGCTCGCCAGGATTCTGTCAGTGACAATCGACACTGCCGTGGGTCCGCCGATGAAAAAGAATTTGGATCCTAAATGGGAGACATAATTCCCCATCTCTTTGGTAACTCCAGGGCCTTGTATATAGCGATTTGGCGCAATCATTATCTTAACCATAAGCATTATCCTCCTTGTCGATAGAATTGCTTTGGCTCCCTATGCGTTCCCCTGTACGCCCGGGATGTTTTCTGCCCCGAGCACCATTGGGAAGTAAACACCCCATCCATGACGAGCCCGGAGACTGTAATGAAGGAAGACTCAAAGGGCAGGGTTTCAATCCTGCAATGAATACCGCTTTACTCTCCCAAATAGGCCCGCTTGACCAGATCGCTGTCTCTGAACTGATCGATGTTCCCCTCTAAGATGACTTTCCCAACTTCGAGCACATAACCTCTGTGAGCCACTTGGAGGGCCAGGAAGACATTCTGTTCCACCAGGAGCACGCTCACCCCAGTCTTATTGATGGCCTGAATAACAGAAACCAGCTCAACCACCATCACAGGAGCGAGCCCCAGAGTGGGCTCATCCATCAAGAGGAGTCTGGGTTTAGACATGAGGCCCCGTGCAATGGCCAACATCATCTGCTCCCCTCCGCTCAGGCTCCCTGCCTTTTGCTTTCGCCGATCCCGCAATATTGGAAAATGGGTAAAGACCCCCTCAAGGTCCTGTTTGATACCTTCCTTGTCTTTGCGCAGGCTCGCACCAAGCTTGAGGTTTTCGAGGACGTTGAGGTAAGGGAAAAGCCTTCTCCCCTCTGGGATATGAACGAGACCGAGGCTCACAATCTCGTAAGGTTCCATCCCTTCAATCTTCTTGTTGTCGAAATAGACCTCCCCCGAGGTCGAAGGCCATAGCCCGGACAAGACCTTCAAAATGGTGCTTTTCCCCGCTCCATTGGCGCCAATGATGGTAACGACCGCCCCCTGAGCCACTTCGAGGGAGACATTTTCTAAGGCCATGGCTTTCCCGTAATATACGCTAAGGTCTTTCACCCTAAGCAGCATCTTCTCTCCCGAAATAGGCTTTCATCACTTCCTGATTTTGTCTGACTTCTTCCATCGACCCTTCGGCGATCTTGTTACCAAAGTTGATGACGATGACCCTATCGCACAAAGTCATGATTCTCATGTTATGCTCAACGAGCAGGATCGTGACTCCCTGGGATCTGATCTTTTCGATAACGGACATGGCGTAATTGATCTCTTCGAGGCTCATCCCAGCGATTGGCTCATCGAGGAGCAGGATCCTTGGCTTAATGGCTAAGGCCCTGGCCATGGTCAGTAGTTTTTGGTACCCATGGGGCAAATTCCTGCCTAGCACATTTTTGACCCCTTCGAGCCCGACAAGGTACAAAATCTCCTTGGCCTGCTCCAAGATATATAGTTCCTTGCGGCGGTAGGAAGGCGTTTTGAACAAGGCCTCCCAAAAACTCGATTTCGGATAGAGATTGAAAGACGTCACAATATTTTCGAAAACGGTAAACTCGGGGAAAAGGTAGGCGAGTTGGAAGGTGCGACCGATTCCCATCTTTGCAATCAAGTGGGGTTTTTTGCCAGAAATATCTTTGCCATCAAACAGAATCCTTCCACCCGAAGGTCGGAGAAAGCCGGTGATCAGATTAAAAACCGTTGTCTTACCGGCACCGTTGGGGCCGATTAAACCCACGATCTCCCCTTCCCGGACAGACATTTCCAGTTGAAATACCGCGGCGAGTCCTCCAAAATTTTTGGTCAATTCTTTCGTCTCAAGAAACATCTCTGGGTTTCTTTCTCTCTTGAAAGTGTAGAAACTTTGTCTTTACTTGTTCGAACAGGCCGGCGATTCCCTGGGGCATGAAGAAAACAACGAGGAGCATGATCCCTCCGAAAACAAATGGGGCAAAGGTTTTTAGCCAGCGGAAGATCTCGGGGACAATCACCAGGACCGTCGTTCCTATGATGGGTCCGAAAAAGCTTCCCGTTCCACCCACAAGGACGTAGATCAAGAGATTGACGCTGGAGAGAAAACCAAAGCTGCTCCGTGTGAGCACCATATTATAGTGGGCATAGCCAGCGCCGGCGATACCCGCAAAAAAACATCCCACCGCAAGAGCAAGGACTCTGAATCCTGCCTCATTGATCCCTACACTGGAGGCCACCAGATAGGATTGAGCAATTGCCTTCCAACTCATCCCAATTCGGGAGTTCTCAAGACTGTGGAGAATCATAAGACAGAAAACCGTCAATAGCAGGAAAAAATAGTAATAGGGGATCTTCGAACTGAGAAAATTGATGGTTGGCAGGCCGGGGATGGTAATGGAGGGAAGGGGAGGGATGCCGATGAGACCGATATCCCCACCTGTATATTTCTGGAACACCCCCATGAGGGCTACAATGGCCAAACCCACGAAAAGGCTCACCATAGAGAAGTAGATAGCCCTCACCCTGGTGAGAGGGTAGCCCGCCAACACCCCAACGACCATCGCTGAGACCCCCCCTAAGGGTATTGTAAGCCAGGGTGTCCAGTTGAGTTCCCTCGCAAATATGCTCGAAACGTAGGCCCCAAGCCCCATGAAGGCCGCGTGGGCAATGGAGAGCTGCCCGGAAATCAGGATGGTGCGCAAGCTGCACGCGGCGATTGTGTAAATCAGCGTAATGATAAAGGTGTGAAGGTAATAGACGGAATCGACAAATAGGGGCAGTAGGAAAAGGAGAATGATCAAGCCGGCATAGGCAACAGTTTTGATCCAGTTTCTTCCCCCACTTGGGGCATGCTCTCCAGCAACCATATTTATACTTCACGCCCGAATAGCCCTTGAGGCCTAATGAGTAATAAGATAATGATGATGCAGAGTCCGGTCAAATCAGTGGCACTGCCGCTGATGAAGAGTGGTAGAGTGGCGTCAAGGGCACCCAGGATCAGTCCCCCGATCAGGACTCCGCCGATGCTCCCGATTCCAGCCAGGATGACGATCTCGATGGCCTTGACCAGCATAATGTCCCCCATAAAGGGACTCAAGCTGAGGATCGCACCCATGAGACTTCCGGCCACGGCGGCCAGAGCGCATCCAATTGCTGTGGTCACCGCAAAAATGCGATGAGTCTTAATCCCCTGGAGCGCCGCCCCGTCGCTGTCCTGAGAAATAGCGAGCATCTGGAGTCCGGTCTTCGTCTTTCGGATAAATAGGATTACCGCCAGCAGCAGGACACCGCCAATGACAAAGGTGGCCAGCCTATCTCCGCTTACAGATACACCGCTGAACCTGAGAACGCCCGGCACAAATGACGGGATTCGCCTGATGTAGCTGCCCACCGTCACATTGATGGTAGCCTGCAGAATGATGATCAACGCAAGGGTTACCACGACAATGCGGTTCATATCCTTCAAGAAGGGGCGGAAGAAAACCCTCTCAAGAAAAAGGCCCAAAAGCCCCACCGCAATCATTGAGATGAGGAGCGATGCCCACTGGTTGATGCCCACGACCACAGCGAGCTGATAGCAGATATAACCGCCGACCATGTAGATGGCGGCATGGGCAAAGTTCAGGATCCCGAGGACGGTCAGAAGGAGAGCAAACCCCAGAGCCACCAGAATATAGATGGATGAGAGCATCAATACGTTGACGACGGTTTGGGCTGCGACATCTGAAATCACGTCTTCTCTCCGTTCCCTTGTCTGAACCTGGCGAAGCTTCGCCTATAGACCGTTATTAAAAGAAGGCAGGAGGGCATTGCCCTCCTGCTGGAATCTATTCACTTATGGGCTATAGACATCGACCCATTTCACCCACTTGACCTTGCCGGCCATCAGGGCCACGATGGGGCAGGGGGCGCACACCGTGTGGTTAATGCCATAGGTTTTCAATCCACCCATCCTCCCTGGGCCGTAGACGGTATCGATCGTCTTCATCTTTCCCCAGGTATCCTTGAGCACGGTGGAGTCAGTGCTTTGTGCTGCCTCGATCACCTGTTTGAGTTCATAGAGAGGATTGAAACCCCAGATATGCATCCCATAAGCCTTTCCATATTTTGCTTCGGCCCTTTTTTTGATCTCTTTTATCATGGGTGTCATGTCAGGAGAGTCCAGATCAATTTGATGGATGAAGAAATCTGTTGATGCCTCTTTTCCTGCAATCTCCATGATTTGATAAGCGTCGTCGTAATTGCATCCAAAGACGGGACCCTTGAAGCCCATATCCCGGATGATCTTAAGCATGCTTCCCGTTGCTTGGGGCCATCCATTGGCAAAAGCGATCGCCTCCGGCTTTGAGGCCAAGACCTTCGTGATGATCGGCGAGAAATCTTGGGTCGTCATGGCCCATTTCCCGACCGTGGCCACCTCATATCCCATGGATGTCGCCTTTTCCCTGAACAGTTTGTCGAGATAAGGAACGGAGCCGTCATCCGGGATGATGTAGGCAACGTTCTTGACCTTTGGATAGGCCTCTTTCAAATAGTCCAGGGCAGCCCTCATCCCTTCAATCGTAGAATCATAGGTGAGGAACATGTAAGGTGTTTGCGGACCATACTCTGATGGCATGCCGCAATTGTACAGCACAAGACGGAGTACCTTGGCCGGTTCGAGCACCGACCCTGCCGCCTGAACCATGAAAGGCACAACCGTTCCGATGACGATCTTGACTTTATGATCATAGACAAGCTTGGTTGCTGCTGCCACGGCACCGTCTGCGGTCCCTTTCATGTCTTCCATCACAAGCTCAACTTTATATTTCTCCCCCTTAATTGTGAGACCGCCTTTCTCGTTTATCCATTCCTCTGATAGTTTTGCCCCTTGGGCGATATAGGTTTCGGCCGAGGAGCCGAAGCCTGTCAAGCAGAAAAGCCCCCCAACTTTCAACGTCTTCGGTTCACCTGCAAGGCACGGCTGCGTCAATAGTGCCAAGGCCCCAAACAAACAGACCACAATCGCAAATATTCCCCTTGGTTTCATGTTTTGATCCTCCTTTCCTTAGATGTTTAAAGGTTTAATGGTTGGAAGTACTTCAAAAAGCGGACCGCCCGCTAAAGTCACTAAATTGTCTAATTCTCGCTGTAAAGGAAATTTTTACTGGGAATAGGATTCTGGCAGCCCTCCGGTAGCCCCACCCGAATATACTAACATCATATATCTGTTCTGTGCAACGTTTTTGCAATCATCGTTTATAACCACACTGCGAAAGGTCCGCCCCACCTTACGGCCTTCTTCCCTTAAGAGGCCCAAAAGCTCCTCAACGCTCTCAGGGCCGATCGCTGTGTCAGGCTTGGTGCTCATCTTCCCCGCTCTCCTGAACCTGGTGGATGGCCTCCCCGGATGTTGCCAGGGCAGCCTCAAAAAAGGATTCTGAAAAGGTCAGGTGTGGTAGCACTGTTTTTTTGATCCTGTCTATATCCAGTCCATTTTGTATGGCCATCACACCCAACGAGATGAGTTCAGTGGCCCTGGGGCCCATAATGTGAACGCCCAGAACAGCACCGGTTTCCGCCTCCGAAACGATTAGAATCAGGCCCTCGTCTTTCCCCATGGTCCCGGCACGGCCGTTTCCCACAAAGTAAAATTCACCCATTTTCACCTTGTACCCTCTCTTTTTGGCCTGGGTGTCGGTGAGCCCGACAGAGCCTATTTCAGGATCTCCGTATACGCAGTTAGGGATAACCCCCAGAGGCCCGTCAGGGTTAAGGCCGAGGATGTGATCCACAGCGGCTATTCCCTGGGCAATGGCCTTATGGGCCAGGTAGGGTGCTCCTGCTGCGTCGCCAACCACATATATACCTTCCACCTGGGTCTGCATCCCCGGACCATATTCCAGCCCGTCTTTGGTCAGGGATAGTCCTGCGGTATCCAGATCGAGGCCCTTGTAGGAAGGCACCCGGGAAACCGTTAGGATAACCTTGCCCACCTTGACCTCCTCCCGCCCTTTGCCTGTTTCGAGGGTCAGGATCACACCGTCTCCGTCTGCCGGGTTTGCGGCTAACAGGTTCGTCCTCGTTAGCACTTTTACCCGGCGGTCGCTCAGGATTTTCCTATACCGCCCGGACAACCACCGGTGTTCTTTGGGCAGTATCCGTTTTTCCTTTTCAATGACGACCACACGGACACCGAGGTTATTGAAAATAGAAGCAAATTCCACACCCCGGTTGCCTGCGCCCACCACTGCCACGGTCTGGGGAACCGATTTAAGGGCGAGTGCACCGTCAGTACTCAAGATGCATTTTTCATCCACCACAAGGCCCGGACCGTAGTCCACCCGGGCGCCTGTGGCGATAATGATTCTTCCGGCCGATATTTCTTCCCGATTCCCCTCCGGTGTCTTGACTTCGAGAGACCGTGGCCCCGTGAACCGGGCCTCCCCGGCCATAATCTCCACGCCGTTCCCTTTGAGCACACCGGTTATTCCGGCTCTGGATCCCTCGATCACCATTTGTTTTCGTTCCATGATGCGCCGAAAATTTATCTTCATATCGCCTTTCAGGAACGGGGAATTTCGTACTGCCGCAATGGTAAGCGTGTCTTCAAGAATAGTTTTTGTGGGAACACAGCCACGGTTCAGGCACGTGCCACCCAAGAACTGACGTTCCACCAAGACGGTCTTCAACCCTTTCTGTGCGGCCCTGATGGCTGAAGTATACCCACCAGGGCCCCCGCCAATGACTATGAGGTCATATTCATTTTTGGCCATATCGCTATACCTTTAAGATTTTGAAACTTGAAATTTGGTAATAGTTCACCCCTATTTCTGAAATTAATGGTCTAATTTCTGTATATTTTGATATTGAAACCAAGTCATATTAGAGAGGGAGCTGTTTGACCAGATCTATGTGCAGTCACAGTATCAACAAGAAACTCAAGGG
>JADHXI010000074.1 GCA_016783065.1 Desulfobacteraceae bacterium | reverse complement strand
ATCAATGAGACTATCCTCAAGGTTAAATTCTTTGTTTTCCTTCGTCACTCGTCACTCCTTGATCGTCATTCGATTACTATTACGCGGGCAACTTAAATTGCCAATTTTGCAGAAAGAACTTCCAGAACATGGCACTAGTTTCCCCCTTCCCAGCCAAAGGAAGGGGGAAGGAGCAAGGAGTGCGAGATGAAAGTCAAGAGAAAGATTGTTGAGATCGATGAAGGACGCTGCGATGGGTGCGGGCAGTGTGTGCCCTCCTGTGCCGAGGGTGCCATTGAAATTGTGGATGGCAAGGCTCGTATCGCGGCTGAGAAATATTGCGACGGTCTGGGCGCATGCCTCGGAGAGTGCCCGAATGATGCCCTGACCATTATTGAACGAGAGGCAGAGGACTTTGATGAAGAGGCCGTGGAGGCCCACCTCCAGGTAAAAGAAAAGGAGGAATCAACCATGCCGTGCGGGTGTCCCTCTGCAAACTTGCGGACATTTATCCCTCCGGCCTCAACCCAAGACACAAATCATGCTGGGAAGGAGAGCCGTTCCGTATCCAGTCTCTCCCACTGGCCGATCCAAATCCGTCTGGTTCCACCAACCGCGCCTTTTCTCAAAGGGGCAGATCTGTTGGTGGTTGCCGACTGCGTTCCCGTGGCCTACCCGAATCTAAACTCTGATTTTCTGTCGGGCAAGGCGGTCCTCATCGGGTGCCCCAAGCTGGATGATGCCGAGGCCTACATCGAAAAATTTGCTGAAATTTTCAGAACGGCCGACCTGAAGAGCGTCACCGTACTGATCATGGAAGTTCCCTGCTGTTTTGGTCTTGAAACGATTATCAAAAGGGCCATGGAGGCGGCCGGAAAAGAGATCCCCTTTGAGGAAGTGGTTATCAGTACACGGGGGGAGATCCTGAAGCGGGAAAAGATGGCAGCCTGAACCGGAAGCTCCGTTTCTCACATTTAAACTTACTCGGCCATGCGGGGGCCACTCCTTTTTTCCATAAGGCCCTCCATGGCCTCTTTTACACGATCCATCAATTGGTTGATGTTTTTTCTGCTATAACCTTTTAATGAAATAGGTTCCCCAATGTGGATGCCGAAGGACCCCTTCCTGATTTTGAGGCTGCCCTTGGGAACGATTCGGTAACTCTCGCTAATGGCCACGGGAACAATGTCACAGCCGGACTTCAAGGCAAGATTAAACCCACCCCTCTTAAAGGGCAACAGCTTTCCATCAACGCTCCTGGTTCCCTCCGGGAACATCATAACGGATACGCCGCCTCTGATTTTCTGGGCTGCCTCCTTCATGCTCTTTACCGCTTTTCTGGGATCTTCCCTTTCTATCCCTATATAGCCCGCCCCTCTCATGGCGGAGCCAAAAATGGGGATCCTCATGAGTTCCTGCTTCACGATGAACTTGAAATCAACGGGAATATAGGCAAGGAGGGCAAAGATATCAAAAAAACTCTGGTGGTTGGTCATGTAGATGCGAGGGACCCCGGGCTCAACATTTTGAAGTCCTGAGGCCCTGACCTTGACGCCGCAGACCCAGAGAATCGCTTTTGCCCAAGGAACGGCTCCATAAAAATGAACCTTTTTTTCATCCCTGCCAAAGAAAGAGAGCACAAGACACCAGAGGCATAAGACTATTGTGAAGATGGCAATAAATGCGTTTAATAGAAAAAATCTGATCATCTGCATCAATCAAGTAATCTTAGGTTTAAAGATTTCTTTTTCCCTCCCCAGGGGAATAATTTCAAATGTTCAGGACAGCAGTGGCATTCTTGCCATATCTCTTAGAATTCTCCCTTGTCTTCGTCGTAACTGTGTGTTCGGCTTTGTTGGGGACCACCGGTGGGGGCTTGGGAGGATGGCGGTCAGGAGTGCGGCCTGGTCCCGGGTGAGACGGGCGGATGGGACGTAGAAATATGTTCGTGCGGCAGCCTCGGCCCCTATGATTCCATCCCCCCAATCCACTGTGTTAAGGTAGATCTCAAGTATCCTCTCTTTGCTCCAAAACAATTCCATGAGGAGAGCACAGTAGGCCTCAATCGCCTTTCTCAGCCAGCTTCTTTTGGGCCAGAGAAAAACGGACCTGGCCGTCTGCATAGTAATGGTACTTGCCCCCCTGGTCCCCTTTCTTGAGAAAATATCTTTGAGCGCCTGATTCATTTCTATAAAGTCGAATCCATGATGGGACAGAAACCGCTGGTCCTCACCTGCCAGGACGGCTCTCCTGAGATGTGGCGAGATATCCTTGAGCGGTCTCCACATATAGCTGGGCATGTAATTCCCTGCATTGTCCCTGTTCTCGATCCAATGATAGGCCATCATGGCGGTGAAGGGTGGATTGAAATACCTCAAGGACAGGACTGGGAGTATGCTTAGGATCAAAAGGACAAGAAGGAATTTTAGTCCCCAACGCAAAATTCTCCGGGGCCTTCTTTTTTTCCTCTTCCTAGACAAGTGGTCACTGCCCCTCCCGGTCTTTGACCATTTCCCAAGTCCTGTCCATCAGATCCGGTGATGCCTCACCAAGTTGCGTGCCGGCGGTCTTTAATGCTCTTTCCATCTTCCCAAAACGTTCCAGGAATTTGACATTGGCCATCCGCAGGAGATGTTCGGCATTAAATCCCCAATGCCTGCAAAGATTTACAATGCTAAAAAACAGATCACCCAGTTCTTCGGCGACCTCCTCTCTTTCATATCCGGCAATGGCCGAACCGAGTTCATCAAATTCCTCCTGGACCTTATCCCAGATATCATCAGCACTTGCCCAATCAAAGCCCACCTTGGAAGCCCTCTCGCTCACTCTATGGGCCCTGATGAGAGCTGGCAGATCCACCGGGATGTTTTCCAGGAGCCAGGAGGTATCGTCAGAAGTGTCTTTCTCGGCCTTTTTTATTTGGGTCCAATTGAGGGCCACTTCTTCGGCACTATCCACCCTTTTCCGTCCGAATACATGGGGGTGCCTTCGGACCATTTTTTCTGTGATCCTCTCTACGACATCAATAAAATCAAACTGATTTCTCTCGGCCCCCAGCTGGGCCAAAAAGAGGATCTGGAACAGGAGATCGCCCAATTCTGAACAGACCTCCTGGGGGGATGATTGTTCAATGGCCGCCAGGACCTCGTAGGCTTCTTCAAGCAGGTATATCTTGATGCTGGAAGTTGTTTGCTTTTTGTCCCAGGGGCAGCCATCAGGTCCGCGAAGTCGTTCTACCAATTCAACGAGGCCCGCAATGGCCTGAGATAATCTATCAAAATCCATATTTTCCTTTGAAACCTCGGGCCTCTTCTGAGATGGCCCTGCCGCTCCCTTATTGATTTTTCGAGGATTTTTCTTCCCTGCCATGGTGCAATTCGGGAGATACGATACCTGACATGGATTGGTAGGAGGTAATGATCATGGGGGCCAATCTTGATTTGGCGATGAGTGGTGCCTTTGAGGGGACAAAAAAGGTAAGCAGGACGATGCCGAAATAGATGATGATCAAACCTTTCAGGGTTGCAAGACCGGCACCAAGGATCCTGTTGGCCCATCCCTTAAAGGCCTTTCCAAACAGTTTCTTTAACCCCCGGCCCAGGAGATTACACAGGATGAAAACAACCACAAAAATCAGGGCAAACCCCAGCAGAACAAGAAATTTTCCGGAAGGTATAAACAAACTCAAAAGCCGCGTAAGATGGGGTTGAAGAAGATTGGCAAGGGTGAGCCCCAGGATTAATCCCGCAAGTGAACCCAGCTCCCTGAAAAATCCCCTAAAGATGCCCAGTCCGACGAGTAAGACCATGAGGGCGATAATAATCATATCCAGCACGTTCATAAGTAGTCCCCATTTAGGCCCTTGCATCCCAGTCAGGGGAGGGGGGGGATGCAAAACCGGGCTACCCCATGTCAACCAATGGTCTGACCTCTGTAATCTTGAAACGGATAGCGCCATGTATCATTCGTGCGGCCTCCTTGCCGGCCGCCTTTGCAATGTTGTCCTTGATCTGATCGTAGAATCCGCCACCGGTTTCAATATCCAGGGCTTCGAGATATACCCTGGCGCCCTTCCAGTCTGTGACGGTTTTACCCGGCTCCATGACAATAAAGACCGCCTTTGGGTTTTCCTGAAGGTTATGAAATGTCCTGTTTTTCCCGATCCCCATTACGACGGTGTTTTCGTCAATCATCTGTGGAGAACCAAAGACCGCAGCATTTACCTCTCCCTTTCCATTGGCAGTGGCAAGAGATCCTATCCTCGGACGCTTATTAAACAGTGAAGGCAGTTCCTGCCGATTCATAACATTCCTCCTTTATAAGGATAGAGATTTGGGTAGATCGATTCATCTTACGCTCAGAACTCTATCATGTCTCAGGGCCTTTAACAAGGGGGGATTAGACTAGTGACCTTTCCTGATCAAGAAAGGAGTGAATCGGGTCCCATGGTCATAGACATCAAGGCCTTCGTGCCGTTTCAGGAAGTTTACAGAAATGTATGTGAGGGGAGTGGCCGCGGCTTCATAGGCAGATTTGATAATCCATTGGGCGAAGACAGCAACTGCCAGTGCCTTCAAAGGAATTGTCCCAACAAAGGCCAGGGTTATAAAGACCAGGGAGTCCAGGCCCTGACCCACCAGCGTGGAACCGAGGGTCCGTGTCCACAGCCACCGGCCCTCTGTGGCGATTTTCATCTTGGCCAAGATGTATGCGTTAAAGAATTCCCCAACCAGGTAGGCAAGAAAAGATGCAGCCAGGAGCCGTGGGGCATAGCCCAAGATACGTTCATAGGCAGCCTGGCCCTCCCAGAATGGCGCGGGGGGGATGACCTTGCCCACCCATAGGGCAATGACCAGGATAAGGTTACAAAAAAACCCCAGCCAGATGACCTTTCTGGCCTGGGCGTAACCGTATACTTCTGTCAGGACATCTCCGATGATATAGCTGATGGGAAATATGATAATTCCTGCAGGAAGGACCATCCCCAGGATCTTTATCAGCTTTACGGACATAATGTTGGCCGTCATCAGAGAGGTTATGAACAAGGCCACGATGATGAGAAAGCTATAGGAGTAGCGTGTAGGGTGATTTGCGGCCTCGACCTTGTCCATCATCTTTACTTCCGGGTTCATCCTGGCTGATGCTCCTTCCGGAGCAAGTCATTTACCGTCTTAACCGGGTTGAATATGATGCGCGGGACCTCCACAAAGATCGAGATCCACTTGGCCATTGCCCCGTTCCAAAGCCCGGGATGTTCGAGGGCCTTCAGATCTCTACCCTCTTTTGATTTCCCCGAAATAAAGACCGCCTTTGGATCCACATATTTCCGCAGGTCAAAGGGTCTCCCCTTCCAGTCGCGAAGACCACAGACCAGGTCTACGGGGTTGAAATGGGTAGACGCGGCAAAAATGTTTTGCTGTTCTTCAGAACCAGGATCCATCTGGGCTGTCTCCACAATCTGTATCGAGCTTTCACCAGCCTCGTCTTTGACCCAAAAGGGGCCGCCGCCTGGTTCATCCACATTCTTGACCATCCCGCATACCCTGATGGGCCTCTTGAGTTTCCCCATAAGAAAGTCTTTTTTTGCCTCCGGTGAGGCGCTCTCAACGGCGACCGGCACTGACTGGGAGAGCTCCTCCCCAAAAAAGGCCATGGCCTTCTCAATTGTCTTTTCATCCGGGGTTGATGCGAGTTTTTCCATGTAGCGAAAGAGCTGTTTTTGTAAGGTAATGAGATAGCCTCCCATGATTTTTTTCCACTGAAAAGTCTCTGGTTTAAGCCGGTCGGGGACCACATTGTCTATGTTTTTTATAAAGATTATATCGCCCTTGAGGTCATTGACATTTTCTATCAGGGCCCCGTGTCCCCCGGGTCGAAATAGGAGTCCACCATCCTCTCGGCGAAAGGGATTGTTGTCCATGTCCACGGCAAGGGTGTCGGTGGATTTTTTTTGAATTGAAAAGCTCTCACGAAACACCACACCGTACTTTTCTTCGTAGCTCGACTTTACCTTTTCTAAAAGGTCCTGAAATTCCCCCATGTGCTCTTGTGACACCGTAAAGGAGAGAGAACTGGTCCCATTTTGGTCGGTAACATAGTTGGCAGCTTCAACCAGGTGCTCCTCAAATGCGGTCCGGCTTCCTCCCGGGTAGTAGTGAAATTTCAGGAGCCCTTTTGGCAGGTTGGAATAATCGAGTCCCTTTTCCGTCAAGACAAAACCTATGATTTCCGTGAATTCCCCTTTCCCTATGAGTGCATCAACATCATATCCTTTTTGTTTCATGACAGACCCGAGTTCATTGAAGAATGCGAAATTTCTTATGCCATCCATAAAGGTCACAAGTTCAGCCGCATCTTTTTGTCCGCGCCTCGCCTCGCCGGCAACAGGCTCTCTCAAGATTTCCTCTCTCCGGCTCAGGTAGCGCAGGAGCGTCTTGAACATCCTGGAGGCAGCGCCCGAGGCAGGAACAAATTTGAGACAAATGCGTTTTGGGGCCTCGTGTTCAAAGATTTCTGTCAATTCCTGCCCTCTTTTCTCATCGATAACCGTAATACCGTCCCCTGCTTTACAGGGACGATCCAGTCTAAGGTAGGGTGGGGGCATTTCAAAGAGCTCAATTTGCCTCTCCATCTCTTCCACGGTGAGTCCATGGTCTTTTATCTGCCTTAAGTCCTCTTGAGAGAAGGGGTATTGATCCATCTTAACCTCCACTTTCCAGATCCTCTGACAAGATTCCCAACATGAGACCTTTGAAAAACGCCCCCTTTTGCCCAATCTCGGCGTCAGGCTCGAATTTCAATCCTCGAAATATTCAATATATTCCTGTGGTTGAAATTTTCGCCTTTCTTGATCTTGACCAAAATTGAACATTTTTCAAAGGTCTCAACATATATGTTGATAGCCCCAAACCCTGAAAGTCAACAAAAAAGTGAGAGGCACTGGTCAAAGGCCGGATAATGGATTAATTTTTTATGGAATTTAAAAAAAACGTAACTATAATATTCTAATTCAATGTAAAGTTACGCCTGAATTCGGACAAATCCCCAGGGTCCGCCAGGTGACATTTCAGGCGAACCTGCTAAGATGTTTATGGAGGTAATCTCAAATTGAACCCGTTTTATAAGAACCTTGCTCTTTGGCTTGTGATCAGCCTTATGATGGTTATGCTGTTTCAGGTATTTAAACAGCCAAGGAGTGGCAGCATCACTATCAGTTACAGTGATTTCCTGAACATGGTAGACAGCGAAAGCGTCACCGATGTCACTATTCAAGGAGAACATATCATGGGCATGTCGTCACGAGGGCCCTTTAAGACATATGCCCCAAAGGATCCCGAACTGATCAAACTACTCAGGAGCAAAGGGGTCAAGATATCCGCCAAACCCCAGGAAGATTCTTCATGGTTCCAGGTGTTTCTCTCTTGGGTCCCCATGCTCTTGTTGATAGGGGTATGGATTTTCTTCATGCGCCAGATGCAGGCCGGTGGCGGAAAGGCCCTCTCTTTTGGAAAGAGCCGCGCCAGGCTCATGACTGATAATCAGGAGAAAGTGACCTTTGAGGATGTGGCCGGCATTGAGGAGGCAAAGGAGGAACTGGAAGAGATAGTGGAATTTCTTCGGGATCCCAAGAAATTTACACGGCTTGGAGGCAGGATTCCCAAAGGTGTCCTCCTGGTGGGCTCGCCAGGGACGGGGAAGACCCTTCTGGCGAGGGCCATAGCCGGTGAGGCGGATGTGCCGTTTTTTAGCATAAGCGGATCAGATTTTGTGGAGATGTTTGTGGGTGTGGGTGCATCCCGGGTGAGAGACCTTTTTGGCCAGGGCAAGAAGAATGCCCCCTGCATCATATTTATTGATGAGATAGACGCTGTGGGCCGACACCGGGGGGCAGGCCTGGGAGGCGGGCACGATGAGAGGGAACAGACACTCAATCAGCTCCTTGTGGAAATGGACGGTTTTGAATCCAATGAAGGCGTTATCCTGATTTCAGCCACAAACAGACCCGATGTGCTTGATCCGGCGTTGCTGAGGCCCGGCCGGTTTGATAGACAGGTGGTGGTCCCGGTTCCGGACATCGGAGGTCGTGAGGGTATCCTCAAGGTCCATTTGCGGAAGAAACTGGTGGCCGATGACGTGGACCTTAGCGTGCTTGCCCGGGGAACCCCCGGGTTTACCGGTGCCGACATAGAGAATATGGTGAATGAAGCAGCTCTTTTGGCAGCCAGGCAGGGCAAAGACCGGGTGGAGATGGTGGATTTTGAGCATGCCAAGGACAAGGTCTTGATGGGCACGGAACGGAGGAGCATGATCATCAGCGAGGAAGAAAAGAAGATCACCGCCTATCATGAATCCGGGCATACCCTGGTGGCCAAACTGCTCCCCGATGCGGATCCCATACACAAAGTTACCATTATCCCAAGGGGCCACGCCCTTGGATTGACACAACAGCTCCCGGTGGATGAAAAACACACATATCCCAAAGAGCACCTCCTGAATAACATCGCCATTTTGATGGGCGGCAGGGCTGCAGAGGAGATCATTCTGGATACACAAACAACGGGTGCCGGAAATGATATTGAACGGGCATCGGATCTGGCCCGTAAGATGGTCTGCGATTTCGGTATGAGCGATGAACTCGGCCCCCTCACCTTTGGCAAGAACGAAGAGCAGATTTTCCTGGGCAGGGAGATCGCTCAACACAGGGATTACAGCGAGCTGACCGCACAAAAAATTGATGCAGAGGTAAAGAAGATTGTAAGTGGGTCCTATTCCAAGACCTGTCAGCTCATCAAAGATAATATGGAAATATTGCACAGGATGGCCGATGCCCTTCTTGAAAGGGAGACGCTGACCGGTGAGGATGTTGACGAAATTATGGGAAATGGACAGGCTTCAGAGCCTGCGGAGCCTGTGTCCCAAGAGAAGGGCTCCGAAACATCTTGATACCGGAGCACCATGGGCTTTAGGCTGAGTTGGTCCGATTACGTTCTTGACCTGGATGAACGGACCCATGTGATGGGGGTCCTGAATGTAACTCCCGATTCCTTTTCAGATGGCGGGCGATATTTTGAACCGGAAAGGGCTGTTGAACACGGCCTTCAGATGGCAAGGGACGGGGCCGACATCATCGATGTGGGCGGCGAATCAACAAAACCCTATGCCAAGAGGCTTAGTTGCAGCCAAGAGATGGACCGGGTTATTCCCGTAATAGAGGTCCTCGCGCGGGAATTGAGTATCCCCATCAGCATAGACACTTACAAAAGCGAGGTAGCACAGGAAGGCCTGAAGGCAGGTGCCTCCATCATCAATGATATTAGCGCCCTCCGTTTTGATCCAAATATGGCTCCGGTTGCGGCCCGGCATGATGTACCCCTGATCCTCATGCACATGAAGGGCACACCGGAGAATATGCAGCAAAATCCCCACTACCGCGACCTCATCTCTGAGATCTCTCAATTCCTAAAGGATGCCATAGATCGGTCCGTCAAAGCGGGGGTCAGAGAAGAGTTGATCATCGTGGACCCGGGCATAGGATTTGGAAAGACCTTTGATCACAATCTGGAGATTATCAAGAAATTAGAGCAGTTTCAATCCCTTGGCAGACCCCTCTTGCTGGGTACCTCCAACAAGGCCTTCATAGGCCATATTCTGGACAAGGGGGTCGATGAGAGGGATACCGGTAGCATGGCCTCCGTCGCCGCAGGGGTGATGAATGGTGCCCAGATGGTCAGGGTTCACAATGTGAAAATGGGTGTTGAGACAGTCAAGGTGATTGATGCCATCAGGCGTGGCGAAGTTTAGACAAAGGTGGAATGGACATGCTTTTCTGTATTGATATCGGGAATACAAATATCGTCCTGGGCGTCACGAAGGATGATAAGATCCTCCAGCATTGGCGGATAAGGACCGAAAAAGAGACCACACCGGACGAACTTGGGGTACTGGTGAGCAACCTTTTCCAATCGGCCGGGTTGGAGCTTGGGGTGATCAAGGAAGCCATTATCTCATGCGTGGTCCCACCGCTATTAAACGCAGTTGACGAGTTCTGCAAACGCTATTTTGGTATTACCCCAACGATTGTGGGGCCAGGGTTGAAGACCGGGATGCCGATCAAATACGATAATCCCAAAGAAGTGGGGGCTGACCGAATCGTAAACGCCGTTGCTGCCTATGAAAAATACCGCACCGCCCTGGTGGTGGTTGATTTTGGAACGGCCACTACCTTTGACCACATATCGGGTGAAGGCGCCTATCTGGGTGGGGCCATTGCGCCCGGGGTGATGATATCCTGTGAGGCCCTTTTCCAACATGCCTCCAAATTGCCGAGGGTGGAGATATTTGTACGGCCGAGCAGTGTGATAGCACGTGATACAATCAGCAGTATGAATGCGGGCATCATCTACGGTTACGCAGGATTGGTGGATGGAATCGTTACAAGGATGAAAAAGGAATCCCCGGAACAGCTTACGGTTGTGGCCACAGGCGGGCTTGCTCCTCTTATATGTGAAGTCTCCGGGACCATCGATCATATTGAGGAATTTTTGACCCTCCAGGGATTGATGCTCATCTATAAAAAAAACCGGTAGGTTGGTGAATAACGGTTCACGGGCCGCGAGGGGCTTTTACGTTGATTGGAATCTCTTTCCCAGGCACTTGTTTGGTGCTCTCGATAAGTCCGAGAGGAATAACCGGGGTTCTGGAATGGGGTTCGGGTGCCCGAGTTTATTGAGACCTTACCCCCATTTTGGAGAGGTGGCCAATGAATGAAAAGAAAAAACCTTTTCCCCTCTTTTCCAAGTCAGCACGATACAAAGCAGCCTATCAGGATGTTCCTTTTGGCCTTACCCTGATCTCGGGGTGCAGGAACCATTTTAACCCGCCGGGTTTTGATCAGTACAAGAGGAAACTCCTCAGAAAGATGAGGAAGCGTGAAATTCTGGAGCAGATCAGCGACCGTATTGACACCTATGCGCGGTTTTTTGACGACTTCGGGCATGACTGTCCATTACCCAAGCACTTGAAGCGGACAGTCAACAGCGGTTTTCCCAGATATAACCTGATGGTGGATACCCACTTTATGGCAGAGATGTGTGCGGGTATCCTGGTTGCTGTAACGGATTATGATCATTTTGAGGGGAGTCTCGTGCTGGATGTGGCAGATGAAGATGAGACATGCCGGGGGATGGGGCAGCGGGAGTTTAGGACCAGGGAGGGCGAGATCGTTTTGAGGGATGAGGCAGATATCGTTTGTGTGCTCTGCCAGGGTGCAGACGAAAAAACAAGGGTTCGGGAACAGACGTCAAACGTCCTCTTTTACGGCTATGGCATCCCGGGTATTGAGACCGATCACTTGAGGAAAGGACTGGAAATCGCATCTGAGACCATGGGTGAGTTTGGGGGTGGGACAACCGAAGGGGTGAAGATCTTCTGACGCAGAAGCGGAGGCTCTGGGATTGAATTCCGGCAATGAGGAATCGGATGGATGACCTGAAAATAGCCGCTGTGTGCATGAATCCGGTCCCCGGAGAAGTGGAAAAGAATCTTGACCGGATCCGGTCATTTGCAATGGAGGCCTCTACCGGAGGGGCTAACATGGTTTGTTTTCCGGAATTTTCCGTAACGGGCTATCTGCTGGCACCCTCCCATGACCTCTGCTATGGGCCAGACGCCTCATACATTACGGAAAGGCTTGCCCATGTGGCCAAAGAGGCCGGGCTTGTCTTGATGGCGGGCACCATAGAGCTTTCGGATAGGGAAAAGCCATATATTACTCAGGTGGTAGCGGGCCCCGAGGGCCTCATCGGGCACTATCGAAAAACGCATCTCTCCCCCCCTGAAGCCAATATCTACCAGGCCGGAGATAAAATAAAGGTCTTTTCCCATGGAAGCACCACCTTTGGGATTTTACTCTGCTACGAGGCCCATTTTCCTGAGATAAGCACCACAATGGCCCTCATGGGGGCACACCTGCTCTTGATTCCCCATGCCTCGCCCAAAGGGAACCCAGAGGGGAAATTGCAAAGCTGGTTGAGGCACCTGAAGGCCAGGGCCTTTGACAATAGTGTGTTTGTGGTGGCCTGTAACCAGGTGGGAAAATCCGGAGAGGGGCTTTCATTCCCGGGGGTTGCAGTCGTCCTGGGTCCGGATGGTCACGTCATGGCAAGCTACACGGGTGAAGAAGAGCATATCCTCTTTGTGGAACTTGAGGCCGACCGCCTTCACAATATCAGAAGCCACAGGAT
The DNA here is from genome assembly GCA_016783065.1 of Desulfobacteraceae bacterium. GTDB lineage: Bacteria > Desulfobacterota > DSM-4660 > Desulfatiglandales > Desulfatiglandaceae > JABMQV01. The sequence continues at coordinate 8,295 of JADHXI010000074.1, read as the reverse complement.
GAAATACTTTCTTCCCAAACGAAGGCCGGAGTTATACGGGAAGGTTTCGGGGATTTGATCAAAAAAAAGCGCAAAAGCAACCGCTTTGGATGCATTTTGCGCTTTTTTGTGGTGAAAAGCTCTATCTAAATTTCTAAGAGAGCCTAGACGCAGCCCGTCGGTTTTGGCAGCCCCGCCATTTTACAGGCCCCCTTGCCCGGTCCTGATGGGAACAGCTCGTAGATGTATTTGAGCTTGTAGCCTGTGACTTTCGACAGGATCCTGACCATGGGAGCAATTCCGTTCTTCTTGTAATACGCCTGGAGCACCTCGACTACCTTGTAATGCTCGTCGGTCAGTTCCTCAATACCCTCACTTTGTTTCACATGTCGCATCCATGGTTCGTTCCAGTTGGAGTAATCATCGATAAAACCGTCTTCATCAACATTGTAAGTGTTTCCTTCAAATTCTACCGTTGGCATAACTAAAACCCTCCTATTTCTCAGTATGTTAACCCATCCGTATAAATTTAACCCTTGTATGCAGATTCAAACTGTAAGATTAATCCACATTTTTAGTGTTGTCAATATGTCTTTTTAAGATTTCCGATTTTTTTCCTTCTCCCGAAAGTCACGTGCCACCCGTAAAAGGCCCTTTGCCCATAGGTCATTTCCCCCTGCGTGTATATGAGTATAAGTGGCCAGAAGGTTTTTCCTGCAAAGACCATCTCTCATTCCTTCGACGCCATTCCCCCGTTTCACCTTGAAAACGAAACGCACCCCTTGTTCACTGGTGAGTATGGCCTTTGAATAATGGAATTCGTGCCCTTTCAAGGTCTTGCCGACCTGGTAATAGGGGTTGGGTCGATCCACCTCCAAGACTGTATAGCCATGTCCTTGGGGCCTCTTGTGGATTACAAACTTTATTGGCAAGGCACCCACCATTGGATAGGTCTTGCCACCCACCACAAGGCCTTCTCCCAGATACATGAGCCCGCCACACTCGCCGTAGACAGGTAGGCCCCGGTTGATCTTCTCCTTCAGGGTATCCCGAAAAAGGCAATTATCTGCCAGGGCCTTTGTCTGGGTCTCGGGAAAACCGCCCCCAATGTACAGTGCATCCAGCTCGGGCAGGGACTTCTCTGAGATGGCGTTGATCTCTATAAGGGAAGCACCCAAGTGCTCCAGTTGTTCCAGGTTTTCCGGATAGTAAAACCAAAATGCCCTGTCTCTGATGAAACCGATTCGCGGGGATTCATCTTTGGTCCAGCCAACAGGAGGGACCTCCTGATCCAGAGGTTTTTTCCCCATATCTTCAGCCTGCTGACCGATTCCCCAGATTTGTCTTAAGTCGAGATTTTCCTTAACTGCCTCTTTAGCCCACAGGATGGCCTTTTCAGCATGATCTCTTTCCTGATAAGGGACAAGCCCCATGTGCCTTTCAGGGAAGGGGTTGTCTCTCATTCTGGGAATTGATCCCACCACCGGGATGCCACAATATTCTTGAATGGCATTTCTGATCAACGTCTCTTGCCGCGCCCCGGCCACCCTGTTCAATATGACCCCGGCGATATTCACCCCCGGGTCAAACACCTGACATCCCTTGACAATCGCCGCCACAGTACGGGTCGCCATGGTCACATCCAGGACGACCAGGGTGGGGGCTCCCAGGAGTTTGGCCAATTCGGCAGTGCTGCAGGAACCATGAATATCCACGCCGTCATAAAGCCCCCGATTGCCTTCTATGAGAGAAAGATCGGCCTCGTTTGATTTGGAGTAGAAGGATTCCAGGATCTGGTCCTGCTCCATAAGGAAGGGGTCCAGGTTATGACAGGGGCGGGCTGCGGCAAACCCAAGCCATCCGGCATCAATGAAGTCGGGTCCTTTTTTGAAAGGAGCAATACGGTACTCTTTTTCGCGCCAGGCAGCGATGAGGCCCAGCGACAAGATCGTCTTGCCGGATCCCCCTCTCAGGGCGGCGATGACAATACGGGGCTGAACAAAAGACATTTCCAACGCCCATTAAATCCTGTGGTTTGTGATTTCTTGAAACTTATGGCCTGTTTCGGGGCAGCGGTTTTTCTCCGAGACTTGGACCACGGGAAGATGAGATTGTCAATAAGAAAAAGAGCCGTACAAGGTTTTAACATCAAGCCATCACGTCGGTTATGTCCTGATGCATGGGAATAACACTTCCCCATTATGGATTTTCCACTTGCCCCGTTTCCTCACGAACGATATATGCTTGGGTACCAACAACGTTTGATCATTCAATCACCGGCCATGCCCAACCCAACTGAGGAGATAGTCCCATAGCAAGAAGAGTCCTTTTCTTGACGATTATCCTGGCGATTTGTCTTGTTAACGCAGCTCGCGCGGGACAAGTAGGCCCCAGTGATAAATCAGGAAAAAAAGAACCTGTTTCGTCGAATGCCGGGCTTTCAAAGCCCGGATTCATGAAGGCCTTTGAGGATAGGTTCGGCCCCGTGTCAATCAACGGCAGGGTTGTTGGATATTACCAGGGGGCCAACAATGTCAAAATCTATGGCCAGGAAATTGAAGATAACCGGGGACCTGGCTATACCTTGGACCTGGAGCTGACCTGGAAACCTTTAAGGTCCGGCCAGCTTTATCTGAGGATACACCAAGGTTATGGTAAAGGGGCCGACAGGCATTTAATAAACTATCTCCTCGCCAACCTGAACACCATTGCTGACGACAACCGCGAGTACGGAGACGGCGTACAACTTATTGAGGCATACTACACCCAAAGATTTCTCAAGGATAATCTCTTTGTCAGCCTCGGCAAGACCAACTTGGAAACCTTTATAGACGACAACGCATTCGCCAATGATCAGAACACCCAGTTTGTGGGCAAGCCCTTTGTCAATAATCCCCTTATCGACACGATAGACGATTATATCCCAACGCTGACACTTGGCGGTTCCCTGACAAGGGCCCTGGAAGTGGTCGCCCTGGCCCAGACCATGAACCAGCCAAGTGCTCCCTCGGTATGGCAGAAAAGGGTGGGTCAAAATCTATGGGACGATCCATCTTTTTCCGTTCAAATGACTTACTCCACGAGATTGCGGGGTCTTAAGGGAAACTACCGCCTCTATGGTTTTTGGGAGACCTACCGCTATTTGGGCTCCCAGGGGGAAGGCCAGGAAATGGTACGGGCGGTGGGCCTGAGCCTTGACCAGAAAGTTCATGAAAAGGTTGGATTGTTCGCCAGGGGTAGCTTTGGCAAGAGAAAGAGCTTTGGGTTTCGCTGGTTCTGGTCTGTCGGGGGGCAGTTGAGCGGGATCTTCCCTTCAAGGAGCCGTGACGTTTTTGGGCTGGGGATTGCCGGATACGGATACAAACAGGAAAAACAAGGGCAAAACAGGGGCATGGAGACCCATTTCGAAGCTTATTACAGGATTGTGCTCAATGATTATTTTGCCATCACCCCCGATATCCAGTGCGTCATGGACCCCGGCGGAAGAAGTGATAACGACACAATTGTCGCTGGGATGCTGAGAGGGGAGTTCAGGTTCTGATTGTTTCCCCTTTAGGGCACGTAGCGCGGTTTTTCTTGCCTATTCTCCGCCTATTGCCTACACTTACGTGACAGGGACGTTTGGAAAAATATTTAGTCAGCAACTGAAAGAAACGTTATGTCCAGACCAAATCCAAATATCGAAATCCGGCGGACCCTCCTGTCATGATGAACGAGAAACCGAAAATACATACACGGAAACCCCCCTGGCTAACCCGGAGGCTTCCAAGTGGGCCCGCCTATGAAAAGGTCAGGGCCTCACTGAGTGAGAGCCGTCTTCACACCGTATGCCAGGAGGCCCATTGCCCCAACCTGTGGGAGTGTTTCTCCAGCAAGACCGCCACCTTTCTTATCATGGGCCCCCGGTGCACGCGCAACTGCGGTTTCTGCGCCGTGGAACAGGGTCCCTCGGGCCCCCCCGACCCTGAAGAGCCGGCCAGAGTCGCCAAAGCCGCGGATGATATGGGGTTGGGCTACGTGGTTATCACCTCGGTCACCCGGGATGATCTCTCCGATGGCGGGGCAGGCCACTTTGCCAACACAATTGAAGAGATCCGCAGAAGGGCGCCTCATTCCCGTGTGGAGGTGCTGGTACCCGATTTTCAAGGCAGCCCGGCTGCACTGAAGAGGGTCCTTGCGGCCAGGCCCCATGTCCTGAACCACAACCTCGAAACGGTCCCCAGACTCTATCCTTTGGTTCGGCCAGAGGCAGTCTACGCGCGCTCGCTTGAATTGCTAAGGCGGGCAAGAGAATATGCGCGCGGTATTTCCACCAAATCGGGTTTGATGGTGGGACTGGGAGAATCCGTCGAAGAACTCCGTCAGACCCTCGAAGACCTCCTCGGGGTGGGATGCAATATCCTTACCCTGGGCCAGTATCTTCAGCCTTCAAAGGATCACTTACCGGTTGAGCGATTTATGCCTCCGGAGGAATTTGATAGCTGGAGAGAGATCGCACTTGAAATGGGCTTCTCCGAGGTGGCCAGCGGGCCCTTTGTGCGGAGTTCCTATCACGCAAAGGAACTCTATTTGGGGAAGTAAGAAGTGCCCCCTACCTGTAGAGGAACAGGTCGTCGAAATAATCGGAAACCTCCCATCGTAATTGCCACCGTCGTCATATGGAGTTTAATGGTAAAAGGGGTAACGCTTTAGCCCTTCGAAACCAGGGAATGGGGGTTCCGTTTTGAAGGGCGTAAAACTCGCCCGTAAGAGAGCATAAAGGAATCACGTGCCATGGGAGAAAACAGGGGAAACACTTCCGGGAAAGTCCTATGGTTTTTGGTGACGTCCCCGTCCGTGATTCCTTAACGCTCTCTAACGGTCTCAGACACCGTTACACCCTTCAAAACGGAACCCCCATTCCCCTGCCCAAATGCCAATTTTAACAAACCTTCATACGAAAAGGGCTTTTTCAGCAACCATTTGAGGACACCCGGAAGTCAAACCGGACATAAAATCAGAACAAAAAAATACCTTTCCTCATACGGCTTTCCTATGATAGGGAAGGCCTACCATGTACCAAACACAGCTTCGCTGGAAACCCATTGCACTCCTCCTGCTTCTATCCCTGATCTGGGGGGGCAACATGGCTACCATAAAGATCGGGGCGAACGACTTCGCACCCCTGTTCATGGCGGGCCTCCGGTCTCTTGTGGCCAGCATCTGCCTTTACATCTGGATGCGGGCAAAGGGGGTTGTTCTCTTCCCTTCCAGAACCGTTCTGGTCCATGGGATAGTGGTCGGGCTCCTTTTTGGCTCCGAGTTTAGTTTGATCTATGTGGGACTCGAATATACCCTGGCATCCCGAGCCTATGTATTGGTTTACTCTGCTCCCTTTTTCGTCGCCTTGGGGGCCCATTTTTTCCTGAAAGGGGACCGGCTGAATCCCTGGAAGGCCGCCGGCCTTATCCTGGCCTTTGCAGGGGTGGTGGTCCTATTCATAAAAGACGTGGGCCCCTTTTCCCTGGGCACCCTGCGCGGTGATCTCATGGCCCTTGGGGCGGGGATTTTGTGGGGGCTTACAACACTTTATGTAAAAAAGTTCCTGGCCTACCGGACAGTTCCTTTGCAGACCCTTTTTTATCAGGTCCTGTTCTCCATCCCCCCGTTGTTCCTGATGAGTGTGCTATTGGAAGGTCCCTTTATATCCGGGTTTTCATTCGCCACGGGTTTCTCGGTCTTTTACCAGTGCATCATCGTGGCCTTCCTGAGCTACCTCCTCTGGTTTGAACTCATACATCGTTATCCCGTAAGCCTCCTTCACGCCTTCTCCTTTTTCACACCGGTCTTTGGCGTTTTCCTGAGCGGGGCCCTGATCCTGGGTGAGGTCATCAGCATGAATCTTCTTGTTGCCCTGACACTGGTAAGTCTGGGAATGATCTTTGTCAATCGCAGCCCCTCGGCCAAACCCGCCACTCAAAGCGATTGATGTTCCCGTTCTGTATTCTGATTTTTCCCAAGATGGACCGGAAAATCGAATCGTTGCGAATTCAAGGCTCTCTGTGTCTGAATGAGGCTGGCAGGGGTGACTTCTATGAGGTAAAGCGCATGGCCGCAAAACTGACGGCGGACCTGGTGGGATCCTCATGCCACAATTGATAATCAAGGGTTTCCCCTTTGCAGAGAGGCAGTACCTCAAGCATGCAGGCGAGGGCTGAAAACCCGCAGACATTGAACTGATCATTTACATTTCTTGACTCTTCCCAAAAACGGTCCGCATCCAAATGACACAGACAGTCCATAAGGTTCTTATCATGAGCCTCTGCCTGGCCCTCCAGAAATTGGGCCGGCGACTCATGACCGAATTTCGGGCCGATGTGGGAAAAGTCGACCCCCGCCACAAGGAGGGTCTCCCCTTCCGGCATCGTGATAATCTTTCTCAGCCTGTTGAGGAAAGGTGTCGCCTTTTCCAGGTAGGCCTCCCTGCTCCAGTCAGAAAAACATGACTGGATCGAGCCGCAGAGGATTGGAATGAGGGTAAAGTCTTCCCCCTTGAGCAAATATTGCAGGAAAATGGTCTGAAACTCGATGGAGTGCTCGGAGCGGTGGGGGAAATCGCTGTCTGAAATGATATCCCCCCCGGCTTCTCGCAATTCATGGATCAGGGCCCGGTCGTTTCCTATTACTCCCAAGGGAGTTTCAAAATCCTTATCGGTCAGACTGAAAAGGTCATTCGCCAGATTATGCCCCACCCCGAGGACTACGATTCTGGAGGGCCTTGTATGATTGAGCGTCTGATAACCCCTCGCGTAGACCCTGTGTCCCACAGAGAGGTCGATATGGGGGACCACCAAAGCCCTGATCTTCCCCTCCGGTTTGGGGGTGGGGGGCTGGGTGGTCAGGATTTCATTCAGCGTTCTCTCAAGCTCTGAGGCATCCTTTGGGTAGCTTTGGCCGCAGTGGGAACAAGGCCTGACCTTTTTTGAGGCGAATTCGACAGCGATTCGGGCCTTTCCCTCCCTATACCTCTCCGAATCGAGCAGGTATGAATCATCAAGATGGTCCAGGATGGCCTTTACTTCATCTGTCCCCACCAGTATGCCCCCCTTCTGCCTCATAAACACCATTTGCAGATCCCTCAGGGTTCGAGTCCCGTCCAACAAGGCCATGACTTGATAAAGCGGCGGGGGTACGGCCTTGCCCTCTTCAACCAGACCAAGCTGGTCCCGGATCAGAATCAGTTGCTGGCCATCGTGCTGAACCGGGATGAATTCCAGGTCCCATCTCATGCGGGGTAGCTGTTCATTCATGATTTATCCCTTTTTCTTTGGACCACCGATTGAAGGAGACCTTTAAGATCCTTCTGGTCTCTGATGTCACCTTGAAACGATCATTTATCCTCAGTCCGCATACCCAGAGCAGGGAATCCTCGCAGGCCAGGATCGGGATGCGTTGCCTTATCTCCGAAGGGAGCTTGAGGTCAATAAAAAAGTCCTTTAGTTTCCTGTGACCTTCCATACCGAGAGGGATAAACTTATCGCCTGGTCTGAAATTCCTGACCATCAAGGGGTAGTCTATGCAGCCTGCGTCAAGAAAGGCAATCCAGGGCGAAGCCTCCATGTCAGAGAGACTCCCCTTCTCCACTTCCTCGAGGGTAACCGTGCTCTCCAGGGATTGCAGATGAAACGCTCCGGGGCCTCCGATGGAATAACAAAAATCCGGCAGGGCCTTCACGTCTTTCCGGGTAAGGATCAGCGTGTCATACACCCTTTTCGCGGTTACTCCATCAGGGAGATCGACCCGAGCCTGAGGCCTTCCACCGGCTGCCAGGCGGTTTATTGCCTCCACATGACGAAATCCCACACGCCGAAGGTTCCCTCCGGCCCGCCTCAAGCCCTGCCGGATGACGCGATTCTTAAGGGTCTCCGGGAGTGTTGCAAAGGAAGACAAGGGGATTGAAACCTTCCCATTGGCCATTTCTGTGGCGACGTCATTGATCCACGCCTCAGCCTTCTCCTCCAGCCAGGTTTCGTCCGTTCTCATGATCTCAGCCGTCTTCCCCAGGATCTCTACAATCCTGGGCTGGCATTTCTTGAGCTGAGGGAGGAGTTCCAGACGGATTCTGTTTCTCAAGAAGCGGGTGTCCAGATTTGAAGGGTCTGAGACATACGTTAAGCCCTTCTTCCCCAGATAAGCGTCAATCTCCTCACGGGTGAGTTCTATCAAGGGCCTGATCACCTTCTCACCCCGGCAGGGCGGTATCCCGGCCAACCCTGACGGGCCGCTCCCCCGTAAGAGCCTCATAAGAACCGTCTCGGCCTGGTCGTTCAGATTGTG
>JADHXI010000073.1 GCA_016783065.1 Desulfobacteraceae bacterium | reverse complement strand
AAGAGGATCAATCTTAATCGTAACGTTTTTCAAATTCCTTTTGCGTTTGCCTGAAAGAACTTCTCGGCGCAGGCCTTCATCAAGTACCAGATCGGTCCGGTCATCAGTGACCTCATTTAGAATATCCCGGTCCTCATAATACTTGATCCAGTCCTTTTGTTTCTTTGCCTTTTTCATATCCTATCCTTTTTGCTTCTTGTAGTATCGGATTTCTGCTCGACCCATGTCCCACCCTGTAATGGGCCTGGCAACACCCCCTGGTTTGAGTTCAAAAACAATGGTCAGATATCTCCCCTCCAGTGTTTGTCCGAAAACCGCATAGTGCCCCTTTTTCGTTTTTCTAAAAAGCGGCTTCTTGGCAAAGACTTCTTCTGCCTCTTCAGGCTGAATACCGTGACCGAGTTGAATATGTAAAGCATTCCCCTCATCCCATTCAAAATCAGAAATCCTCACCATTGCGCTCCTGCTTAAAAGTCCTACATAGTATGACCAAGGCATTCAAAAATGTCAACCTTGAATGAATTCCACTACTTTTAACAGCCATGCTGACCGCTTATGTCTAAAAACCCGTTTTTAACCACCAAAACCATCAATATAAGGCCTAAAAACAGCCCTTAAATGACTCTTTTCTATTTATATTCGAACAGTTAGCTTGGCCCGACCCCAAACCATAGAGCCTTGGTTTCACAGGGCAGGGATTGCGGAATTTAGATGTACGGAAAATGAATTGAGTCGGATTAAACGTTGGTCTTATTGATGACCGAAGGGACCTCAAAACAACCCTGGATGGCCTGGATGGCCGGATGGATCTGTTCAGCGGGCACGACCCCTGAAATGGAGGCGATAGAACAGCTCAGACCCAGGAGTTCCGCTTGAACCTCGTCAAGGGCCATCAGAAGTTCGTTCGCAATGCCGTAGCGATCACCAAAATGCGGGCCGTTCATCGTAAAGTATGCCACCGAAGGTACCCGGGTTGTGATAGCTCCAGCGGGCAATTCCTTGAGGATTTCGGAGTATCTGGGCTTGTCCGATTCCGGGACACAAAAGAAGAGGTTAGTCGTGCCCTTCTCTTTAGAGGGGCTCGTAATCAGGAAGGTAAGAGGGAAGTCCAACTGAGAAAGCCCTTTGAAGACCTCTCCCACTGCCCTCAAGTTGTCTCTATTCATCTTCACCTGCAAGAGCTCTTGTTCGGCCTGCCACTCCAAACCATAGACCTTGGGTCTCTTCTCCTGGTAGGAGGCAACCACCTCTTTGTAGAGCTTCTCTTTACCTTTCTGTGCCAGTTTCCAGTCGGCAGGGGTTCGGTATGCGCTGAAGCTGAATGGCCCGAACAGGGCATTGCTGGCCTTGTTGGCAATCTCTTCTTGCAGAACCACTGAAATGGATGAGTGTGAATTGGCTACGGCAACAGGGGCAACCCCTTCTTTGTAAAAGGCATCAAGGAGTAATCCCAAGGTCTCGGGCTTACCTCGGTGAGGGAATATGGAGAGAATTACACCCTTTGCAGTTGTGAAGTCTGTCTTATGGAAATTCCCTTGAATGAGATTAGCGGTCTTTTCAGCATCATGGGAGTCAATAACGAGGTCTAGCCCCCACCGCCAATCCTCATTCCCACAAGTCAGAAACGGAAGGTTTGTCTTCTCCTTGGCCAGAAGGTGACTCAACTCCGCCGGAAAACTCCTCTCCCTTTCGGGCCGGGCCAGCGAAATCCATACTACCTCTTTCAAGATCTTGAAGCCGCCAAGTCTTATTGAAGGTGTCATGAGGCACTCAGTTCCCGGACGCCACTGGAGCTCAACAAGAGCAGGTGGTTATAGCAGTGCGCTCACCACCTCCCACAGACCTTCCGTGTCGATCGGCTTGGCAATATAATCATCCGCCTCTGTGGCCATTCCGTCTGCATGAGTGTAACTGGTCGTAGGGACCGCTTCGCCCACAGCTGTCAGAAGTACGACAGGGATATCCATGGTCTTCTCATCTGCCTTCATTTCAGCACAAAGGACGTAGCCATCCTTCCGAGGCATCATGATATCAAGGATAACAAGATCGGGCCGCCGCTCCTTGATGGATTCCTCGCCCTCTATCCCATCATAGGCACGCCCCACCTCGCATCCCTTACTTTCAAGCATCATGGCCAGGGTCTCGACCAGATCCGGATCATCGTCCACAACCAAAATATATTTTTTATCCATGCCACCCCTCCTTTTACCCATTAGTCCTCGGTTACTTGTCATTCGGCGTTTTGTTTCATTCTTATGGAATGATAGCTTTCAATCCTCGTAGCCGTTCACGGGTTCAAAGCCCGCCCTGGTGCGACTCGTGGCATGATTCCAAACCTGTGCTTGAGTAGGCTAAGACTGTACTTTTGGCATGTATAGTGCCGATGATCGGTCTGGGCCAGGGGTTCAGAGGTTCAAGGTTACGTTCTTGTCCCCAGACTCCATTTTAGAGGCGTATTTATGTGAGAAACGCCCGGCTTCGTCATTCCCAGTCTGAAAGTTAGCGCGCATTGGTAATTATGTAGCAAAACCAGCATTTTTTACGAGCACTTTGGGTCTTCAATGTTGTCTTGTCCCTAACCCTGAACCTTGAACCCTGAACCTGTGAACGCTTACCAATCGTCAATCTTCAATTGTCAATCCTCTCTACCGGGTCTGGGATAAAGCCCACTTCGCTCCACAATCTCTGGCACCTTCTCCTCCCATTCAATTGCCATAATGTGAAAACCTTTCACTCCCTCACACTCCTTCAATCGCTGGATCGTCTCCACACAGATGTTGATGCCTTCCTCGGCCTGTTTTTCCTTTGGAACATCAGACATCCTCTTCACCACCTCGTCCGGCACATCCATCCCCGGCACACGGTTTTTCATATACTTGGCCATTCCGGCGGTCTTGAAAGGGGTGACCCCTGCCAGGATAAACACCTTTTCGTGGAGTCCCCGCTCACGAACCAGTTTCATCCAAAGTTCGAACTTGTCAAGGTTATAAATGCACTGGGTCTGGATAAATTCCACCCCTGCTGCAACCTTTTTGGCCAGACGCGGTACCCGTATCTCGAATGGATCGGCAAAAGGATTGGCAGCAGCGCCTATAAACATCTGCGGTGGTCTCTTGATCTCATCCCCCCCTAAAAATTTTCCCTCGTCCCGCATGAGCTTTACGGTCTGGATCAACTGCATGGAATCCAGATCAAATACATTCTGGCCAGTGGGGCAGTCTCCGAACTGCTGATGGTCTCCGGAGAGGCACAGTATATTATGAATATCAAAGGAGGCGGCACCCAGGATATCACTCTGCAATCCAATTCGGTTCCTGTCCCTTGTGACCATCTGGAGCGTGGGTTCAATCCCCATCAGTTTGAGGTGAATACATGAGGCCAGGCTACAAAGACGGGTCACGCTAGTCTGATTATCCGTGATATTAACAGCATCCACGTGATCCCTGATCATCTCGGCCTTCTTTGTGATGGTCTCCGGGTCGCTCCCCCTGGGAGGCCCGCATTCTGATGTAACTGCCAACTGTCCTGATGCAAGAATTTTTTCCAGCTTGCTGGGAGTCTTCGTTTTCATAGCTGCACATCCTCCCTGATGATTTTTCTGGGTCCACCAGCCCGTTCCGTGGACCAATCCTTAACGGGTGCAATCTTTTCGTAGTCTCCGAGACGGTCAAGCTCCTTCAGACGGTCTATAATCAGTTGCCAGCCGCAGGGAAGGTCCTTATTGATCTCACAGTTCCCCTTTGTGGAGCCCCCGCACGGACCGTTAAGAAGCCGCTTGGCACATCGGGATATAGGACAGATTCCTCCGGTCCTGGCCAAGATACACTGACCGCAACCCTGGCAGCGTTCGGTCCAGATCCCCCTCTCTTCTGTCACGCCCATAAAGCATGTATCGACCCCCGGCAGCACAGGCGTGTCAAAATATTTCTCGGCCATAAACTGGACGCCCACACCACAGGCCAAGGATATCACCGCATCATATTGATCGATGATGTTTCTTATCTCCTCGAGGTATTCATGGTCGCATTGCCGCTCCAGGGTTACCTCCTCGATCTTGACATCCTTTCCCTGATTCATGAAGTACATCCGAAGGGCGGAAGCAAGAACCGCTACCTCCTTTTTTCCGCCTGCCTCACAGACGGTGACGCATTCATTGCATCCCAATATCAGTATTTTTTCGTGTCCCTCAACTTCTTCAATGATCTCCTCTATCGGCTTCTTCTTCGCCACAATCATCTGAAATACCCTCCTGTCGGTCGTGGATCGCGCACTGCGGTCTGCCTAATTATCCACTCATTTCCTAATCCCTAACCCGGATAAACCGGAGGTTGGGAATTGTGACCCCAGAGGAATTTCCCTGGGGGAGCCCTATTCCACGGGGCGAAATTGGGGAATTAAGGAATTGAGAAAAATCGCACCAATAGAATCCATAAATCCCTCAATTCCTAAGTTCCTAAATTCATGCCGCCTTCTTTTGCATGGCTATCTTAATCGGATTGGGGCCCATCTCTCTTATCTTTTCGGTCATCTCATTGGCAAACTGGACAAAGCGGGGGGCCTCGCTGGAAGAGAGGTTATACATCTTTACCCTCTCGCCCCCGATTCCGACGCGATCAAGTATACTCTGGGCCTGTTCGACCCGTTTCCGGGCCCTGAGATTACCTGTTTCAAAACGACATTCCCCTTCAAGGCAACCCAATACATAGACGCCGTCAGCTCCTTTTTCAAAGGACCTGAGAAGGTGAATCAGATCCACTTTGCCGGTGCAGGGGATGCTGACAATCTTGATATTGCTCGGATATTGTAAGCGCATAGAACCTGCCAGGTCCGCGGCAGTATATCCTCAGGCCTGACAACAAAATGCAATAATTATCGGTTCAAACTTTCCCATTACAAAACTCCTTCCAGCAGGGCATCAATTTTGCTCATAACCTGATCATCCTCATACCAGTTGAGCTCAATCACCTTAGCCGGGCACTCTGCCGCGCAGATACCGCAGCCGTGACAGAGTGCAGAATCGATTTCGCTCACGCCGTCACGGTTTATACGCGGTACCCCGTAAGGGCAGGAGCGAACACATATAAGGCATGAGGCACATCTATCCTGATCCACCTTGGCGGTTACCACGGATAGAGTAATCTCCGATTGAGAAAGGAATGTCGCTGCCCTTGATGCTGCTGCCATGGCCTGAGAGATCGATTCCGATATCAGTTTCGGACCGTGTGCCGTGCCGCAGACAAAGATGCCATCACTGGCCATGTCAACCGGCCGCAACTTGACATGGGCCTCCATGAAATACCCCTCCTGGTTGCGGGCCAGCTTAACGATTGAGGCAAGTTCTTCAGTATCTTGCGCCCTCATACCGGCACTGAGGGCGAGAATGTCGGCAGAGATCCTGATATCCCTTTGAAGGACATGATCCTTTACCGTAACCATGAGGCCATCTCCGGAGGCCTCCACCCGAGGTGGTTCTTCTGTCTTGAAGCGAATAAAGATAACCCCTTGTTTTCTGGCCTCTCGATAATAGTCCTCCATTAGGCCATACGTCCTGATGTCCCTGTAAAGGACATACACATTGGCCTCGGGATTTAGCTCCTTTATATGAAGGGCGTTCTTGATGGCATTCTGACAGCAGATCCTGGAGCAGTTGGGGCTCTCTTCGTTTCTGGATCCCACACACTGGATCATGGCCACATCATTGAGATCGGAGCCCCCCTTCACGTCCAACCGTTTCGCCAATTCAACCTGGGTCAGGACCCTGTCATCCTCACCGTACAGAAACTCCCGAGGCGTATACTCATTGGCCCCCGTGGCCAAGATAACCACACCATGATCGATTTTTCTCTCATACATGCCGGGGCCTACCATAACCTCGGTAGTGAAATTCCCTTTGAATCCGCTGAAACCAACGATCAGGGATTCGGTCAGCACCTGGATTTTCTCATTACGCGTGACCCCATCGATCAGCTCCAGAAGATACTCATTGATATTGCCCCCCTCGATGGTATGGGTCAGTTCTCTCGCCAGCCCCCCCAACTGATTCTCCCTTTCCACGATTACCACTTCAAATCCCTGATCTGCCAAGCCGAGTGCAGCGCTCATGCCCGCCACACCCCCACCGATCACGAGGGCCCGCTTATTAACAGAAATCTTCTTTGCCATCAGGGGTTTTAGCAATGCCGCCCTTGCCACCGCCATCCTCACAAGATCCTTGGCCTTATCGGTTGCTGATGCCGGATCATTGCTGTGGACCCATGAGTTCTGGTTTCTGATGTTGGCCATCTCAAAGAGCTGTTTATTGAGCCCGCATGCCTGAATGGTTTCCTGAAAAAGAATCTCGTGAGTCATGGGGGAACAGGCGGCCACTACAATCCTATTTAATCCCTGTTCTCTAATTACCTCTTTCATCCTGTCCTGGGTATCCTGGGAGCAGGTGAAGAGATTCTGATCTACATGAACAACAAAAGGGAGAGAGGAGGCGTAGTCGGCTACTGCGGGCACATCCACCACACCGCCTATGTTGGTGCCGCAGTTGCAAACAAAGAGCCCGATCTTGGGCTCCTGGCCTGAAACGTCCACCTCTACAGGGATCTCTTGGGTTTTGGTTTCGGTTCCCCGTGCCTCACTGAGATCAATGCTCGCAGCACAAGAGGCTGCACTCGCCTCCATAACAGACTGGGGGATATCTTTCGGGCCCTGGAACGAGCCGGATACATAAATGCCCTCCTGAGAAGTAGTTACGGGATGAAAGGGATCAGTAAGACAGAATCCCTCTTCGGTGAGGTCTACGCCGAGGTCTTTGGCAAGGGCCATTACCTCAGGCGAGGTCTCCATCCCTACCGAAAGGACCACCATATCAAAACGTTCTTCGGATATTTCTCCCTTTTCGCCGGCGTATTTTATCAACAGGTCATCACTGTCCTCGACAGGATCCACAGTGTGCACCCTGGAACGAATAAATCGGACCCCATGTTTTTCTCGGGCGTTGTTGTAATACAACTCAAAATCCTTGCCAAAGGTCCGCATATCCATGAAGAAGACTGCGCAGTCGAGATCGCCTTCGGCGTGTTCCTTGGCAACGACCGCTTCCTTGATAGCGTACATACAACAGACCGATGAACAGTAGCCGTGATCGCACCGGTTTATATCCCTGGAGCCAACACATTGAAGCCATGCAATCTTTTTGGGTTCTTTTTTATCAGACAACCTTACAAGATGACCCATGGTTGGGCCCGAGGCGGAAAGGATCCTTTCAAACTCCATTGAGGTCATCACGTTGGGAAGCCTTGCATAGTTGTACGTGTCAAATCTTGAGGGATCAAAGGGGCGGAAACCGGGGGCCAAAATGATAGATCCCACCTTCAGTTGCACGATACCAGGTTGTTGTACATGCGTCTCCTTAGTAACCGCGCCGGCCCCGCAGGCCTCCACACACTGGAAGCATTCGCAGCAGTAACCGCAGTTGAGGCAGCGATGGGCCTCGCTTTGCCCGGTCTCTCCATCATATCCCAGATCCACTTCATCAAAATTGCCCTTCCGCCCATCAACAGGCAGCTCCGGCATTTCTGCCCTGGCCTTTACGGATTCATCTTCCGGGATCGGACGGTAAATCGGGTTTTCGTTTGAAATGGGTTCACGCCCTTCTGCCATATCCTGTCCGTCTAAGTATCTGACAATGGATTCGGCAGCCTCTCGGCCTGCAGCAACGGCGCCGATAGCGACCCATGGGCCGGTCTGCACATCCCCGCCCGAAAAAATCCCGTCGCGATTGGTGGCATATGTAACGGGATCAACTTCGATGGTTCCCCAGCGAGAAAACTCCAAGCCTGCTATATCCTCGAGGGCTGAAAGATCAGGTCTTTGTCCAATGGCCGGAATAAGCTGATCAATCTCTATCTCATACTCACTCCCTGGAATAGGGATCGGCCTTCTCCTCCCCGATGAGTCTGGTTCACCGAGCTCCATCCTGATACACCGCAGTCCTACAACCTCACCATCCCGGGACAGGACCTCCTGGGGAGCGGAGAGGTATTCAATTCTTGCCCCTTCAATTTCGGCAGCCCGGATCTCCTCCTCCCAGGCCGGCATCTCGGCGTGGGTACGGCGATAGATAATGTTGACCTCCTCTGCACCCAACCGGACTGCGGAACGGGCAACGTCGATGGCCACGTTGCCGCCACCAATGATTGCGACCTTTTTCCCTGCGGCAGCCTTGCCTGTCAGATTCAGCTCTCTCAGAAAGTCTACCCCCTGGCGGACACCTCTGGCCTTCTCTTCAGGGATACCCAATTCAATGCCTGTGTGGGCACCTATTGCCAGGTAGACCGCCTTATAGCCTCGACTAAAGAGATCGTCTACAGACAGATCCGGGCCTAAAGGGGTGTTGGTCTTAATCTCGACGCCTAAGTTGGTGATTAGCTCGATCTCCTGGTCAAGGATCTTTCGTGGGAGGCGGTGCTCAGGAATGCCAACTCTCAACATCCCACCTGCCTCGGGCAGTGCTTCAAAAATAGTGGATAGGACCCCTTTTCGGGCCAAGTGATAGGCAGCGGATAGACCTGCTGGGCCGGAACCGATAATAGCCACCTTTTCCTCCCTTGGGGCCAGGCATTCTATCTCGATCTCCCGAGGATCGAATTGATCGGCCGCCAACCGCTTCAATTCCCTGATGGCCACCGGCTCATCAACCTCACACCGCCGACACGCATCTTCACATCCATGCGGGCAGATCCTGCCAAGGACTCCGGGCAGGGGAAGGTCTTCCATTATGATTTTAAGGGCCTCTTTGTACTTGCCCTGCCCAACCATCTGTACATACCCCTGAACATTGAGCCCCGCCGGACAGGCAAGACGGCAGGGGGCCTTGTCTGCCTTATGGATAGCAAAGGCCCCGGGTATGGCTTGGGGGTATTTCTTGTAGGTGGCCTTCCTTGCGGTCAGACCCTGATCGTATTCGTTAGGTAATGCGACAGGGCATACACTCTCGCAATCGCCGCAGGCGGTACACTTTGAGTCATCAATGTAGCGTGGGGTTTCTCGAATCGTGACCTTGAAATTACCCCGGGAGCCTTCTACCTCCTCCACCTCGGCACATGTGATCAGGTCAATGTTCAGATGCCGGCCGACCTCGACCAGTTTGGGTGAGATGATTCACATTGCACAGTCATTGGTGGGAAATGTCTTGTCAAGTTCAGACATTACCCCCCCAATTGCCGAAGATTTTTCAAGGAGGTAGACGAAGAAGCCGGAGTTTGCTAGATCAAGGGCAGATTGCATGCCGGCTATACCGCCCCCTACAACCATGATCGAACCGGACAAATTCTTGGGTTCACTTTCGGGCATTATCGGGTTCCTTTCCATTTAGAGGCTAGCCTCATCCAAGATCTGGGGGAGCTTATCCTCCCAGCCGACAGTAGATATCAAGACGCCTGCCATTCCCATTTCTTTTATGTGGCGTATGACTTCCCCTGCAATATTGATACATTCCTTGGGCCTATCAGAGGCCTTTTGGATGTTTCTTATCATCTCAGGCGGAATTGAGACCCCCCTGATATTTCGGTCGATATACCTTGCCATACCGGCAGATTTTAGTAGAAGTACAGTAGGAATGATTGCAACCTGCCCTGTATCAACCCTTTTCATGAACTGCTCTAGCCGACGGATGTCAAAAATGGGGTTGGTAATTATGTAATCAATACCAAACTCAATCTTTTTTTTGAGCCCCTCAAGCTCCAGTTCCAAGACACCTCCGGTTGCACCTGTGTCTACGGTGGAACCTATACAAAACCGTGGACATCCCCTCAATTCTATCCCGGCAAGGTCCCTGCCGTTCTGGAGCTTGTGAATGGTTTCGAGGAGTTCTACCAGGTTCAGGTCGTTCACGGTCCTGGCATGCGGATGATCGCCATGTCTTATGTCTTCACCCGCAACGGCCATGATGTTTGGAATTCCCAAGGCCCCTGCTGCCAATATGTCGGCTTGAAGCGCCAGACGGTTTCTGTCCCGGCAGCAGATCTGAAAGACTGTCTCGATCCCCTCCTTTTGGAAGAAGGCGCATCCACCTAAAGAGCCGGCCTTCAACACTGCATTGGCCATCTCAGGGACAAGGAAGGCATCTACCCGCCCCCTTGCATGATTGGCGTCTTTGAGAAGACCCGAGAAATCGGTACCTTTTGGAGGTTCAAATTCTCCTAAGACAACAAACTTTTTAGAAGCAATCTTTTCTTTTAACCGCATGACGTGGACCTCCGAGTTATTGGGGTAATCCTTTGACAGCATTTAAGATAGCCGTTACGGGACCTTTAATTCGCATCCCTTCTCAATTGCCTCTCTCCGGTTCCATAGCATCGATCCCTAAGCATCGCAAGGCCAATGATTTTTGGAGAGCACTATTTAACGTCATTTACAAGCTTTGTCAACTCTCAGCCCAAATTTCCTTGTATACAACAAAATATCATTAATTTCAGCAGATTAAGGTCTTATGAAAATGAAGACCAGTCCTCTTGGATTCACGAAAAACTGGTTGAATACTTGCTAAATCGATGCTTGTAGGAAAATGCGATTCAAGTGTGGAAAAAGACGACAGTTGTCTAATGATATGAAAACACACCAAAAAAACAGGTGATTCACCGTTCGTACAAAGACTCTTTCGACCCTACTGTAGGATATTTCAGCATTTCTGCTATTGGACTTATGAGCCTGCCTTGATGCCTCCCAGTAGAATCAATGGAAAAATGTTTTATTATATCAATTAGATAGCCTCTTGAGTAAAGGATCTGGAATCAATGGCACAACACTTGCCTTTGTAATGGGGCAATATCAAAAAAACTTAGGAAAAAGGAGTTGGAGAAATGACTGAGGAGAGGAGAAAAAATCGCAGGAGTCTAGTGGGGTATGGATCATCCTACCGAAAGGGGAGTGGGCAGGACCTGGGTTCCAAATCGGAAATAGGAACGGTCCTGGGGGGCCAGGTCTGGATGGTAAAACCGGACAAACATGCCAAGGCGGCCAATTCCTGCATCTGGATGCAGGCGGGTGTGGTGAAATTCAAGAACTGTAACAACTTTTATGATTGTACCTCCTGCAAATACGACCTCGGAATGCTGAAGAGAGTGGAGAAGGAGGACAAGATCCGATGGCAGGATACCATGAGAAAAAGGCCGGGGTTGTACAGGACTTGCCGGCACACCCTGACCAATCGCATTCATAAGAGGGCGTGTGCTTACAACTATGAATGTTCCAAATGCGATTTTGACCAGTTTTTTGAGGAGGTCTGGACCACAAGAACCGGCAGTTTACCTCATGAAGTTCAAGAGATCAAAGGCTTTAAAGTCCCCGCCGGGTATTTCTTTCACAACGGGCATACCTGGGCGCGCATTGAGAGCGGCGGCTTCATTCGGGTCGGAATGGATGACTTTGCCCAGAAGCTCCTCGGCCAACCGGATGCCTTTGACCTTCCCTTAATGGGCAAGGAGTTAGAGAAGGACAGTGTTGGTTGGGGGCTGAAGCGAGAGGATAACTTAGCCGATGTTCTTTCCCCTGTTGATGGGGTAATTGTAGAAGTCAATCCAGGGCTGAGAGAGAAACCCGAACTTGCCAACCAGGGACCTTACGGAGAGGGCTGGATGTTCATGGTCTATACTCCTGACGTCAAAGGCGCAGCGAAGAAGCTAATGGCTGATGAGGACAGCGTGAATTGGATGAACGGAGAAGTGAATAAGTTGGAACAGATGATCGAAGAGGTAGCCGGACCCCTCCCTGCGGATGGTGGTCATTTAGCGAAGGATATATACGGAAATCTTCTAGCCTTGGGTTGGGGTAAATTGACAAGGACCTTCCTCGGGACGTGATACAGTGATCTTCGTCGTCCTTTTAACCAAAGTGGTGATTCGTGGGAGTGAGAAATGGGGGCTACCTACCTAAAGACAGAGAAGCCCGAGAAACGCCATCCATGTATCTGGATGCAGGCAGGGGTGGTTCAGCGAAAGTCTTGTCAAAGCGGTTATGACTGTGTGGAGTGTCGCTTCGACAGGGTCCTCGGACATTTGGCCCAGGAGAATACCAGGCTGAAGCAGGCAGGCGAGTTCCCCATGGGGGGACGAGGCAAAATTGTTCCGTGGAAGGAGAAATTAAGAGGCCTTCCAAGGTCCAGAAGGCCTTGCGTCCACCACATGAAGAGGCGCATTAGCTTTAGGATATGCACGCACGAATATCGGTGCGGTAACTGCGACTTTGATCAGTATTTTCATGATCAATATTCCGTACATGCACTTGTCAGGCCTGTTGATGCACTCCAGGTAAAAGGATTCAGGATTCCCCAGGGTTACTACTTTCACCGTGGGCATACCTGGATAAAGGTTGAGGAGGGTTCCTCGGTGAGGGTGGGAATCAATGAATTCGCCTTACGTCTGTTAGGGCCCTTTGACCGTATTGAGGCCCCCCTTATCGGCAAGGAGATCAAACAGGAAAGGGCAGACACAGTAGCATACCGGGGCGAGAACAAGGCAAGATTCCTCTCCCCTGTAAGCGGTGTGGTAACCTCAACAAACTTGAAGCTCAGGGAAGAGGGAGGCCTGGCCAATAAAGATCCATTTTCCGAAGGCTGGGTCTTGAGGGTTCACCCGAGCAACCTGCGTCAGGACCTGAAAAATCTAATGATCAATGAAGAAAGTGGGAATTTTACGGGAGGAGAGGTCCAGCGCCTTTATCAGATCATAGAAGATATTGCAGGCCCTCTCGCCGCAGCGGACGGCGGCCATCTAAGGGATAACATCTATGGTAACATGCCCCAATTAGGATGGGGGAGGTTGACCAGAATATTCCTTCATACCTAAACCACAACATACCTAAATTGCAGGATTCCTGGAGCCCCAGTTCCTGTTCAGCCTTTTCATTTCGTCTTCCAAAAGGACCTTGCAGTAGCGGCAGAATTGATCTGATCTTCTGTCCACATCCTTTACCGTGCGGCAGTAATGCATGATACAACTTTGATCTCGGCAATGGCGAAGCCTGAAGGTATGCCCCAATTCGTGTATGGCCTCCTTGACCACCCTCTTATGATAGAATTCAGGGTTGCTTAAGGATGAAAGGCCTTCTCTAAGCCGATAAATCGATATGATGCACGCCTTTCCGCCCAGCTGAGCCTCCCCAAAAATATGGGTCAAGATGGGAATAAAGAGATCTACCTGAACAATTGCAACCACCTTGATGGCGTGTGGGGCCAAGCTGGCCAGCTCTCCCAGGATAAGAGTTGAATGGTATTGGTTTCGACTAGGGTCAAGGGCAAAATCCACATCCTTGAGGAGAGGAATAATCTCCGTTTGGTAGCCAAATATCCTACTGATTTCCTTCCCGACCTGTATGAGGAGTTCGGTATCCGAAGCCCCAACAGGAGAGATTGCGATGCTATGTGGAGGCGGGACGATCAAGTTGGTTTAGGGATCTGATATCGTTTGATTTTGTTATAGAGGGTTGACCGATCTACACCTAGGACCTTTGCGCTCTTGGCTATATTCCATTGATTTATATTGAGTATCTTGGTGATATGTTCCGTTTCAACTCTCTTCAAGGAATTGCCGTTTGGGAGTGCCAGGTATTCAGGGCGAAAAATGGGTAAATCCTCGGGTAAGATCTTGCGGCCCTTGCACACAACCACTGCTCTTTCAAGGGCGTTCTCCAGTTCCCGCACGTTCCCCGGCCATTCATAAAGCATCATCTCGTCTATGGCCTCCCGGCTGATCTGGTCTACAGGTTTGTTGGTCTCTTGAGAAAAACGGAGAAGAAAATGCTCAGCCACAAGCGGGATATCTTCTTTACGTTCACGAAGCGAAGGCATTTGAAAGGAGATCACATTCAGGCGGTAGTAAAGGTCTTCTCTAAATATACCCTCTTTTATCGCCTCTTCAAGATTTCGATTGGTAGAGGCGATGACCCTGAAATCCACTTCAATGGGTTGAGTGCCTCCCACCCGGTAAAATACACCGTCCTCCAGTACCCGTAAGAGGTCTATCTGCATTCTCATGCCGATCTCCCCGATTTCGTCTAGTAAAAGGGTCCCATCATGGGCCAGTTCCAACCTCCCTTTTTTTGTCTCTTTGGCATCTGTAAACGCCCCTTTCTGATGACCAAACAGTTCACTTTCCATAAGATGCTCAGGGATAGCGCCGCAGTTGACTTGCACAAAAGGGCCTTCGCACCGGGGACTGTTGGTATGGATGGCCTTGGCTGCCAATCCCTTTCCTGTCCCGGTCTCCCCGGTGATCAGGACCGTGGAGCCCGTGGGGGCCACGTCCTGAATGAGGTCGAAGACCTCTTGCATCGCTTTGGACTGGCCGATCATACTTTCAAAGCGGGTCCGGTCTTTGAACTGTTCTCTCAGGAAGATGTTTTCCCGGGCCTGGTCCTGATGTTCGATGATCTTGTCGATCACAACCCCTAATGCCTCTGGATCAAAGGGTTTGAGCAGATAATCGAAAGCACCGTTCTTCATGGCCTCAATGGCAGTCGAGATTGAACCGTAGGCGGTAATCATGACCACCGCCACATCGGGGTCATCCTCCTTCACCTGTCGCAGAAGATCTAATCCGCTTATACCTTCCATCTTGATATCAACCAGGAGGATGTCAAAACGGGTTCCCTTAAGTCTTTCCAGGGCCTCTTCACCGCTGCCAACCGTTTTCACATCATAGCCGTCCCTGTAAAGCCAGCCGGCCAAGGACTCCCTCATGATCAATTCATCATCAACGACCAGGATTTTGGTGCTGCCCATGGGGACCTCCCTGTCAGTCATAAGACCCTGATGGCTGTTTCAGGGGGAGCTCGATTATAAAGGTGGACCCCTGTTCCACCTCTGATTTCGCATGGATTGATCCGCCATGCTCTTGAATGATCCCGTATGCAACGGAAAGCCCAAGGCCCACTCCTTTTCCCTTTTTCTTTGTGGTGAAAAAGGGTTCGAAGAGCCTGGAAAGATTTTCGTCTGGTATGCCTTTACCTGTATCTCTAAAGCTGGCAAGTATCTTGCCCTCTGTCGACAGGTGCTTGGTTTCTATACTCAAGACACCGCCCCCATTTGTCTCCATAGCCTCCACAGCGTTAGAGATAATATTCATTAAAACCTGTTGAAGCTGATCCCCCGATCCGACAAGATAGGGTAGATCCGGTTCTAAGCTTTTTTCAACCTTGACCCCATTTATCTTGAGCAGGTTCGAATTCAAGAAGAGCGTTTGTTCGATGAGACGGTTAAGATTCAGGCGTTTCGGCTCCATTTTGGACTGCCGGGAGAAGGCGAGCAGGTTGGATACGATGCGGCCGGTTCGTCTGGTTTCCAACTCCATGAGATCAAGATACTGATTGAATTGGTCAATCTCCTTTTGCCTGGTGGGGCCCTCTTCAAGAATCCTTTTGATCAGTAGGGTCAGGTTTAATATACCGGCAATGGGGTTATTGATTTCATGGACAACTGAGGCAGAAAGCTTCCCGAGTGAGGCCATCTTGTCCTGGTGAAGAAGTTTGTCATGGGTTTCTTTCAACTCCCTGGTTCGTTCTTCGACCATATGTTCCAGACGTCGGGTGATTTCCTCCTCTTCCTTCCGGCGTTCTGTGACATCGCGGCTAATATGGATGAACTTGGAAATCTTACTGTCCTTTTCCCAGATAGGGTAGACGTTGATCTCAAAATAGCGAGGATCTCCGTCAGAGCCCACCCCGGTCCGGACCTGTCGCCATTGACTCTTGGTTCGCACCACCTCCCTCAGGGGGCAGACGGGGTCCTCCTCGTTACACTGATCGTATGTTTTCTGATAGACGTCATGGCATTTCCGGCCAATCACCTGTTCACGGGAATAACCCATCTTTGTGAGAAATGCATCATTAACCTCCACAATCGTTCTGTCAGGCGTGATGACCAGAATAAAGTCCTGGATCCCATTCAGGATGGTCTCCATCTCCTTGGTCCTCTCCCTCAACTTGCGCTCTTCCAAACCGATGGCCTTCCAGAAGAGCTCAAAAACCTTATAGGAGAGGATGCGGATATTGGGTGGCCTGGTCTTGAGAATATCTTCCAGGATATTCTGTTCAGGGATCAGAACTATTATAAGGTGGATATCATACCGGGGGTCATAAAGCTCATGATAGTCATTAACGGTTATCAGGCCTAATTGCCCGGCTAATAGCATCCCGGGGCTTTGAGGATCAGGATCAGCCACAGCTACAATGCCCTCGGTTATTTCCCCCTCTTTCTGATCCAGGGAGGTCTTTTCGAGGATTTCCTTGCAATAGGACTTCCCACCCACAAGGGCGATGTTCATGACTGAAGGCTTATTATCCATGACAAATAAAGGGCCTTACTCTTGGTCTCATCATACAACATCGAGACATGGTTTACGTTCTTCAAATCATTCGTTTGACATGATAACCGGCAGCAAGATTTTGAAAGTAGTACCTTTGTCCGGGGTGCTCTCCACATCGATCGTACCGTTATGGGCCTCCACCACACCCTTTACAATGGCAAGGCCCAGCCCGGTCCCAATTACTTGACGGGTCTTCGGGTGCTTTACCCGATAGAACTTGTCAAAGATCTTGGGAAGCTCCTCCGGATGAATCCCCACTCCGGTATCTTCCACCCTTATTTCCATATATTCCCCTAGGCCCCTGACCGTGACAACCACCTGGCCGCCACCGGGTGAGTAGTTAATGGCATTGGATATCAGATTGTTAAATATCTCCTGAATGCTCTTGGGGTCAGCCTGTACAGGCTTTAGATTCTCACAGAAATATTTTAGGTTCACACCCTCTTCTCTGGCCCTTGGTTCCATCAAGGCGATGGTATCCTCAATAACCCTTCCGATATCTATTGGTACCTGATACTGAACGTGCTTCCCCGCCTCGATCTTCGCTATATCCAAGAGGTCATTGATCAGTTCCAAAAGCTGGTCTATTTTTGCTAGACCCCTTCCCAAAAACTCCCTATGTTTTTCTTGGAGTGGCCCGGCCAGCCCCTCTAATAAGACACTGTCTTGTTGCCTGATAGATACCAGGGGGCTGCGAAGTTCATGTGCCACCATGTTTACGAAGTCTGATTTCATCTCATCAAGCTGCTTGAAGGGGGTGATATCTTGCAAGACCGTTACGGTCCCCACCACCCCATCATCCGGTCCCAAGGCCGGCACTGAAATGGCCCTAAGGGTATTCTTGCCCGCCTCTATCTCCTGGGAGATGGACTTATCCCTTGATGATTCACCCGATTGGATCTCCTCGAGGGTGGTTACAAGGGCCTCATTAGTGATAATCTCTGAGACGGGGAGGGGGTTTTCTATCTCTTCCGATATCTCCAAGAGCCTCATAAAAGCAGGGTTGTGCAAGACCACCTCCAGATTGCGGTTGGTCACCATAACACCGTTGGCCATACAGTTAATGATAGTCCTCAGGCGGCTCTTTTCCAGGCTCAGGTCGTAGAGATTTCGTATGTTTTCCTCTTCAAACTGTTTCGCCCTTTGGGCCAGTCTCCTGTTGTCTTCAGCCCTCTTGATAGTTATCAAGAACTGCTCGATCTGGAAGGGCTTGGTAATGAAATCGTATGCACCTTTTTTCATGCATTCTACGGCAGTATCGATGGTCCCGTGACCTGTAATTATGATCACGGGCACATCCGGGTACAAATCGCGGGTCTTCTCAAGCATTTCTTCCCCGCTCATGACGGGCATTTTTAGGTCGAGGAGAATGATATCCACGGCTTCCCTTCCCATGAGATCCAAGCCCTCCCGGCCATTTTCCGCAGTCAGCACCTCGTATCCTTTGCCGGTCAATACGCGATTGCACCCGTCCCTAACAACCTTTTCGTCATCCACAACGAGAACCTTAATCGTCTCACCCATCATTCATTCAATCCTATAAAAACAGGTTCTTCAACAGAAGGTTCACTAAACTCGAAAGGAAACTCGATAACAAAGATCGTACCCCCTTGGGGGGGGCATTCAAATCTCAGGCTGCCACCATGAAGGCCTATGATATTCTGGGATATGGCAAGGCCCAGCCCGGTGCCTTTCCCCGCCGGTTTGGTGGTAAAAAAAATGCCGAATATCTTGTCCCTCACCTCATCGGGTATGCCCGGACCCGTATCCCCAACCCTGACAATGAACCTCTTCGCATGAGGGTTGTACCTCACATTGATATTCAGCTTGCCTTTGCCCTCCATGGCATCGACCGCGTTGATAAATAGATTTGTAAAGACCTGTTGGAGTTGACCCACATCCCCAACCATCTGGGGCAATTTTTCCTCCATATCCATCTTCACTTCTATGTCTTGAAAAAGCGCTTGATTGACCAGGAGATTCAAACACCTGGTAATCAGTTCGCTCAGGCTGAAAGAAGATGTTTTCCCCACAGACTGTCGGCTGAACTCGAGCAATTCCGATACGATCTTTTTACAGCGCAGGGTTTGCACAATGATTTCCTGGGCATCATCCATATGCTCAGGGTTTTCCTGCAAATTCTCTTTCAGCATTTCAGCATACATCATAATTCCGGACAGCGGGTTATTTATCTCATGTGCCACGCCAGCGGCCATCCTGCCGATGAAGGCTATCTTTTCTGACTGGACAAGCTGGATGTGGGCCTCTTCGAGTTCCTTACGCATCTGGAGAATCTCTCTCATATCCCTAAATACGCCCACACTGCCCACCTCCTTTCCCTCAATCCTGATGATGGAGGCGGAGAGGGTCACCGGTATCTTGTCACCATCCTTTGTGGTAATGGTCATGCTCGTCGGGTTCAGTTTGTCCTTGGGGCCGTGCCGATTACTCCGCATTTTTTTCATATTCTCTTTGGCCACATCGATGTCGTAAAAGCTACTCAGGTGCCCCCTGTCCGCAATTTTCTTGGCGGAATGCCCTGTCAGTTCTTCCATGCCCTCGTTAAACATGAGCACGTTCCCCCTGGTATCCACGACAACGATCCCATCCACGGTGCTTTGAATCACGTTCTGAAAAAAGGTATTGGATTTTTCCACCTCACGTTCAAGTTTGATCCTGTCGGTCACATCTCTTGAGGCCTCCAGGATATGAGTGACTTCGCCATTCTCGTCAAGAATGGGGGAAAGGGTAATCACGTCAAATCGTATATCACCCTCCTCCGACATATGTTCCTTGATGGTACTGAATACCCCTTTTCCCCTTATCTCTTCCAGCCGATCCTTCAGGAAGCAGACTTCCCCGATCTCTTTACAGGGTCTATCCAAACCATACCTGATTTCATAACACTTTTTCCCTATTGTCTCCTCCTGGGTACGGCCAAACTCCCCCAGGAAAGTTTCATTGACCCGCTCCACTTTCATGTCCATATCGATCATCATGACCCGATACGGAAGGGAATCCAATATCACCTGTGTCTCCTTCTTGCTGCGCTCCTCATACCTCTGACTTTCCCTCTCAAGCTCGGCCTTCTCCGACTCTATCTGGACAAGGTCCCAGAGTAGTCTTGCAGCCACATGGTCTATCACGGAGACCCCTGAGGGCTTTAGCTTTAATATCTCCCCTCTCACCCTGTTTGATCCTGTAAGCTCGATTATCAGGTTGAGCCCCTCCAGGGCTGAAAATTCCTCGAGGCGGGAGGCTGCGAAGAGGTTCAATGCCTTTGCATAGCGAAAACCAGGTGCATCTGGGTTTACATCAAATACCCCGACGATGTTCATCCTCAATCGGGAGAGGCGATTTTTGTCCAAGATCTTGAGCAGGTTGTGGCAGGCCTTCCCTCCGCCGATAATCGCCACATTCAGAGGCTCCTCGGCCTGTTTCCCCCGGATGAGTTGAATATATTCACTGACCCTTTCGCGATCCGATTTAAGAGAAGGGGTCTTCAATTTAATTTCCTCCATCTCGACTTAAAACTTAGGACCCATAATTCTCAAGATG
Organism: Desulfobacteraceae bacterium; assembly: GCA_016783065.1. Classification (GTDB taxonomy): domain Bacteria; phylum Desulfobacterota; class DSM-4660; order Desulfatiglandales; family Desulfatiglandaceae; genus JABMQV01. The sequence goes on along the minus strand of JADHXI010000073.1, from coordinate 641 downwards.
TTATGCCAAGCCGAATGCATACCCTGCCCTCCAGGTCCGTAATAATACTCTTAAGGGTATTGCTCTCATCAATGGGGCCCGAGCCATTCCATCCCCTAAGCAGGGCCTCGTCTTTCTTCTCCCTGAATTGATCAAGGCTGGTGGCCATGGACGCCCACAGGAATAGCTTTTGGAGGATGTGGCGTTCTGCTGCCTCAAGGTCTTTCTCGGTGTCGAACGACTGTCCGTCTCTTGTTGAAATTATCATGATTCCGTGTGAGAGACTCTCGCATTCATTCCACTCTTAAGATGCTGCAGATTACGCTTGCCGCAAAAACTGGGTTTCTAGTATTGATGAATGCAGGGAAGAATTCAATAAAAATCTATCAGCAACGCTATCCCCTTGACACCAGGGGGAGGTTCCCCTATTTTGGTTTCAGGACCGCCTTCCATCGCTGTAAAGATCAAGGTCCTTTTGAACACCCCATGTCCTTATGGCAGCAGGGGTGGTTATTGGTAAAATCCTACAACGTCATTTTGGAGTTAGATTCTATAACCAACTGAAATCATGTTATAAAATTGACACATTTGCTCATAATTGTATCAACATTTCAGTGCAAAAGGCGGCCGCGAGATTTCTAACTCATTGATTTTATTATAAG
>JADHXI010000072.1 GCA_016783065.1 Desulfobacteraceae bacterium | reverse complement strand
ACTTAAGACAGGCAATTCTCCCATTTCGCGGGTCAAAAATGGCATCTCCCTTGCCTTTATAAGCCCTTCCGCAACCGCAACACCTGTCCAGATCAATCCCATAGCCCCCCAACGCCATGGCCCTTGCCTCAAAAAAGATGCGGAGAATATCGCCGCTCTGGCCGTCGCTTATGGCAAGAAAGGAGTCCTTTAACAACCCAAACATCTTTTCATCCGTTACGGCCAAGGGGAAGAGGATCTCGCTGAGTTCCGTCATGTAGCTCGCCAGGGACAAAGAGCAGAAATCGGATCTGAGCCCCGGAAATGCGTTGACCAGCTTGCATGAATGGAGAAAATAGAGGTCTCCCTTCCTCTTCAAGTCATATTCCAGATTTGTCAGGCAAAACAGATCCAGGCAATTGGAAAAACGCCGCTTACTCCTCCGTGCGCCTTTGGCCACACCCTTTAATCGACCTTTGTCAGCGGTGAAAAAGCTGATCAAGAGATCCGACTCACCGAACTCCCTAATCCGCAAGATAATGGCCAAAGAAACATGGGTGCTCATTCCCCGTCCCTAAGTATCCTCTCTGCCTTGTCACGGGCCCTGTGGAGGGCCGTCTCTACACTGAGGCGATACTGCTCCATCTCTTTTGGGTCGGATGTCCTTGAAAAAAACAGGGGCTCATCCACCAAAATCACCTGGCGGGCAAGGGGCAGAGGCAGATATACCTGATTCCACGTCTTTTTGAAAATATATTTGCGGGAAGTGGCCACCCCCACCGGAAACAGGGGTACGCCCGTTTTCTGCGCCAGTTGAACAATGCCCATCTTACACACCCCTCGCGGCCCCTGGGGGCCATCCACCGCCAGGACAACGCTGTGTCCACCCCGTATTGCCTTGATAAGGGCCAACAACCCTCCCACTGCACCCCGGGTGGATGAACCACGAGTGATCCGGTAGCCCAAGGCACTTGCCCCCCTAGCCATCATTTCACCGTCCCTTGAGTGGCTCACCAGTAGCGTGAGCCCGGCACGCCCAAAGTGCGAGACAAGGGCCAACTCGTCACCGTGCCAATGGGCGGCAGCCAAGTTGGGGAATCGATTTACCTCCTCGAGTCCAACAAGCCGGGTCCGAACCAGACGTGACCAGAACCCCAAGGCCCTGGCCGCCCAAACAGGCCAACGGTCTTGTAACCAGCGCTTTTGAAAATCGGAAATCACAGGATATCTTTCAGGATAATCGGCTCTTTACAATACCTCGGCTGCGTCACTGGGAAAAGAGATCCTCAGTTCATCTCCCACGCAGAGACGATTATCTCTCGCTTCCTTTCTTGAAAGAAGGATGTTGAGCGGCACCCCGATATCGGCTATCGCCCTCACACCGTTATGTTCGTATGTCATCTGTACCAGTCTTCCAACAAAGGTGTTTTCCCCGAACACCGGCTCTCCATCAGGAAAAATCATAACCTTCGCGGGATCGATTGAGAGCTTCACATCCCCTGTCTTTTCTGTTTTTGCGGGCAAATTTATCTTGTCCTGAATCAGGCACGATCTATTCCCCTGTCCATCAGTGATAATTCTTCCATTGAATATATTTTGAGACCTTTGAGAGGTTAACCCCCCTTCAAAAAGTGAAATTACCCTGCTGGAAAGCCTTGAGGCCTGGGTCAAATTATGGGTGGTGAATATAATCGAAATCTTTTTTTGGGAATTTATTTCCTTGATTATGTTTTCTATGTCAACCTGGCTCTCCACGTCAACACTGGAGGTTGGTTCATCAAAGAGCATCACTTTCGGAGAACAGACCAGGGCCTGGGCAATGGCAACCCGCTGTGTTTCTCCGCCTGAAAGGTTATGTGCCTCGGCATCCACGAAACCGTGCATTTTCACCAGATCCAGGGACTCCCTGATGATCTTACCCCTTTCTCTCTTGGAAACTCCCCTGACCCTGAGACCAAATTCCAGATTCTTATGGACCGTGGTCGTGAAAAGAACCGGGTCCTGCTGGACCATAACAATCTCTCGGCGCAAGTATGTCAGATTATCCCCAACAAAATCGATGCGGGTGTTTCCATAGTTGAGTTCCCCGCTCGTTGGGGGAATCAGAAGGCCCAGGATTTCAAGGAGTGTTGTCTTTCCCGATCCATTTGGTCCCTGTAAAGAATATATGATGCCCTTTTCAAGAACCAGTTCCGGTATGTCCAGGACAGTCCTTTCCCCATAAATCTTCTTGAGATGGTTGATCTCATAGAGCATCAGACCCTGCTTCTCCCCTGTATATGATTGAAGAGGATGTTGATACTCAGGCTTATCAGGAGGAGAACCATTCCGAGGGCCACCCCCAGCACAAATTCCCCCTTATCGTATTCAAGGGCCATGGCAGTTGTCATGTTTCGGGTATACCCTTTGGCGTTGCCTCCCAGCATCATACTGATACCTATCTCTGAAATGACCCTTCCAAAAGCGGCGATGACCCCCGCCATTATGCCAAAACGTGTCTCCCCGAAGATAACCAGCGCCGTCTGCAGCGGGCTGGCCCCAAGGGTCATGGCCGTCTTCCTGTACCTCTCATCCACCCGGCTTGTGGCCGCGATGGTGAGGGAGGTCACGATAGGAAAAATAAGGATCACCTGCCCAATAACCATGGCGGTCTGGGTGTATAGAAGATCGAGGATCCCCAGGAGACCTCTCCTGGAGATAAAGGCATAGACGAGGAGCCCGACAACCACTGTGGGTAGCGCCATCAAAGAATTCAGGACAGTGATAACACCCCTCTTGCCCCGAAATTCCTTAAAAGAGATCATAAAACCCGTGGGGATACCCAGGAGACTGGCGATCAGGGTTGAACTGAGGCTCACCTTGAGTGAGACATAGATGATAAAATAGACATCGGGATTAAACGACCAAAGGAGTAGAATTGCTGACAAAAAACTGTCTATGAGGAATTCCATGGGATGATCTCTTGGTCCCTTTCAGTCAAAAAATTGGTGCTCTCAATGGTCTCGGGTCCCTTGGAACAGGATTTCAAGATCCAGACCATGCCTTATGCCATATTTGTACGTCAGGCAGGTCCCTCAGTCGGCGAGGACGTATGCGCCCTTTCTTCATTCCGCTTTTTCGCCTTCCGCCTCCTGCGGCAATACCATTTTCCCGCACAGGCTCAGATCGTAACCCGCCAGATCCTCCGCCTGTTTTCTAAACTCGCTTTCGTGGAGGAGATTTAAAAACAGCTGTACCCCTTTTTCAAAAAACCGATCTTTAAGAATAAGGAAATCAAAGCGCTCCCAACGCAAGGGAATAAAGTCAAGATCCAGGAGGCCTGCCACAGCCCTTATGGCCGGACCCAGATCTGCCCTGCCCGAAAGGACCTCCAGACCCACATCCAGGTGCCGCTGCAGTTCCCGGTGATACCCTTGAATCTTATTCCCCTCAATGCCGGCCTCCTCAAGCTCTTTGTCAAAAAGCAACCGGGTACCTGTGCCCAAAGGTCGATTGACGACCTTTAAGTCGTGACCTGTCAGATCTCGAACCCCTTTAATCCCTTTAGGATTTCCCTTTGCCACCAGGAAACCCTGCTCCCTCCTGCAAAAGTTCACGACCCCGGGCAATTGTCCCAGTTCCTCTTTGGCAAAACCCAGGTTGTATTCCTGGCTATTTTGGTGAAGCAGATGACTTGTGGCCATATGGCAGAGATTTCGCCTGAGCGCCCGAATCCCCCCGAGGCTTCCCAGGTTTCCAAAGACCGCCACATGCTCCGGGTGACGGTCGTTGAAAAGCGAAATCGTCTTGTCCAACAGGATATCATTACTCCCGCCTATAATGAGCAGCCCCTGATAGGCGGGCAAAGGATCCGTTGTTTCAGGGTAGTTAATGGTCTCATTTTCCAGCCATTGCTCCACAAGGTGAAGGGGAAAAAGCCACTTCCCTGTCACTTTGGTTGCCGGGAGCCCCTTTTCCGCGATGAGGGCGTAGACCATCTTTTCGTTAATATTTAGGAATTGTGCAACCTCCCGGGTGCTAAGAAATCTTGTCTCTCCCATCCCATACCACCTCCCTAAACAGGGATTAGAGCATTTTTGTAATTATTAGTCAATAGTGATCTCCCTAGACCTTTTCAAAGTCTTATGGTTACCTATAATTACCCTCAAAAACCTTTCATGCCATCACATAAAGAAAATTTGTAGGCGTTCAAGGGTTCAAAGGTTCCCCGCCAGCGGGACCTGTGAACGGTTACGTGACGCATTCCTTCTTGACAGGTGACTTACTTTACAAATATATCTTTGTTACTTTTATGGATACGTTCGCGTTTAGGTAGGGCAGAAAATGTTTCGGGATGCCCTGGATTTCAAACGGGGGAATTCACGAGAATTTAGTGACAGTAAACGCGAGGAGTAAAGATCCGGGCCCGGGTTTCAGATGAGACGAATGAGGTCAAACAGTTCCTGAACAGGAAAATGAACAGGAGGATCATAGTGAATCCACAAGAGATGAGAGAAAGAGCCATCGAGTTGTTTGCAAAACGATTCCACTGAAGCCAGGTAATTCTGGCAGTTGGTCAGGAAAAACTGGGTGCGGTCAATGAGGCCGTTATCAAGGCCATGGGCGCGTTTGGCGGGGGGATTGCCAGCACGGGAAACGTCTGCGGCAGCCTGCTGGGCGGGGTGGCCCTGATTTCAAGCATCTACAGCAGGGGGAACCTTGAGGAAAAAGATGACCCTCGCATGTGGCGTTTGAGTTATAAGCTATCCAAGATATTTGAGGGTCTCACCGAATCTTACGGGGGCATCAATTGCAGGGATATTGCCAGAGTGGGTTGGAGAGACAGGGAAGCCACAAAGGACTTTTATAAAAACCCTGAAAGTCGCCACAAAATATGCGCCCAGCTGGTGGGTGATGTTGCATTCGCTCTGGGTGAAATCCTGGACAAGGAGGCTGAAACAGACTCCTGAATCAGCAGTTACTTGAAGCTTTTTTGAAGGCAGGATACTACTGAAACACCAGGTACTCCGCAGTGACTGTTCCTTCACTGTTACCGAGCGTCATGGAGTTTAGGGTTGATGTTGACGATCGGGAGGTGAAGGATGCGTTCCACCCTCCCTGCAGCGTCAGATTTTTGGATGTGTTCAGGGAGAGATCTTCATCATAAGTTCCTTGGGCTATCTTTATGAAATCCCCGGAACTTGCAGCGTCGATGGCCGCCTGGATGGTGGAATAGCAGGGTGTTTTGCCGCCACACGATCCTGTCGCCTCCACGTAGAGGAACCTAAACCCCAGGGATTCAAGGGCGCTGTCCACCTGAATTCTTGGCTTGTAATCGGGGTCGTAGCTGCCCGGACATATGGTGGTCACAGACACGCCTGTTGAATTCAGGGCACCAAAAAACTCTGTCACAGTCCCGCCGGCCTTGTACTGTTTCAAAAGCGCCCAGGCCCCGGTCACATGGGGGGCTGCCATTGAGGTACCACTCTTTGTCCCATAGCTTGAATTCGAAGCACCGGTTGCCGAGTAAACCTGGTACCCGGGGGCAAAAAAATCAAGCAACGTGTCACTCCAGTTATTAAAGCTCGTTTCCACGTCAGCATCGTTTGTCGCACCCACTGTAACGGACGATGATATGCAAGCAGGGCTACCTACATACCCGCAATATCCATCATTTCCGCTAGAAATCACGGTTGAAATTCCCACGGCACGAAGGTTGTCAATCGCCGTTTTCCGGGAATCGGTATCACAGTAAGAATCGTATTCACCGCCACCCAGGCTCATATTCGCAGCGGCGATGTCATAGCTCCCCCGTATGGAATAGATATATTCCAACCCTTTTAGCTGATCTGAAGGATAAGATAGGACACAGGTATTGCTTGATCCGCAGATTGATCCGGAAAACGGCGAAAATACCTGTACAGCAACAATGTCAGCATTTTTGGCTACACCAAATATCGTGCCGCTGTTACCCGCGGCGATTCCAGCCACATGGGTGCCATGGTCATATCCGGAGTAGCCATAATAGTGTGCCGCAGCGCCGCTCCCGTACATCTCGGTGCTCCCGTTGGGACAGGCACTGTCGGCTGAGAAGCATGCCTCTACAATCGTCTTTCCCGCAAACATTTCATGGGTGGATCGGATCCCGGTATCCAGGATCGCCACAAACCATCCGGAACCCGTGTATCCATACCCCCATGCAACATCCGCCCCGACAACATCAATCGTGTCATTAAGACTTGGAGGCTCAGGCCCATCGCTTAAAAAAAAATCCTTCAACGGGCCTTTTTCGCTTCCCTCGTACCTGTTGAGTCTTACGGGCACGTCTTCAACAATATCCAGGACTTCAGGGAGAGACCGCAAGATTGACAAGGCCTCCATTGAAACATCGAGCGCAAGAAAAGGTATGGTTGAATAGGTATGGTTGATTCGGTATTCGGCCCCATTCAACCGGTAAAGCACCGAATCTGCGACAGTACGAATGGCCTCTGCCAACAAAGCATCTGCTTTTCTGCGATCCAGAGAATTCTCCTTTCCCCGCTTATGGCCTGAAAATTCTTGCGAATCCTCCGTCAATTTTCCGATATTCATTACATTCAGTTGAATAATTACCTTGACAGATCCTTTGGCAAGGGCCTTTTCTGCCAACGCCTCGTAGCCATCCGGTTTGGTTCCATTATCAAACGCCTTCGCTAGTCCTCCCGCTATCAAAAAAATCGCACACAGAAAGATAAGAAGGGGGACCAGAATAAACCTTGGATTTTTCATCACAGCGTCACCCAATCCCAACATATCTTTCCCTATTCTGATACGCCCTGGAGTTGGGCGACTTTCTTACTCAGTTCATTTATGGTCTTCTGTTGCTCCTGAACCACCTTGGTGAGGACCGCAACCACATCCATGGGACTCATCCCTTTCCTATCCTTGGTGGCCACAAGGTCGGGCGCGTCTTCGGCAATAAACCCCACATGTCTGTCTTCTGAATCCACTTTGTAACTGAATTTTACGGGGTTTAACCGTTTCAGCGTATGCATGGCCTCATCCCGCGTAAGCTCCTTGATGTCCTTCTTGTATTCCCGGCTGGATGCATTTGTCCAAACACCCCCGGTTGTGACATGGGCCCCGCTTGCCATCTCTAAGGGGTAGGAAGGGGTCGTGGTTCCCACGCCCAGGTACCCACTAGAATTAAACACCAGGCGATTAACGCCAAGACCGTAAACTGACATATAATAATACGCACCATCCTGACTGAATCCAATCACAGCCGCCTTATTGGTCTCCGTGCTCTGGCCAATCTGAATTTCAGCGGTGTTTCCATCTTTTCGGAAAAAAGTCGCAACGTGACCGGTGGCTGAGGTTTGAACCAGCAGCGGCACCGTTGAACTGGTTGCCCCGAAGGCAACATTGCCGCTCGCTGCAAGGGACCCGTCATCTTCCACCTTAAAGGTCGTTGTCCCATCTCCATCCTTCACCACAAGCTTGTCCGTGGCAAAGGCAGAAACGGGTATGGCCAGGCAAACAAACAGGGCCGCCAGGATGGCCCACAAACTCTTGGTTCTCTTTCCCATAATATCTCCTCCTTCTCTTTGTTATTTCTTATCTGTAGTTGGTTAAACGTCTAACGATATTCACCTCTGCCCTGGAAAACCCTTGCTATTCCAGAACCACATTCTCGATTTCAACGGTTCCGGCCCCGCCGCTGATGGTTAAGGACTTGATAACCGTGTTTGATGACTGGGTCGTGAAGGTTGAATCCCATCCGCCCTGGAGGATCAAACCGTTAGGTTGATCAATGGTAATGTCCTCGTTATACGTGCCCTCATTTAGCTTTATGACAGAATATGTGGTTGCCGAATCAATGCCGTTTTGAATCCTTGAGAAGCATGAGTCGTTGCCCCCACATTGTGCGCTAGGATCTACATAAATAATACTTGCCGCCGTGACACTCCCGTTTCTCCCGTCACCGGTCACATCATTTCCTGCAGGATCTGACCCCTCCGGAGAGTTTGACAGGGTTGTCCGGCCCCATGCCTCTTTAATCGTAAATATCAAATAGGCAACCACACCGTCCCCAACGGCATCATTGTTGGCAATTGAGAGCACCCCTACTCTGAAAGTACCGGAGGACGGTTCACTAGAGGTGACCGTCTTGCTGGCAGCCGTCCCGGCGGGGCCGATCTCCACGATCGGGTTTTCAAGCCTGCTGGTATCATATACGATGTCGCTCGATAACGCTGAAATATTATACCCTGAAGCATTCGTGAGGGTCATGGGCACCGTCACTGCCTCCCCCGGCTCGCCGGACACGTGCCCGATTTCCAACGAGGGCGCGGTGGAACTTCCAGCGGTGTTTGAGTTATGAGAAGCGTTTCCCCGGAAACCCATGAGGTCATTCCCAACTGATGTCAGGCCCGAACCTGTTAATCCCAGATGGTTATTTATTACCTTCTGTATCTCCGCGATGCTCACCCTACCATTCTCATTGACATCCACGCAACTCTCGATCGTGTTTAGACCAAGAAACATATTGATGGCAGATTGAAGCTCGGCAATACTGACATTCCCATCCCCATCACAGTCCCCTGCAATACCGCTTATAATATTTACCGTTCCATGTGATCCAATAACCGTCACGTCACCCCCAGATGGATCGGAGCCGGAGGCGGTGGTTGTCAGTGTGGTGGTGCCTGTTGGCGTGTTTGTTTGTATACCGAGTGTAAGATAGGCAACAACCCCATCCCCGATGACCGTGTTGTTCGAAGTAGAAAGGACGCTGACCCGAAAGATGCCGGCAGAGATATCGCCCATTGCAACCGTTTTACCGGCAGCCTCTCCGGCCGGGCCGATGACTGCGCTCGGGGTTTTGAATATTGTCGCGTCATATTCGATATCAACCGAGACGGCCGCAACGGAAACTCCTGTTTTATTGGTGAGGGTAATCGGCAGGGTTATATTGCCGCCCGCTTCTCCACTCCCCGAACCTGTGGCCATTGTGGGGGCAACAGGGATCGAGGTGGTGGTGGTTGACGTGGAAGTTGTGGTTGTCGAGGTCGTTTGAGATGTGGTTGTGGTGCTTGTTGTCAGGGTTGTGGAGGTGGTTGATGAACTGCTCGTTGATGATGAGGAGGTGGAGGATGAGCTTGTGGAGGTGCTGGTGGAGGTCGTCGTTGTAACTACTCCGCCGCTGATGCCCAGGGAACCGTAATCTTTGCTCACGCCCTGATTCCTGTTATCGTTTTCATTGGATTCGGTGATCTCATCCAAAGGATCAACGATCATGCCAATATAGATGGTCCCTGTCGATGAGAACCCTGAAGGTGGTAAACTGGGAAGCGCCTTCGTAAAATTGCCGTAAACGCCATAGCCCGAAGGAAGCCCCGAATCTGAATAATACCCCTGCCAGTAATAATCAGCGGTGCTGATGTAGCTGTTTGAGGAGATGTAAAACCGGAACCGATACCGGGTTCCGCTCGGGATGTCGCCGTTGCCGTAATTTCCGACCCCGTAATATGCGGTGACGCTGTCACCCCAACTGAGGTTGCTCTGGGGCGTCAAAGAGAAACTCCCGTTGGGCGCCTGCCAGTATCTCAAGTTGGGAGGACTCGAGACACTCGTCGTCGTGCTCGAAGAAGTCGATGTGGTTGAGCTGGTGGTTGAAGAGGTGGAACTGGTCGTTGTGGTCGTGGCCCCGGAGGGATATAGATGTGAAATCCCATCGATATCGTCTTGATCCAGTGTCCTCTTCTCTATGTCTCCAAGGGTACCATAACCGTACATGGTCTTTTCGGAATCTGAGGCACTATAGAGATCGGCCAGACTCAGAGAATGACCAAATTCATGGGTACCGATATTCTGAACATCATAGGCACCCCCAGAGCCATCGGTTGCATAGGTATAGTCCGTATTGAATTTGATATCACTATCTAAAAGTTTCCCAACCAAAAGTGGATTTGGGTGGCTGTCACTGTAGAACCAGAAGCTGTTCTGGGCCAGGATCCCTGCCCCCAGCGAACCAAAACAGACGATATTAGTCCCGTCATTGGCGCCATAGGATGTGCTTGACGTGGTACCGCCATATACAAAACCAAATGAGGAAGAAGAGACATCGGTCCATGTCTGCATTGCGGCCTGCACAGCGGACAGGCTACCCGATGGCCCGCCGGACGGGTTTATATAATAGGTGGTGCTGGTAGAGGGCCACTTTATCTCTGTTCCGCCGCTGGTTTTGCTGACCTCATAGGCATATGAATTGAAAGACCAGATACCTATGGCAACGAAAAGAGCAAGGCAAGATAATAAGACCCTCAGTGAACTTGCCATTCTTAGTCCTTTAATACGGCCCTTATTTTTCCTATCAGCTCCTCAACAGGGATGTCATTATCAATAACATCTTTTCTGTCTGCGAGGGTAAATCCCCTTTTCCTGGCAATCCCTTTCCGATCAATACGGTATTCCCCCTGGGCATTGCCCACCATCTTGCGGACAAAGACACCCATCCTCTCTGTTTCGGAACTAAGAAAGAGAAGGACATCCTCCCCCTCCATGAGCGGGGATACATCAGAGACCTTTAGCCCTATCCCGTCTACCTCGCCTCCCGGATACTCCACCATGACTCTATTCCCGGTTACCTTCCCGCCAATCACATCATCGACGAGAACAGATGCCCTGGTAATGATTGTCCTGCCATCTGCACTCCATTCAGACTGTACAGACTCGATCACCCCCCTGACGATCACATCTGACGACCTGGTGAGCTCCTCGGTACTCAATCCGATCATTACCCCTTCGGCCTGGAAAGAGAGCGAAAAAATTGCCGCAAAACACAAAAAACCGATAACTGAGCACCTTTTCATCTTTTTTTCTCCAATTCGGACCCTTTTCGTTTTCTGATTGCGCTTTTCCTCCGGTTGAGTCCAAAATTTCAAACCGGATCGGGAAACACTGTCATTTACACATCTGTTCAATATAAATCCTTGCAAGAATTATGCAAGAACCGTCAGCAGAACGTATTCGAGGAAACATCCTGTAAATTTACTGGGTTAGGTCAGTCCAAAAAAAGATAAAATGCTTAGCAGAGTCCAAATTTGGGCAATATTTGTCAATAATTCTTGCCGTTTTTTGCAAATTAGGCCAATCAACTGGAAGACCGTTATTCTTTGGAGCCTGGTCAAATGGCATAAATTTCGATCCAATTGAATCAAACCCTCACCACTTTATGGACCACCGGGAAGCACCCGAATTCAAGACAGAATGTTCTTCTTTGCAAAATCAACACGGTTTACTTTTGGGCCGTTGGGACCTATCATATCTTGCTGCCGGCATATTGCTGATAAAGAAGCGTCGTATATGGGCTATCTCAAAGATCTTTTTGGGCAAACCATCGTTTTTCTAATACTATTCTTTTTGCCTCTCTCTCCAGGGGTCTCCCAGGCCAGATTCATCACGATCGACACCAGGGTTGAGACCAAGCTCCAAGACGATAAGCTGACAATAACTGTTGAACTGACAAATCGGGGAGATGAGCTGGCCTATAACCTCGTGGTCACCACAGAGATCGGCGGGCATTCTCAGGCAGGCAGGCCCATTGAAAAACTTGAGGTGGGTGAGGTCTCCAAGAGCCAATTCAACCTTGACATTTCGTTTGACAAACCAGGCGCTTATCCGCTCATTACCCGTATTGATTTTACCGATGTCAATCAATACCCCTTTTCCTTTCTTTCGCTGACGGACCTGATCTATGGAGAAGGGGGTCCACCCAAAATACTGGCCAAGATGAAACCGCTTGAGATGGCAAAGGATGGTAAGCTCCATCTTACGGTCAAAAATCTGGATGCCAATCAAAAAGAGATCAACGTTCGATTGATTATCCCGAAAGAGATCACCCCAAAAGACGGTTTACATGTGTTGAAGTTGGAACCCCTGGCAGAGCAAACCCTTGATTTCCCTGTTTCAAATTCTTCGGCCCTGGTGGGTGCAGACTACGCCATCTATGCCCTGCTGGCGTATGAGGATGCGGGAAGGCATTATTTCACATCGGCCGCGGGTTCCATAAAAATCATTGAAAAGAAGAAACTGACCCGACAGCAGGTATATCTTCTCTTCGGCATACCGCTGGGGATATTTATGCTGTATCTGTTCTTTATCCTGAGGAAGAAGCAAAAAAGGCGTACGGCAGATGGTTCCTAGCTGTGACTACCCCCTGCCCTTTCTCTCAAGCCTGTAAAGAACATAGTCATAATTCTGCTCCCCAAAAGAGATCACTTTTTTTGTCCTGAACTTCCTCAAGATATTCTTGCAAAAGGACTGTTGCAACGGGTCACTTACGTTGCACCAGAAATTATAGTGGAAGTAGATCCCGCCCCTATATCGGTTAAACAAATGGTTCATGTGACCGCTGTCTTCAGTGGCAACCGACGTCTGGGCCGCGTTCTTCCCCCACAGGAGGAACATGCCGGGGTTGTGGGTCAGCACAAGGGAGTTCGGGGGGAGTTTTTCCGCCATTATCCGGGCATATCTGTGGTCGGCCCTGGCACCCCAGGCCTCCTGGGTTTCTGCCCTGATATAGGGGAAAAAAGAGAGAGCCCACAGAAGGATCAGAAGGGTCAATGAAGAGCCGACCCACTCCCATCGGAACCTCTCATGGAGCCATTTCGTGACGGCATACCCCCCGAATCCCGCCAGGATTGCAAAGGGCATATAGGACATGAGGGAGAATCTTACATCAGCCCCATAGTTGTAACTCCCCGCGTAAAAAATCAGGAATATCCCCCAAAATGCCAAAAACCAGGCCAGAAGTATGGCCTTTTCCCGCCAGAGGAATGATTCAAATCTCGTTTTGGTTGATCCGCGTGTCTCTTTGGTTGCCACGATAGGCATCCCAACCCCCAAGAAGAAGAGCAGGGTGAACAGGAGAGGGAATCTGTTGTCTTTCAAAAAAAACAGGGCATTCACAGAGAAGTTTTGCTTCAGGTATTTGAGGGCGAACTTGACGCCTCCCGGGGCCCCCCACCCCTGCCCTTTTACGGCATAGACATGAATAAGATGCGGCAGGGCCAGCGCCACAACGAGCAGGAGGAATAGATACGTCCTCTCCTTTGCCAGTTCCCGTGGCGCCATAAGAAGGATGAGGAGGCCGGCGGGTAAGAGAGTCAAAATGGATTCGCCCCGGAACTGGAAGGCAAAGGGGATGAGGACACAAGCCATGAAAAGAGGCCGGTTTCCCGGGTGCCTGGCAAAAACCACCACCGCGAGGACCGCCAGCCCCGCGAACAGGGCAGCACTCGGTTCAGCCGCCGTGGTATTGGACCAGCGAAGGCCTTCCGGTATGAGTGAAAAAACAAGCGCGCCGAAAAGCCCTGCCTTTTCATCTCCAAAGATGAGGAAACCGGTAAAGAAAACCACCAGGATCGAGAGACCCCATATCAGATTGTTCATGATGTAAGCGGCCAGGTGCGAGGCACCCATCATACGGAAAGGGAGGCTTATCAGAAAGGGCCACCCGTTTGGATCCTTATTATATTCCAGTCGGTTGCAAAAATACTCCCCGTAGAGATCCCCCCCTTCGTTACACATCCCGGCCCTATCCAGATCGGCGATGTTCTGGCCCACATTGAGATAGATATCTTCGTCGTAGAATATCCTGTGTACTCTGGGGGCAACAAACATAGACAGGAGGACCCCGCCAACGGCAATCAGCAGCACAATGACCCGCGCTCTCCGTGTAACTTCCTTGAATATATTCCTGAAAAGGCCCGCGTTCAGGATTATTCCCGTGATAATGAGAAAAAAATTGATTTCCAGGATGAGGGGGGAGACCCATTTCAGTTGTTCTTTCAGTTGCCAGTTATCGTAAGAGAAGCCCCATGCCACCGCTGCCGCAAAGAGTATTAAATACAAAAGGCCAATGGGTATTATTCTCTCCATACGAATATTATTCATCACGCCTCCGCACCAGGAAATCGCCGATTGCCATAAACGTGCTCCCTGTAAGACCCATTGTCTCCAACGCATCTCTCGGGGAGCAGACCACGGGTTCGCCGTGGAGGTTGAAGCTGGTATTTAGTAGAACCCCGTGACCCGTCAGATTCCTGATTTTCTCCAGAAGCTCCCCAAGAAGGGACCCCTTTCTTGAAAGGATCTGAGGTCTGCAGGAACCATCCCTGTTGATCACCCCGCGTACCACATTCATCCTATCTCCCCGCACCAAATAGGCCATTGTCATAAACCCGTTTGGACGCCCGTCATAGTCCTCCAATATTTCCCGCGCGTCTTCCTCAAGCATGGATGGGCAGAAGGGCTGGTACCAGACCCTTTTCTTGAGCTGAAGGTTGAGGGCATCTTTGATTGCGTCTGAATCGGGCCGGGCCAGGATAGAGCGCCCGCCCAGGGCCCGGGGACCCAGTTCCATACGACCCTGAAACCAGAGGACAACCTCCCCGCCGGCGATGATTTCAGCCACCTCCTTTGTGATGTCCCTGCTTTTTTTGTAAGAATACCCGCTTTCCCTCAAGACCGTTTCTATCTCTTTTACCGGGTATTCGGGACCAAGAAAAGGATTATTCAAGGGAATGTCATGTATGCCGTACAATCGGTGATTTGCTGCCAAGGCGGCCCCCAAGGCCAGCCCCCCGTCCCCCATGTGGGGAAAAACAAAGCATCTTTTCACCTGCGGCAGGACCCTGAGGAGACGATTCATTTTTACATTTGAAAAAACGCCTCCGGAAAGGCAGATGTGATCCAAGCCGGTGGCCGTTACGGCGTTCTGGATCAGTTGCGAGCACTTCACCTCGAGCGTCCTCTGTGCCATGTAGGCAAACTGCTCAGAGGGATAACGCCAGAGGATCTTTTTCAAGGCCTCGTACATCCCAAGAGAGGAATGGCGACACCGCACCGCGAGACCCTCTACGCGAATCAGGTCCAGAATAGGGTTTTCCGCGTCATCCACGGGATAGGCATAGTTGGCAAGGGCCATCACCTTCCCCTCGTCCTCAAGCTCCCTCATATTCATCAGATTGGTGACGTGCTCAAAGAAGATCCCCAGAGAATGACGGGCGGAAAGGGAGGCTATTCTCTCTAATGCTCCTCCCTCATAACGGCTGATAGAGCCGGAGAGCCCATCTCCCAGACCGTCCAGGGTGATGACCAGGGCCCTGTCAAAACCGCTGCAAAAGGCCGCTGTTGCCGCGTGACAGAGGTGATGGTCCTCCAGGTGCAATCTGAAATTACGAAATCCGAGGCGGTTCAAGTGGTTTCGAACATTACGGGAACTTATCCATTTGGTTAGATCCGTGGGGGGATACTCCGTAAGCCTGTATTTGAACCGCTTTTTTAGAAAAGATGCCCTTCCCGGCCGCTTTTTTCTTCTGCGCAGAAGGTAGTATTCTTCCCTTAGCGAGGGGAAGACACGGGCGAGGGTCTTTGAAAAATCCCAGGTGGAAACGGAGATATGGGATATCTCATCGCGGGGAGTCCCGCTGCCCTCAAGACAGGCCTGAATTGACCTGACGGGGAACGCAATTTCAAGTTTTCTCCGGGTAAACCGCTCTTCATTGGCGGCAAAGAGGATCTTATCCCCTTCTATTACTGCCGCTCCGGCGTCATGACCGTCCCATATGCCAAGGATCTTCATAAAAACCCTATGTTTTGAATGCCTTACCTACTGGCGGCCCACCCGAGAAACCTGATTCCCCCTTTGATAGCCTTCCCCATACCACCCGTCTTGATCAAACTCATCATTTTAAGAAAGCACCCCGGTCTCAAATAGAACCTGCGAAATGCCTTTTTTCTATATTCATTTACGACGGATGCAGGAAGCCCGGGCAAGTTCATGACGGCATTATCCTGTCGAAATTCTTCAAACTCCCTGCCGTCAATCCACCCTTGAGCCCTTGCCAGTTCAAAGAGAGGAGAACCGGGGAAAGGCACGGCACAATAAAACTGTGCCATTTCCAGATCAAGGCTCAGGGCCAAATCAAGGGTCTCTTTGATGGTCTCTTCGGTTTCATCGGGAAGTCCAAAGACAAAATGTCCGGCCGCTTTTATCCCGGCATCGGTTGCCATTCTTGCGGCATTTCGGGCCTGTTCAGGGGTTATGTTTTTTTTGGCGCCATTCAATATCTCCTGGTTGCCGGATTCAATTCCATAGCTGATCATCCAGCATCCCGCCTCCGCCATCGCCTTCAATAGATCACGGCTGACGGTATTCACCCGGCTGTTGCATGTCCAGCTTATCTTCAGATTTCTCTTCAAAACCGCCTCACAGAACCGCGCCACATAATCCTGATCAGCGGTGAAGGTATCGGCCCAGATAAAAAACTGTCTTATACGAAATCGATCCATGTTGTACGCAATCTCATCCATTACCCTCGAAACCGATTTCTTTCTCAGTCTTTTCCCATAGTAGGTTTGGGCAGTACAGAAAGTGCAGGGATAGGGGCAGCCACGAATCGGGGCGAGGATCAGGAATTTTTCATTGATGAGAGGAAGTCTGTATTTCTCCAAATCAAGGAGGTGCCATGCCGGGAAAGGAAGGCCATCCGGCTCATTTATGAATGGCCTCGATGGATTATGAAAGAATCGGCCATCTGTATCCCTGTAACTGAGCCCTTTGATGCTTTCTGTTCCGATTCCGTTTGCTAGACTCCCTGCCAGGGCTGCCAACGATTCCTCCGGCTCATTCCGTATCACAAAGTCAAGCCCTTTACTCTCCTTCAGACACGCCTCCGGGAGGGCGGTCACATGGGTACCGAAGGTCACGGTCTTTATGTGAGGATTGATCTCCTTGACTTTATTTGCCAGGTCCAGATCGGTCTTGATAGAGGGGGTCGCGGAACTCCAGGTCACTAATTCATAGGGTCTTTGTTTTATTATTTTCAGAAGGGGGCTTAATGGGATCTTCTGGGCTGCGCAATCCCGTATCTCTACCTGGTGCCCGTCTGCCTCCAACATTGCGCCTGCCGTGGCCAGGGTTACGGGGGGCCACAGGGTTGTCCAGGCACCCTGTTCCTGGGTGCAGCGTCCTTCCCTGATAAATGCCCTGTTATCCGGTGCAGGCGGGTTTAGGAGTAATATCTTCATAGGGGTCTCAGGAGAAATCAACCGAGAAACAGATATTTCAAAAAACTATAAACATACCGGAACCAGACCTTCCTGAGGCTGATCTTGGAGTATCCGGCCACCCGTTTCATTTCGTGTGTAGAGACCTCGGCCATCCGAAATCCCTTCTTCAGGGTCTTGATGATCATCTCCTGTTCAATGGTTGTGATGTCCTCCTTGAGATCCAGTTGTTTTATCACTTCCGTCTTTATGGCCCTGAAGCCATTCTGGCTTTCGCTCAACCTGACTTTGAATTTCCAGTTGATGCACGCCGTAATAAAAGAGCTGCCCATAAGTCGAAAACACTCATCAAAACCGCCGTGGAGCTCGCTCGACCCCCCTATCAGGCGGGACCCTGAAACATGATCTGCCCTGCCGTCCACTATGGGTTGAATCAGTTTGGGGATGTCATGGGGATTGTGGGAACCATCGGCATCGATAAAGACGATAATATCTCCCGCTACGTGGGAAACGGAATGACGAAGCGCCTCTCCCTTGCCCTTCTGGTGATCAAGGATCGTTCTTACGCCCAGGTTTTCAGCAATCTTTCTCGTTCCGTCCCGTGAGTGTCCATCGATTACGATGATCTCATCGGCGTAAGGCTCACATCCCTTGATGATCGAAGCGATTGTCTCTTGTTCGTTGAGAGTCGGTATTACCACAGAAATCTTATGCGGAGGGGACGTGTCGGCCATAATGCCTTTTCAGGAAGATCAATATATGGCAAAGAAGGGGGTCAGGTCTGCTGTTGGCTGTTAGTTGACATATCCTGTATCTTTTAACGTGCGTTTTTAACTTACGGCTCTCGGATATTTCTCTTTTCAGTTTTTCAATGGCGCGTTTGCAGGGTTTAATTCTCGTTCTACACAAAACAGTCAACAACAGACTTGATGACCCTCATCCAAATGCCAAGGGGTGCGCTTTTGCGAATGGAAAGAGAATTAGTATAGCTTGTAAAGGCTGTCTCCAAGTCTCCCCTGGTTCATCCGCTTTGTTACGCCCCGGCACTATGCTCAATCCCTGTTTCCGTTGTCTTAACCGGGGTAATTCGCCGTTCGATGTCAGACCAAATTTTGCGCTTTATCATTCTCAAATTATATTCAGTTTGTAAGTTCAGCCAAAACTGAGCTTCAACACTAAAGTAGCGCTGCAATCTCAAGGCGGTATCGGCAGTAATGGATCTTTTCCCGTTGACAATCCCACTGATCCTATTGGGAGGAACAGAAAGGTCACGTGAAAGTTTATTTATACTAAGACCCAAGGGTTCCATGAAATCTTCACGCAAGATTTCACCCGGTGTAATCGGATCAAGAAGTTTGTTAGCACTCATATCAATACCTCAATGATAATCGACAATTTCAACATTAAATGCATTACCATCATGCCACTCAAAACAAACACGCCACTGTTTGTTAATGCTGATAGCGAATTGCCCCTTCCTATCTCCCTTTAGAGCATGAAACTTATTGCCTGGATTAAGCATTAGAGCTTCCAGACTCGGAGCAGCATGAAGAACCATAAGCCTTTTTCTCGCCTGCCGTTCAAAAGATTGGAAGCGGCCAACTGGTTGATCGTTGAACAGCTTTTCAGTATCTCGACAAGCAAATGATTTTATCATATGCGAATAGTATTACGTCCAACGTAATATGTCAAGCGAATCTCGCACATTACCAAATCAAGCTTTGACACCGGTTTTTCCCAAAGGTATTGACTATTTTAGCCAAAAAGATTAAAATAGTCAAAAGAGATCAGGGAGGTTAGCATGGAAGCGACAGCCACAGAAGTAAAAAACAAGTTTGGGAAATTCTCTGATATTGCCAGGAAAGAACCTGTTATTGTTGAGAAAACGGGTCGTAAGTCCATTGTTCTGATAGCCTTTGAGGAATATGAGCGCCTAACCCAAATTGAAGATGCTTATTGGGCTGAAAAGGCAGCAAGAGCTGAGGCGGATGGATATGTCGGACCGCAAGAATCAATGGCTTTTATGACCGGAAAAAATGCTCAGGCTTGATTTAACCAAAAAAACTATAGCCTTTCTCGAAAAACTGCCACCCAAACAGTTCAAGCAGATTTCAAGAAAGATTTTTTCATTAATGGTAAATCCTAAACCTCACGATTCAAAGGAATTGAAGGGGTACCCTTACCGAGGCACAGACATCGGAGAATATCGAATTATCTACCGCGTTGAAGAAGATGTTCTCAAAATTGCGCTTGTCGGCAAACGCAATGATTCTGCTGTCTATAGATAATTAGCAAGACTATAGAGCCGCGCTCTATCCCCCCTCCCTGCCCTGGGGCAGAGGATCAATTTTGGGGTCAAAAAAGGGTTTTTAAGGGCTAGAATGGCTATATTCCAGGTCTTTTATCTGTAATATCAGATCATTGGCTTTGTCCGACCCCAAAACCCGTTTAGTTGTGGTTATACACAACACAGTCAACAACAGACTTGATGACCCTCATCCAAATGCCAAGGGGTGTGCTTTTGCGAATGGAAAAAGAATTAGTATAGCTTGTAAAGGACGTCTCCAAGTTCCCTACCTCCCATTTCCCGCTCCCATCTCATCCAGCCATTGAGACCGCTTCATATCCGCCTTGTTGCCCTCTCGAATTGCCTCTTCATCGACTTCAACCGTACCAAGAAGATCCGCAAGTCTTTTCAGTTTTGTCCTCCGAATCTGTTCCTTTACCGCCAAGGCAACTGCGGCGGTCTTGGTCTTTGAATGGGAAACTTTCACCAATTCCCTGACTAAGTTTTCATCCAGGGTGATCGTTGTTCTCATGACTACCTCCATCACATTTTTTATAATATATTTTGTGACAAATCATGACACAAGTCAAGGGAAATGAGCACAAGTCACAACTGAGGGCACTGATGAAAAGTCGGGCAAAAGCTCATGCAGCAGGGCAAGAAAAAGAAGCTACGAACCTCGTGAACCGGCTGTTCCTTACGGGGCAATTTTGCCTCCAAAAATGGCTTTTTAAGGCTTCAAAATACCTATTTTCGGAACGATAGCCTTTGAATATCAGTAAGATAGCTTGGTCCGACCCCAAGCCAATGGCAAGAAGCAAGTCGAAGTTGCAGAAATATTTGGTATTACGCGCCAAGCTGTCGGCAAGTGGGTAAAGAAATACCGAGAAGGAGGTGATAAGGCACTTAAAGCCAAGCGAAGAGGTCGTCCTAAAGGAGGGGCGCTTCTTCCCTGGCAGGCGGCGCAGATTGCCAAGACGGTTATTGATCGTCATCCGGAACAATTGAAGTTTCCATTTTATCTTTGGACACGAGAGGGTGTGGGACAGTTGATTGAAAAGAGGTTTGGTATCCGGCTTTCGGTCTGGACAGTGGGGCGATATCTTTCGCGTTGGGGATTTACACCTCAGAAACCACTTCGCCGGGCCTTTGAGAAAAACCCTGAGCAAGTACGGCACTGGCTTGAGGAAGAATACCCCCGAATCCACAAGCAAGCCAAACGTGAAAAGGCCGGAATTTACTGGGGCGATGAGATGGGAATGCGATCTGATCATGCGGTTGGGCGTTCCTATGGGCGCCGT
>JADHXI010000071.1 GCA_016783065.1 Desulfobacteraceae bacterium | reverse complement strand
CTCAGGATGATAAGGAGGGGTTCTGATAACTTCATGGCCGTGAGATCGAGCAATTTCATCAATTGCATACGACGGCTCAGGCGCCAATTTTCCTAAAATTTCCACCAACTCTGGCTTTAAGCAGTCATGACGACAATATGCTTTGTTTTGTTCCAGCCATTCCATAATTTTTTTCTTGGAACAAAGGGGCGTAGGCGGCGAGTGCTCTGTGAGCGTATTGTGGTATGCACAATCCACCTCATCCAGGTGAAATAATAAGGGGATTTTGCGTAGAGCCACTCAATTTGACCGTTACCAAGGCAGCCGAATCTTTAGGTGTTAGCAGGAAGACTTTTTCAATGCTTTTGAACGGAAAGTCAGGCATTAGTCCTGAAATGGCTTTGAGACTTTCAAAGGTTTTCGGTCGTACTCCCGAAGGATGGCTAAGGCTTCAACTTCAATTTGATTTATGGAAAGCGAAACAAAATGTAGATATTGCCCATCTTGAGCGGATAGCAGCCTGATTGTAAATTCACGTTTAGAAGACAGGAGCCACAGATTGCACAGATAGGAAGCTTTTTTATCCGGAAATTCCGTGTCATCCGTGGTCAAAAAATGTGATTAAATTCTTGGTGTGAACGAGGCCAAGCCATATTACGATGGTCTGGAAAAAGCGCATAGCGACCGACATCAGATCAAGATGTGGGAATAATCCAACACAGTCAAAAGACAAGATGGTCAGGTCTTCATTCTTGACAATATGAAATATCAATGAGAAGAATGAAGACCTGACCCCTCATTTTTTCAAGGTTTGATCCCACTTTCGGTCAGCCTCCTATGGCATCCCCATTCTTGGCCATGGCGTAGGAATAGATTCTGAGAACTGATTCCATCAGGCTTTGTTATCTGGTGTCGTTTGCGGAGCACCATAGGGGACGGAAATGATTTCGCGGCGGGCGGAGGAGACCGCAATATTGGCAATTTCCTGGACTTTTTCGTATGCCTGCTCATTCTTTCTCGACAACTCGGAGATCTGTTCCGCCTGACTCTGAGCCAGCTTTTCAAGCGACTCTATTTTACTCAACAGAACATTTTTTTCGCCCTCAAAGGTCGCATTGAGAAGCGCTTTGTTTTTATCAAAATCCGCGGTAATGCGGAGTGTGGCACCCTTGACCGCCGCTTCCACCTTAGCATCAGACTCTGTAGGGAACTGTTCCACCCTTTTAGTCAATTCGTCAAATGCCCCTTCTTTCTGAGCCGCTTCAATCTCCTTCCGTTTCAATTCCGCCTCCCTGGAGGCTGTTTCTCGCTCAAAGATTTCCTTCTTATCAGTTATTTCCTTTTGAAGCGCTCTCAGCTGATCCTCCAATGCGTTACGTCGTTGCTCACGTTC
This sequence comes from Desulfobacteraceae bacterium, assembly GCA_016783065.1. GTDB lineage: Bacteria > Desulfobacterota > DSM-4660 > Desulfatiglandales > Desulfatiglandaceae > JABMQV01. The sequence goes on along the minus strand of JADHXI010000071.1, from coordinate 19,426 downwards.
GCGGTTAAGATCATACTCGTAGGCCTCCTCTTCCCGATCGCACTCCTTTTTGCGTTGTTCATTCTTTTCCTTGAACTGTGCATCACGGGCCGCTTTTTCTTTATCCCAGGTTTCCCGAGCTTCTGCCATTTCCCGCTCAAATTCACTTTTCCGGAGGCTCATCTCCTTTTCAAACTCTTCCTTTTGCATCTGCTGGGCCTGGATGAGCGCTGCGAGGTCTGAAGCTTCTGTTTCAATATCATACATATTTTTTAGATCTTCCTGTTTCGCCTGCACTGCTGCCTGCACTTTGCGGTATGTCTCTAATTCTTCGTCAAACTTTTCGGCAAGAGCCCCCAGCTCCTTGCTTACTGAAGAACGGAGGTCATGGATTCTCAGGATTGGATCCTGGGCTGCCTGCACTTCGGCTGCTGCCAGCGCAGCCTTCTTTTCAAACTGTTTCTTCGCTTTTTCGGCGCTGACAAGTTCTCTTTCTTTGGCTTCTAAGAGTTTCTTCGTGGCCCCATAGGCCTCAATCATCTCCTTTTTCGTGTTTGACATGGTAATCTGTGGCAGACCGTTTTCGTTGGCAGTATCAGTCATTTCATTTCCTCCTGTCATTGTTTGGTCGCGCCTGAATGCGGCTTTCGTTCAGGCACCAAAAATCTTGATTTCATGTTATCCATTTTACGTAAAATATTGATAGACCTCAAGCCAAATTTTCCTCCACTGAACATAACCTCGAGAACCTGCCTCGGAGAGATATTGGGGGTCCCTCACGCTAACGACGTGACCTTCGGCATAAAGTCAGCTATTGGACCCGTCAAATGATCAGGCGTGTTGAGGATTATAGATGTGCTTCTCTTTTCCCCAATGATTCTGCAATAATCGATGTCACAAGGGCATTCATGCTCACGCCCTCCTGTTTGGCGCGTGCAACGAGTCTGGCATGTAGACTTTTTGGGATTCGCTGGACGAAGCGACCACTTGGTTGGCTACTGCCCGGTTCTGGAACTGGATCATTGAATTCTTGAGATGTTTCAATCCATGAATTCATAGCGTCAATGCCGCTTTTTATTGCCTCTTCAATTGTTTCTCCATCGGAAATACAACCGGGTAAATCGGGAAAGGATATTAAATAACCCCCTCCTTCTTCCTCAGAAAGGTGCCTAATTTCAAATGGGTATTTAAGTTGCTCGTCCATGATTTTATTCTCCTTTTTCTTCGTCGATGAGACGAACAAATTTTCTTATATAAATTGGTTTGATAGGACGGTGTGCTGGTACTGTGAGTTTTGTTCCGTTTGGATGTCTAAAAGTAACATGACTTGTACCAGGTTGCCTCCATTCAATACTAAAACATCTAGCAATATCCTTCAGTGTTTCAATTTGTCAATCACGAGGATTGTTTCGCAATTTGCCCAATAATTTTTCAATTTTAGTCATGAAATATGATACTACCCATGATATCACATGTCAAGTTGATAATTCTCAACCCTTCAGGTCTTAGGCTCCTCATAGGAATTTGTGGGTTCGGCTGAATGTAACTTTTTATATTGGACAGGATTCACAGGATTGATTGGATCTATTGCTTTCTCTGTTTCTGAACGAAACCTTCAATCCGAGGTGCTGACAAGTATCAATAAATCCTGGCCATGTTGTCTCCTTTTTAATGGCCAAAATCGTGGACTGCAAAGAGATTCCTGAAAGTCGGTTTTTCTTAACATTTTCTGGCACGTGGTCTCCTCTTGCCGGCTTTGCTGCCTTCTGAGGTGGTTTCCATGATGGCGTCCACTATCTTTACATAGCCGGTACACCGGCACAGATTTCCAGAGATCTGTTCACGGATTTCTTTTCGTGTCGGGGAGGGGTTTTCATCCAGAAGGGCCTTGGCTGAAAGGAGCATCCCAGGTGTACAAAACCCGCACTGTATTGCCCCGTGTTCTATGAAGTTTTTTTGAAGAGGATGCAGATTATCAAGAGAGCCGATTCCTCGAACTGTGGTGACTTCCCGGCCTGTGGCCTGAACCGCCAGAACCAGACAACTGTTCACGGGAAGGCCGTCTAGGAGCACGGTACAGCTTCCGCAATCCCCTTTCTCGCATCCGTTTTTGACCTCTGTGTAGCCAAGCTCCCTTAAGGCCTGCAGCAACGTGATATGTGTGGGCATTTCGGCCTGAACCTCTTCGCCATTAACCTTGAACTGAACAGATAGAGTCTTCATCAGAATCCCTCCCAAACTGGGTTTCAATCCGCATCCTCAAGCCCCAGGCTTTGGCAGATCATACGGTGTACCAGAACCTCACATAGGGTACGTCTATAGTCCGCCGACGCCCGAATGTCATCGATGGGTTTAACGCTCTTAGCAGCCGCCTGAGCACAGTGCTTCACCAGTTCCAAGTCTACTTTTTTCCCCCTCAGTATCCCTTCAGCTTTCTCGACCCTAAGGGGTGTGGGGGCCACCGCCCCAAGTGCAATCGCAGTGTCGGTGCATATCTTGCCTTTCATTTGCAGCAAAACCGCCACACTGACAACTGAAATGGCCATTGCGTTTCGCCGTCCGAGCTTATAATAACTCTGTTTTCTCCCGCGGGCGGGTACGGGGAAGGTCACCTCCGTCACAATCTCGCCCGGCTTTATCACCGTCCTCTGATATCCCGCAAAGAATCTGTTCAGGGGCACTGTGCGCTGTCCCTTAAGACTTCGAAGCTTCACCCGGGCCCCGAGAGCCAAAAGGGGAACGGCAGTATCCGCGGCCGGAGAAGCATCCGCCAGATTTCCGCCCACCGTAGCCCGGTTTCTGACAAGGGGGCCGGCAAATATATGGGTCGCCTCCCACAGAAGGGAACCTTTCTTCTTTATGAGAGGAGAATTCAGGAGATCACGAATGGTGGTCAGTGCGCCTATTTGAATCCACCCCTGCTTTTCCCTTATGTAGTTGAGCGCCTTAATGCCTCCCAGGTCCACCACGAACCGGGGTTTGAGGGTCCCGTCTCTGAGGGTGGGGATGACGTTTGTGCCCCCGGCCAACAGTTTGCACGTTGGAGCTTTTCCGTCAATTGCACGAAGGGCGGCAATCAGGGACTTAGGTGACAGGAAATCAAATCCTCTCATAAACTCCCTCCTTTTCTTACTTTTGATAAGACTTTCCTTCTAACAAGGTTCTTTTGATGCGTTTTCGTCTTCATAAATCCCCCGGCCCTGGTCATTTCAGTTACCCTTTCCCCAGGCGCTAGTGAGGCCACTCACCTGTACGGAGCGCCGTGAGAACCATTTCCGGGGTGATGGGCAATGAGGTAACCCGAACGCCGATGGCCCGTGAAACAGCGCTGGCAATTGCAGCCGGCGTGATATTGTGGGGCGGTTCACCAATGCCCCGGGCCCCGAAGGGTCCCTCTCCTTCACCGGACTCCAGAATGGCGACTTCAATGGAGGGAATGTCCAAACTGGTGGGGATCAAATAGGTGGAAAAATCATGGGCCTCGGCCTTCCCCCGTTTTACACAACAATCCTCCGTAAGGGCCAGACCCATGCCCTGGACCACCCCCCCCTCACACTGGCCCACCACGATTTGAGGGTTAACTGCGGTTCCCACGTCATGGGAGATGCCCAAACCCAGGAGCATGACCTGTCCGGTCTGGGGATCAACCGCAACCTCCACTGCCATTCCGCCAAAGGTATAATCAAGCCACCCTGCATTATGGGCGGTTTCCTCACCAGGATAAAGATCCTCTTCGATTTTGAGGGTCCCCAGCTGTGTCAAGGAAGTCCCGGCTGCTGCTGCTGCGGGTACCAGCTGGGCATGAGGCACATTCACACTCGGCGAGCCCTTTACAAATGCCTTTCCGTCAGCCAAAATAATATCATCTATCCGTGCTTCCAGAAGACTGGCGGCCGCCTCCTTGAGTGCCTTGGCAATGGGTTCTGCAGCACGCTGCACAGGGCCTGCAGCGTTCAGAAAGGTCCTGCTTCCGGCAGTCATCCCGGCAATGGGATTGAGCTGAGAGTCAGACGTGGAAAGGGTCACTTTGTCCATGGGAAGGCCAAGGACTTCGGCGGCCACCTGCTGACACCCAAGTCGTTGCCCTGAGCCGATGTCCGCCACCCCCACAGATACAACGGCACTTCCGTCAAACTGCACTGAGACCTGGGCCTGGGAAAGATGCCCGTGGCGGCGGCCATAACCTGTCATGTTTGAGGCATGACCGCGCGCCCTGAGTACCTTGGGGCTCAGTTTGGGGATCTCCTCGCTGTTTCGCAAAAGGGCCCTGTCCAGAGCCTTATCAGCCGCCTCCCATGTCTCAGAAAAGAACACGGCATTCTTGAGCGGCTGGCCCGTGGAGAGGGACTCTCCCTTGGAGAGGTGATTCCGTTTCCTGAATTCAAAGGGATCCATTCCCAGCTTTTCCGCCAGGCTGTCCATCGTTCCTTCCAGAGCAAAGGTGATTTGGGCAGAACCCACCCCGCGCATGGCCGTACCCGATGGGTTGTTGGTCAGGACGAACCGTGAATGGACCTGGACATTTTTGCAGCGGTAATGTCCCCCGAGAAACCCGATGGAGTACCATGCAATGACAGGGCTGGCATCAGAATAGGCCCCCACATCGCCAACAAGATCGGCAAGAAGGGCCGTAAGCCGGCCGTCGGCATCGGCCCCCATTTTGTACCGCAGGATGTAGGGATGGCGTTTGGTAGAGGAAAGAATGGATTCCTCCCTCGTCAATGCCATCCTCACCGGACGTCCTGTTGCTTTTGCCAGAAGGGCCAGCAACGGTTCAATGGTCATGAATATCTTGCCACCGAACCCCCCTCCAACCAGGGGAGACTCGATGCGCACATGGTTATGTGAAACACCTAGGATGCGGGCGATGTGCCGGAAGTTTTCAACCCACTGGGTGCCGCATCGAATATGAAGGACGTCCCCGGGATCGGTCCAGGCCACCCCTGCCTCAGGCTCCAGATAGGCGTGTTCGGCAAATTGGGTGCGATAGGTCTCCTCCACTATGGCCGAAGCCATGGAAAAACCCTTTTCCGTGTCCCCCCTGGTATAACCCAGATCCCCAATCACATTGCCTTCCTCATCTACAAGGGGGGCATCGGGCTCCAGGGATACAAGGGGGTCCTCGACAGGGGCAAGCTGCTCATAGTCAACCGTGATGGCGGAAATGGCCTCCTTTGCCGTTTCTGAGGAATCTGCCGCGACTAGGGCAATGGGATCCCCAACGGCTCGCGTGCGATCCTCCACAAGCACAGGCTGGTCATCTCGATTTCCGGGCATGTTCCCGCGGCGGTTAACCCCGGGGATATCCCTGGCGGTGAGAACCGCACGGACCCCTGGCAATGCTTTGGCCTTGCTCACATCCAGACGGCGGATACGTGCGTTGGCAAAGGGGCTCCGCAATGCCAGGCCCCAGAGCATTCCCGGGAGCCTGATGTCGTCGCTGAAAAGCGTCTCTCCCACCGCCTTTTCCAAGGAATCGGGTTGCGGGATGGATTTCCCAAGAAGTGTGGCGGTTGTTTTGTCAAACGGCATTTCGACCTCCTTAGGATCGTTGGGTGTTGATGTTCTTAATGAATCTGCCTTGTGCCGTGGGAAGCGCACAAAGACGTGAATACCCCCTATATGCCCAGATGCTGGTCCAGGACCTCGGTTTCCTCCTCCAATTCTTTTGGAGTCGCGTGATAGGCGATTCGCCCGGACGTAATCACGTACACGTAGTCGGCCACATCCATGGCGAGTCCGAAATTCTGTTCCACAAGGAGAATGGAGTGGCCCTGTTCGCGAATACTCTGCATAATTTCACCGAACTGGGTGACCAAAACCGGCGCCAAACCCTCTGAGGGTTCATCCATCAGGATAAGATCAGGGTTTGCCATCAAGGCCCGGCCGATGGCGAGCATCTGTTGTTCCCCACCGCTCAAAGAGCCTCCCGACTGGGCTGCCCGCTCAGCGAGCTGAGGGAATTCTTCCATGACCGTGGTTAGATTCCAGCGCCCCCTTTGGCCATTCCCCTGGCCTTTTCTTCCGGCGAGTTTGCTGGTCGGTACAAGGAGGTTTTCACGAACCGTGAGCGCGGAGAAAATCCGACGTCCCTGCGGCACAAGGGCCAAACCCAACTGAGAAATCCTGTAAGGGGCATATCCCGCAAGAGACTTCCCCTTGAAACTGATGGTACCCCGCCGAGGAGGGGTCAGGCCGGCCACGGACCGGATAAGGGTGGTCTTGCCCATCCCATTCCGTCCCAACAGTGTCGCGATCTGCCCTGACGCTACTTCAAGGCTTAGCCCCTGGAGAACATAACTGTCCCCATAATAGGTGTGAATGTCATTGACCGTAAGCAGGGAATCAGACTTTGCCAAGATAAACCTCCCGGACCTCCGGGTTGGCCCGAACCTCATCCGGCGTGCCCTCAAGGATAATGCTTCCGCGGTGCAAGACCGCAACTTGGTCGGCCAAACCAAGGGCAATGCTCATGTCGTGTTCGATGAGAATAACCGTGATATCCTGTGGGAATTCCCTGATGATCTCAGCGATACGTTGGCGTTCACCAGGTGAAAGCCCCGAGCACGGTTCGTCCAGAAAAAGCACCCGCGGCCTTGAAGCCAGCGCCAGTGCCAGTTCCAGTTGTCTACGTTCGCCATAGGAGAGATGTTGAACCGAGTCATGGGTGCGATCCGTGAGCCCGACGCGGTCAAGCTCTTTGCCGGCCCGTTTCAGAGAGCCTGAAAACGCACTCACCGGACGATGCATGACCCATTTCTGTCGACTGTTTCCCTGTACGGCAAGAATGAGGTTTTCCAGCACTGTGAGATCGTGGAAGACGTTTGTTATTTGGTAAGTACGCCCAATCCCCATTGCCGTACGGCGATGCTCCGCCAGACGTGTAACATCTTTTCCAAAGAGAAAAATTTTTCCGCTGGTAGGGAAGAAAGTGCCTGTGATGCAGTTAAAAAGGGTCGTCTTTCCTGCTCCGTTGGGACCAATAAGCGCACGGCGTTGGCCGACCGGCACCTTCATGGAAACCTTTTCCACAGCGCGGACGCCTCCAAACGCCTTGGTCAGTCCGGCCACTTCTACCGCGTTCTGATCCATCCTGCCTATTTTCCCTCCTCAGGGGTGGGTGTGCGATGTCCTGGCTGGTTATGCGAAGTTCTTCCCCAAACTCCGAGACGCCGTATCACGCCTAAGACTCCATCGGGAGTCCAGAGCATGGTAATGATAAAGATTAGGCCCATAACGATCATCCATTGATCGATGTACGCGCTCACATAGTTTCGTAGCCCAAGCATGATCGCCGAACCGATAAAGGGCCCTAAAATGGTCCCCGTACCTCCCACAAGGACCATCAACGCCACTTCGATTGAGAGGAAGAACTCTGCGTTGGCCGGAGATACAAACCTGTTGAAATAAATATACAAAAGCCCTGCGATTCCGGATAGTGTGCCGGCAAGCACAAATGCGGTGTATTTGTGTGCGGCAATATTGTAACCCAGTCCGCGCATCCGGCTTTCACTTTCTCGTATGCCACGCAGGGTGAGCCCGAACGGAGAACGGGTCAATGTGCGGTAGCCCACCACACACAGCGCGACCACAGCAAGCACAATGTAATAGTAGGACGAATGGCTGGTGATGGTCAGTGAACCCACTGCCGGTGCCGGTACATTGGTGATGCCGCCTTCGCCATTGGTAAAGGACACCCAGGTCCATGATATTCCCCAAAAAACGTGGCCCAAGGCGATGGTCACCAAAATAAAATAGACGCCGCTCGTGCGGACGGCTATGCCGTAGATTAAAGACAGAATGATGGCCGCACCCAAACCCGCCGGAACCGCCACGATTGTGGGCTGGCCATACTTTACCTGGAGGATGGCAACTGTATAGGCTGACACGGCAAAAAAGGCCGCCTGGCAGACGGAGAACAGGCCGATATGACCAAGAAGAAGTTCAACTGACAGGGCGAGCAAACCAAAGATCAGGATTTGCATAAGCAGGCTTAGCCAAAAGGGACCCAGATAGAGAGGGGCAAACAGAGCAGCGGCAACCGCGCAGAAGAGTAATGGCCACTTGCGTAGAACCATTTCTAAGCCTCCTTACCGAATAAACCTTGAGGCCTAAAGAGCAGCAACACGGCCATAGGCGCAAATACTGCAAAGTGAGAGAACTCGGGGAGCAGCCAGCGGGCATAGGCATCCACTAGCCCCACAATGACGCTTCCGACCATGGCCCCTTCCAGGCTACCCAGCCCTCCCACGATAACCACCACAAGGGCCAGAACGAGGATCTCCCACTCCGCACCCGGATAAAGTGACAGAAAGGCCCCGCCCGCGACACCGCTCATGCCTGCCAAGAAGGCTGCCAGGGCAAAGACAAGCGTGAACAGACGATCAATGTTGATGCCCATGGCGTTGACCATCTCGCGGTCTTCAACACCCGCGCGAACGATTGCACCGATTTGCGTCTTCCTGTAAAATATCCACAACACGGCGCCGATGATCGCTCCGAACACGATGAGCAAGAACCTGTATTTTGGATAGAAGATGTTTCCGGGGAGTTCGATGGGTCCCCGTGCAAACGCTGGCGGCGGAAGACTAAGCGAATCCCCGCCCCAGATGGTGAGTGCGATGTCAGCCAGTATCAATACGACACCCACAGTGAGAAGCACCTGCGCAAGATGATTTTCACCGGTTCGACGGATGAGATAGCGATTAACAAAATAGTTAAGGATGGCAATGGAAGATCCACCAGCGAGTAGAGCCAACCAGAAATTCCCCGTAAACCACACGACACTCAGCCCGATATAGCCACCCAAGAGATAATACATACCGTGGGCCATGCTCACTACCCGGAGAAGTCCGAAGGTGAGTGTGAACCCACTTGCAAGAAGGAAAAGAAGGGCCCCCAATGAAAAGCCGTTAAGCGCTTGCAGGATCCAATTCATCCACTGCCTTTCCTTTCATACGTGAGCCAGGGGTGGAATTGCTGTTGATATCATTACAGTAACTGAGATCGCTGTCGCCGGTTTCCCCATTCCGGGGCAGAAAGGCAGAGCTTCGCACGTATGTCTCAGGGATTTCTGAAAAAATCAAGTGAACGTCCCGGTCGGGCCGAACCGGCCTGTCCGGGACGTTATGGGGGTAATTATCTCTTGTAAGGCCCGCCAGCCAAAAAGTCTTTCGGGTTCCACGTCCAGAACTGGGAGACATTTTTATAGGTCTTTATGGGGACATTGATCATGATCTCGCCAAGGACCGGATCATTAACCTTCTCCACCTTGGAAATATAAACATTCTGGATGGGGTTATGATACTTGTCCAGGCTCACTGGGCCGCGGGGCGCATTGACTTTGACCTTTAGGATTGTATCAACAAATGCCATTTTATCGTCTAGTTTGCCATTGAGGGCTTCAATCGTTTCCTTCACAAAGAGTCCCATTGTGTAAGCGGCCTCAGCCATCCAGGACGGGACCGTCTTGTATTCCTTGATGAAAGCCTTGACAAAGGCCTTGTTTTCCGGCGTATCAAGTCCGGCGGAGTAAATGTTGCATTGAGCGATGAGGTCTACCGCCTTGTCGTCTAACTGAAATAAGGCGTCGGAATGTAGCCAGTAGCCGCCGGCGATCTTATACTTCCGGTCATAGCCAAAATTGAACCACGCATTAAAGAGTCGAAGCCTGTCGGCACCCACCACATTTGCCACGACCCAATCGGTGTCTGTGGGAATAGAGGCGAGCAACGGCCCGTAGTCGGCTGTCCCGATAGGTGTCCAGAGGATCTTGGCTACCTTGCCGCCCGCTTCCTTGAAAGTTTTCGCAGCGCCCAGTGTAAGACCGTGGCCCCAGGCGTAATCCTGGCCGATGAAAGTGACATTTCTGGCCCCCAGAACATTATAGAGGTAATCACCCATGGGGTGACCAATCTGGCTTGCCGAAACAGAGAGTCGAACAAACGTGGGCACAATATCCCATTTTGTCAGTTCGTCTGCACCGGGCATCACGAGTACCGGCACCCCTGTCTCACGGCTCACCTGTGCCAGTGCCGGTCCTACGTGTCCGCACAGGCCTCCGATGATGAGGTCAACCTTTTCGGCGTGGATGAGACGTCGGGCCTGGGTCATGGCAGTGTCCGGGTTACAAGCCGAATCAGCATAGAGGATTTTTACCGTGCGGCCCCCTACTTCAAGGCCGTTTTGCTTCCAAAAAAGTTTAAACCCGTTGAGCAGATCCTCCCCTGGTTTTGCCAAAGGTCCTTTCATGGGGGCCATAAAGCCGATACGGATCGGCTCAGCGGTCAGGGCGGGTGAGGCGCCATAAGTCACCACAAAGGCCAAAAACAAAATGGAAATGATCCCTACCATGTGTGCTCTCTTTTTTCTCCTCTCCATTGCTGCTCCTCCCAAATTAAGGTTTAGGTCCAAAAATCGCCAAAGGCCTGCATATTAATTCCCATAATTCTGCAATTATTTTGCTATGTTGAGAAATTGTGAAAATCAACATTTAGGGGATATTTGTATTCAACCAACCAAACGGTTGTCAAGACCTATTTCTATCAGCATATGCTTCGAGGAATTGAGATTGGTCAGAGAAGAATACCACGCAGCCGAGACAGGCCGTGGTCAACACCGGGCTTTTCCGATTTCACCTTGCCTTTTTGAGGCTCCCTATGCTATCAGATATCCCTCTGGCACGTTCCTTCAATGCACCTGTTACGGTTCAATTGAAATGGTGGGGGCTTCAAAAAGTGACATCTGCCTGTTCTGTAGGGGAAACGGGTGCGCTGGACCCTGGTGGGATGTTCCTAAAAGGGGCTGAACATGAGGGGTTTTTGGCCATAAGTTGTTTCAGGATCTCACAGAAATTGAACAGGGGGGACACTACCCATGGCCGACCTGGGAGTTGAGTTCTGCGGTCTGTATTTCAAGAATCCCATCATTGTGTCTTCCATCGAGCCCACCAACAGCCTTGAAAGGCTAAAATCGTGTATCGATAACGGGGCGGCCGGGGCTGTGGTCAAGACCCTGACCGACATCCCCTCCATGGTGACCCTTACAAAACATTCCAAGTATGCCATCCTGAACGAAACCGGGGAAATCATCAAGGGAAAGATCCCTCGAAATTTCGTGTTTTACAGTCGATCCGGTTTTTCAAGCACCCCTTATGGGGAATGGGAGAAGGACCTGGGCGCGGCCCAGGTTTACGCAGCCAAAAACAATGCCCACATCATTGCCAGCATAGGGGCAGGCTCCCCCGAAACCTGGGCCCTGATTTCAAAAATGGCTGAGGATTGCGGAGTTCCCCTTGTGGAGTTGAACCTGGGATGTCCTCATACGAGCCACATGAGCGGAGCAAAGACGGGCGTTCGGATCGGACAGGTTCCGGAGTTGGCGGCTGAGGTTGTGGGGCGGGTTGTGGCGGCCGTCAAGATCCCGGTGCTGGTCAAGTTGACCCCGGAAGCGGCCAATCTGACCGATGTGGCAGCCAGTGTAAAGCAAGCCGGAGCTTCCGCGGTGACCGTCAACAGCCGATTCACCGGGTTTGCGGTTGATATTGAGACGGGCAAGCCTTTGATCGGAGGGCCCGCGGGCGTTGGGGGACCGTGGATCAAATATGTTACCCTTCGGTGGGTGCACGACATCTATTCAAGGCTTGGCATGGCCATTGCGGGTTCCAATGGAATTTTTGATTGGCGAGATGCCATCGCATTCATCATGAGCGGAGCCCGTATCATGCAAGTGGGGTCTGTTCTCATGCTCAAAGGTTATGAATGGCTGGGGCAAATGATCCAGGGTATTGAGGCCTTTCTGGAGGAACACGGGTACGGGTCTATTGGGGACATTTACGGAATGGCATCCCGGAATGCCGCAGGCAGTTATGACCAGCAGTTTGTGGAACAGTCCCTTCATGCGGTGGTGGACGATGAGGCGTGTACCCGGTGCTGGAACTGTGTTCACTCGTGTTTTTATGATGCTTTAGGCCGGGGCGAAGAAGGAGTCATTCAACATTTGGAGAACTGTATCGGGTGTGAGCTCTGTTTCAATGTATGCCCGTTTGATGCCATCGCCTTTGCGCCAAATGCGTAAAAGGGACGACCGTAGACACCTTGACGCTCTGCGTTATCCCCTCACCCCATCCGAGGTTTTCAGACAATGAAAAAATCCTATCCCATGGCCATGGTGAATACGCCCGGTAAGATTGACTTTGAGGAGCAAATTCTGAAGGAGCCCTCAGCCGACCAGGTCCTCATAAAGACCCGAGCGGTATCCATCTGCGGGAGCGATCTTCACACCTTTAAGGGAGAACACCCTTTTGCCCACTTGCCGGCAGCCCTGGGGCATGAGCTTTCAGGAGAGGTGGTCGCCGTGGGGGGGGCGGTAAGACGACTCAAGGTCGGGGACCGGGTGGCACTGGAGCCGATCATCCCTTGCGGACAGTGCGTGTTCTGCCAGAAAGGAACCTACAATCTGTGCGTAAACCTCAGTTTTCACCACCGACAAGGTCAGGGGGCTTTTACGCCTTTTTTTGTTGTTGATGAAAAATGGCTCCATAAACTCCCTAAATCTGTTTCTTTTGAAGAAAGTGCTTTATTGGAACCTCTGGCCGTGGCCGTCCACGCCGTTCAGAAAGCCCCGATTACCCTGGGCAGCACCGTTGCCATATTTGGCGCAGGGGCTGTGGGACTTATGGTCCTTGTGCTTTCGAGACTTGCCGGTGCAGGGGAGACCTTCGCGATGGATGTCCAGGAGTTTCGGTTGATGGCAGCACGGGAGATGGGGGCATCTTTTGCCCTCGCTAACCAGGGCAAAAAAACGGTGGAAGATATCCTACATATGGCAGATGGCCTCGGCGTGGATGTGGCCTTTGAAGTGGCGGGAAAACAAATGACAGTTGTCCAGTCGCTTCAGGTGTTAAGAAAGGGGGGGCACGCCATCCTTGTGGGCCTCAACCCGGAGCCTGAGATCACGGTTCCATCCAACATTTTCGTTCAAAAGGAAATATCTCTGAGTGGCTCCCAGGGGTATTGTTGGGATTTCCAGACGGCACTTACACTCGTGGAAGGTGGGAGCATTGACCTGTCCCGCTTTATTTCACACAGGATATCTTTTGATTCCCTGCAGGAGGGATTCGACCTGCTGACACGTCCGGGAGGCCGAGCCAATAAGGTTGTCGTCTTGTTTGAGTGACGTCTTCTCGTTTAGGTAACCTATGACCTTCAGCATGAAGGACAACAGCTATCGGTCATCACCTCTTAAGGTTTTTCAGAAGGACTGTGGTGGACTTTTTCGACGTTGATTTGAAAAGAAGAATTGTCTTATTTTTTACTATCGGAGAGTGCATATGAGCAAATATGAAACAAATATTGAATTCATGCAACTGCCGGAAAATGCACGGTCGAGGGCGCTGCTAAAGGGGATGGGTTACACGACCAAGGAACTAAAACAGCCAAGGATCGGGGTAGCCAACTCATGGGGAGAGACGAGCCCTGGACATTTTCATCTTCGAGCGCTGGGGGAGGCTGTCAAGGCTGGCATCTGGCAGGCCGGGGGCACGCCTTTTGAATTCAACAGTTTTGGTATGTGCCCCATGGATATCGGGAAACACGGCATCCGCTACGATACCCCCACAAGAGATATTGTGGCAGCTGAGATAGAGGCAGCCACCCATCTGCACATGTTCGATGGCCTCGTGATGATATCTTCCTGCGACAAGAATGTTCCAGCCAATCTACTTGCCGCGTGTCGTTTGGATATCCCGGTTATTGTTCTCACCGGTGGGCCCATGCTGGCAGGCCGGCATGAGGGCCAGGATACGGACACGACCATTTTAGATGCTGCCTGTTGGGCCTATGGTGTGGGAAAAACCCCTTTGTCTTTGGAGGAGATGGATCAGCTTGAAGATACGGTCTGCCCCGGGCCCGGTGCCTGTGCGCTCCTGGGCACCGCCAATACCATGCAATGTCTGACCGAGGCCCTGGGATTATCCCTTCCGGGCGTTTCCACCACAGCTGCGGTTTCCTCGAAAAAACTTCGGCAGGCAAAAGAGACAGGGTATCAGATCATGGAACTGATAAAGGCAGGCATTACCTCCTCAGACATAATTACCAGGGAGAGCCTCACAAATGCAATACGGGTGCTGCATGCCATTGGCGGATCAACCAATGCCATCATTCATTTACTGGCAATGGCCTACGAAATGAGGCTGGATGATGACATTAGTCTTGACTTCATCGAACGTGTGGGTCAGGAAACACCGTGCATTGCGGATGTCCGACCCAGCGGCCCCTACACGGTTTCCGACTTTGATGAGGCCGGCGGTATTCAGACACTCATGAAAAGGCTTGAAAAGCTTCTCCACAATGACGTAATGACGGTTACCGGCCACCTCCTTGAAAAAAATCTTTCCCACGTACAGTTACTGCCATCAGCGGTGATAAGGCCCCTTGAAGACCCGGTTTCAAAAGAAGGCCTTGCGGTTTTAACCGGAAATCTGGCGAAATCCGCCGTTGTTCGTCCCACAGTGATCATAGACAAAATGAAGCAACATCGTGGCCCGGCACGGGTGTTCAACGGTCAGGAGGAGGCCCTGACGGCCCTGCGGGAACACAAGGTTCAGTCCGGAGATGTGGTGGTTGTCCGCTATGAGGGGCCCAGAGGGGGGCCTGGGCTGACCGAGGTCTTTAAGGTCATTGGCTTTATGCGGGGACTGGGGCTCGAAGCAACGTGTGCTCTCGTGACAGACGGAAAGATCTCAGGGTTTGCCAAGGGCCCATTTATCTGCCAGGTGTCCCCTGAGGCAGCACTGGGAGGCCCCATCGCCATCATAAAGGATGGCGACATCATAGAAATAGACGTTCCCAACCGAAAACTGAATCTTCTTATTCCTCAAGAGGAATTGGAAGATCGTCTCCAGAGCTGGAAACCGCCGCCACCCAGGGTATCGGATGGTTTTCTCACGGTTTATGCACGACTCGCCAACCCGGCTGAAAAGGGGGCGGGGATTAATCTGCGCCTTGAGGGACCCTGAGGTCTCTTCACACCTATGCTTCAGAGTAAGGCCGAAGGCGCGTGTCATGAATCTTAAAAGGGAGTACGTCTAAATGCCCGAGAAGGTTTCCATTGTTCACTGTCCTGATGATGATCCCATTTCTCTTACAGGCGCCGTGGCACATGCCTTGGCGTTGCTGGGCTCCCCCCTTTCCCGCATTCGTCCAAGGGATCGCGTACTCATAAAGCCCAACATCACAGCACAAGACATCTCCTGGCGCCAAGGGGTGGTCACAAACCCGTATCTTATCAGGGCCTTGATCGAGCTGATCCGCGAGCAAAACCCCGGGGAGATTCTGGTGGCCGAGGCCATTCCCTTTGGACTTGATGTGAAGAAGGCCTTTTCCTTCCTGGGTTACGACGCCATTGCCCGAGAGACGGGCGTCAGGCTTGTTGACCTCTATGATGAAGCGTTTGTTCACCTGCCTGTTCGCGACGGGAAAGTACACCGGTCCATGGAGATTTCGAGGCCTGTTCTCGAGGCTGACTACCTTATCGTGGTTCCGGTCTTGAAAACCCATGTGGCAACGGAGATCTCGGTATGTATGAAGTGCCTCATGGGAATACTCTCGGTGGAACAGAAAAGGAAATTTCATTTCTCGGGTCTCTGCCAATCCATTATGGAACTCAATTCTGAGGTTCAGCCCGATCTCCTTGTCGCGGATGGGACCGTGGCGGGTGAGGGGAACGGCCCCATGGATAACGAACCGGTTGGCCTCGGGAAAGTGATGGCGGGGACGAACTCAAGGGCGGTTGATCTTGTGGCGGCCCGGCTCATGGGCTATGAACCCGAGAAGATTGATCTGTTTTGCATGTGCACAGAACAGTGGGGGCCTTTGCCGGAAACCGAGATCCAGATCCTTGGGGAATCTATCGAAAAGGCGGTAAAGCCCTTCAAACGGCCAGTAACCGGCGTGGCACCGAGGGAGGGCGCCACCCAAATGAACGGAAATGCCTGTAAAACGTGTGCCGGCGTCATCGAACTGGCCCTCAGGAGAGCAGAGGCCATGGGCCTCCTTGATCAGCTCACCCCTTTACGGATTTCTTACGGCCCGGAGGCGTCCAGGCCTCCAATGGACGGAAACAATCTCATCGTGGGAAAATGCCTTTCACATTTTAAGGAGACCGGGTATTTTGTGCCCGGGTGTCCGCCACAGGTATTCCTGATTACCGATGGGCTGGCAGAAATGGCCGGGCATGAACGGAAATTCGGCTCCGGGGAAGGGTATATGTTTTCCGATACAGAGTTTCTTTCCGATTCAGGGTAGTGTGAACGGGGACGTTGTTTCAATGTTGATTCGTTTAAGGTTCAAGCGGCTCCAGAATTGTGCCCGCGGCTGCAATCAGGTCCGGATCAATAGCGCCCACGCGTAACATGGACTTGGGGTCGTCCTTAACAAACTATACTAACTTTCTCTCGTCTCGTAAGCGGCCCTTTTGGCATTCAGGGACTAAAACGCAAAATGATAGCGGCTCAGCCCAAAGGAGATCATGGTGGCCAAACGATATTTTCGATAGGCAGTTTTTGGACAACAATTGACGGTTGACTTTTCTTGTAATTATGTCATGTTACCCAGTAATCAAAAACACTCAGGTTTTGATGACCGGATTTGTCAAACCCTTCAACTATCATTTGGCCCCATAACTTTCTTTGAATACAGAAACCAAGGCGAGGCTGAAACATGTTTCAACCTTGCTCCTGACGCCAAAAGCCTAAAGCCTCTTTAACATTGGAGCGAAAAATGGTTCATAACGATCCGAAACCCCGTTCTCTCACCATGAAGATCGGGGTTTTGTTTTCCGGAGCTCAGGGAAAATAGATAGCGTAAGATATGGGATTCAAATACGGGAATAAGTCAACATATTTATGAACGTCGTCCATTCCATGAGATGGAGGAAAATTAGTATAGTTAGTTAAGAACGTCCCCCACATCCACTGGGTTCTGTCATTGACCGTTTGGACAAAAGATATGTAACAATGGGCCTGTGTCTCATACAGGCCTTGGCGATTTTAAGTTTGGCCTACTCAAACCACATCTCAGTATTATATCTCGGCACGCTGGCTTTCGGTCTGACCATGGGAAGCATCCTCATGATGCAATCCCTGATCATCGGTGAATGTTTCGGTCTTGTTTCCTTTGGCACAGTTTCCGGTTCGGTAGGTCTGTTCGTTTCCTCTGGGGCGGCTATCGGACCCACTATTGCAGGTGTTATTTATGACGCTACTGATAGCTACCGAAAGGCCTTTATCATTTTTGCAGCCGTGAGCCTTATGGCTATGGTGGCAATTTTTTTCGCTAAACCACTTAGAAAGTTCCCGATTCCAAAAGCAGAAAAAAGTTACGATCTAAGACTCTAATGACCGGTCGGAATGTTTAGATCCTAACCACATCGGAAAAATACTCATGACCTTAGTGTAGTGCCATCAATTTCATCAATTTTAAGGGGAGGAGACAGATGGGCGATAAGAGGCAAGCCAATCCAAATATTATTCACCACATTGCAACTGGTTATATGGGCACTTGTGTTGTTTTGGCTGCCCTGGAACTCAATGTATTCGACACAATCGACAGAAAGCCGTTGACCACTAAAGAGATCGCCGAAATCCTTGGCCTGAATCCGAGGCCGCTGGAGAGACTGCTGGTCGCTTTGACGTCCCTTGGCCTTCTCGAAAGGGTAGAAGGAAAATATTCCTGTTCATTAGAGACGGAGAGGTACCTTGTAAAGTCCAGTCCCAGCTATTTTGGTGATTACTACCGCTTTCAGGTGCGGCATTGTCTGATGCCGGACTTTATTCGTCTTGACGGCTTGATCAGAGAGAATCGGGCCATCATGTCTGATGATTGGTCCGAGTTCATGGACGACTATGAAAAGGCCGAAGTCTTCATTCTGGGGCAGCACTCCGCTTCAATGGGCGGAGGCAGGATGCTTGCCAGCAAATTCGATTTTTCCCCATACAGAAATATGGTCGATCTGGCCGGAGGTTCTGGGGCCTGCTCAATCGCTGCATGTCGGAGCAATTCGGACTTGAAATCCGTCATTGTGGATTTCCCCAATGTGCTGAAAGTAGCGGAAGAAATAATCTCTAAGGAAGGTCTTTCCAACAGGATAACCACGCAGCCTGGCGACATAACAAAGGACGACTGGCCCGCGGGAGATCTCATGCTCATATCCCTCATTATCAGCGGATTCACAAGGGATAACCAATTGAAGATATTCAGTAAGTGCTTCGACAAACTTCCATCCAGTGGCGCGATCATCGTCCATGACTTCCTCATGAACCATGACTACACCGGCCCTGTCCTCTCGGCTCTTTACAACTTAACTTCCGTCGAAGGCGTACCCACATCAGGAGAAGATATGGCCACATTGCTCCAAAAGGCTGGTTTTGTGGACACCGTTATTGAACCCGTAATTCCGGAGTATACGGCCATGGTAGCAGCCAAGAAGCCCTAAGGCCTAAGGCAATTCAGATACAATCTTGAAGGGGAACGCCCTTTCGTAGACCGACTGTCTTTTGCGCGAACCTGTTAGAGGGAAAAGTGGATATTAGAGCTCGAATATTGGCAAAGGCAAGAATCCTAGGAGCTTCATTAAGTGGCGTTTCAAGCTTGGATTCCCTCTTGGGTTCGCCGTCGCATCAGGTTTACGGAGAGCTACATTGGACATTGTCCGCAGAGTCCGTCCTTGTTCTGGGGTTAGAGCATCCGGAAAATGAACCAGAACTGGATTGGTGGGATGATAGAGACGGAGGAACTCCAGGAAACCGTCAACTTGTAAATATAGCAAAGGACTTGAAACAGTGGTTACAAGAAGAATTCGGTTTCAATGTCCATCCTTTGCCTTACCATGTCGAGAAAGGGGGTTTATTTCTCAAGGATGCGGCAATATTAGGAGGAATAGGCACTCTGGGTTCAAATAATCTGGTAATCACTAAGGAGTTCGGTCCTCGCGTCCGTTTCCGCGCCCTCCTCATTGACGTAAACTTGAAACCAAAAGCGCCGATAGACTTCACCCCGTGTCAGGCCTGTGATAACCCTTGCAGATCGGCCTGTCCCCAGGACGCCTTTGCCAATGGATTTTACAGCCGGATTTCCTGCAACAAACAAATGGAAGCCGACGAACGAGGTAAGGACGTTTTCAAGCAACCAGACGATAAGCTGCCTAAGCCGCGAATTAAATACTGTAGGGCCTGTGAGCTTTCCTGCCCTGTAGGCAAGTAATCCTTTACCGGCGAGTACAAGTCAGGCACTCAGCGCTTTTTTGGACTTGGGTCGGGATAGAAATACGGCGCGCGCAATGTCCTGATAGTAATTCAAAGTAGCTTATTCTTTACCCTGTTAGCCAAGCTACCTCTGTCAGCAACAGGTTGGGTTTTGATCATCGGGATTCCCGTAAACCCGAATCTTAA
>JADHXI010000070.1 GCA_016783065.1 Desulfobacteraceae bacterium | reverse complement strand
CCTCTGCATAGGCCAGCAATTGACTGGTGAGGTGGGCCATATGGTGGCCTGACTTCTTCATGTCTTTGAGGCTTTTCTTTGTGTTTTCATCTTCGCCATGTTTCATCTTGAGAAGGTCGATGTGCCCGATGATGGGCGTCAGGGCATTGTTGAACTGGTGGGCAATCCCGCCTGCCAGGGTGGCAATGGCCTCGATCTTTTGGGATTCCTGCACTTGGGCTTGGAGTCTTCTTGTCTCAGTGATGTCCTGAGCGGTTCCAAAAAGCCGAACCGGGTTACCAGTTTCATCATATTCCACCTCCCCGCGGTTTCGGATAATCCTTTCTGAGCCCTCTATGGGTGTGGTTCGGAATTCAAAATCAAAGGCCTGTTTCTTTTCCGCTGCTTCTTTTAGCACTGAGGTGACACGTTCTCTGTCTTCCGGGTGTACGCGAGATAGAAAGGTTTCAAAAGAAGGCTCTGCTGGATCTCCTGGGGTTAGGCCAAGATTGCGATATATCTCATCAGACCATTGGGCACGGTTGAGATTCAAATCACGGCTCCAGTTCCCAATATGGGTGATCTTCTGGGCCTTGTCCAAATTCTCCTTGCTCTCCCGCAGCGCATCCTCGGCTCGCTTGCGCACGGTGATTTCAGACTCCAATTGGGCGGTGCGCTCTTTTACAAGTTCCCCCAGGTGGTCACGATATTTTGTTATTTTCTGTTCGGCCCGCTTGCGCTCCGTAATGGGCAGGGAAGCTGTGAGCATGCACTCTTCGCCTGCGTAAACCAGCGGTCTGGCATAAAGCAACACGTCCCTGACGCTTCCATCCTTATTTCGGTATTGCACCTCGAAATTGTTCAGTTCCTCTGTCTCCTCTAATATCTTGACAAAGGCATCCCGATCAGCCTTGTTGACGTACATATTCAGTTCCAATGAGGTCTTGCCCAACACTTCTTCCGGAGAGTAGCCGGATTCCCTGTCGTGCGCCGGATTGACCAACAGGAAGCGGCCGTCTTTCCTTCGGGTGATTGTGAAAACAATGGGCGAGGCCTCCAAGACACCTGCGAGAAACCGTGCTGTTTCCTTCAGTTCCTTCACGTAACGTTCACGCTCTGCCTCAGCTTTACGAAATCGGTCAACCTCTTTCCTTAGCGCGTTCAACTCATCAAGGAGTTGTTCTTTGGTCATGGATTCGTCATTCATGAGAGACCTCTAAAAAAAAGTGATGGGAATTATGATAGATTATGGCAATCGGAAGTTCCGAGATAGGCCATAGGCAGGGAGTTAATGACATGATGCTTACTATTTTCAGTGGGGCCATTTCCACATAATGATTGGTACCAGCAAATCACGCCCTCTGGGGTCGGAGTTTTACGTAGAGGATTAGGTCTCGTCCACGTGATTACGAAATTTCAGGTAGCTTGCATTAAGTAAGCTTCTCAAATCCTCCGAAAATAGTCAAGAATTGGTTTTGTGATCATCTCCATTACTCCGTTACTCCAAATACGATAAACTCCTCGTTTGATACGGTGTGGATGGCTATCCTTTACCAACGGCCGTGAGTCACACCCGCTTGAAGTATTGACCGGGCGTCCTTCCAAGAGCTTTTTTGAACATCGCTATGAATGCGCTTGGGCTGTCATAGCCAAGATCCAGTGCAACAGTTGTGACCGGCTCTTCCCGTCCCAATCGGCTGAGTGCCTCCAAGATTCTGACCTGCTGTCGCCATTGTCGGAAGCTCATCCCCGTCTCAGACCGGAAAAGACGAGCAAGTGTCCTGCTCGTAGCTCCTACTGTTTTGCCCCAGTCCTTCAGCGTTCTATTATCGGAAGGATCATCGGTAAGCATATTAGATATCTTCTGAAGCCGAGTATCTCTGGGTATGGGAAGATCGAGGGGGGCTACTTTGAGCGTCTGAATTAAGTCCAGAATAACACCCATGATTCTTTCTTCGGGACTGGCAGGCTTATACAGACGCGGTAAGGTTACTGCATAGAGAATGAGTTCTCGTAGCAGTGGTGGGACCGAAACGACGCAGCACTCTCGTGGCAACCCAGGTGCAACATCAGGGTTGATATAAATGGTGCGCATCGACAATTCTCCGGAGCAGACTATTTGATGTTCTATGTTGGCGGGTACCCAAACAGCACGGAGTGGAGGCACCACCCAGATACCTTTTGCAGTGGTAACAGTCATAACACCAGATGAAGCATACAGGAGTTGAGAACGGTCATGCCGATGAAACGGTATAAGGTGACCGTTTGGAAAATCCTTGGCCATTGCTACTAACGCCCGGGGGGTGCTGGTAATGTCATGGACAGGGTCAAAGAAACCGTTTTTTGTCTCGTTTTCGATATTATTTGTCTTCATAGCGAAAGCAGGGTATTTCTGTTTTCAATTATAATCAAGCCATAAAGCCAATGTAGGCCTTCGGCCGCGACCAAAACAGTGTTCGGGTTTCAGGTGTCAGGTGTCAGAAAATCTCAAGACCTGAACACTGACACCTGACACCGTATTTTTAATGAATCAACTGGGTTAACTTCAACAAAACATCATCTCCTTTTGCGCAGACCCTAGGACTCTAATCGAACGCTTGTTTAGGGGATGTTGGGAGCAGACGTGGTAAATCGAATCCACTTTTTCTTTCTAAATATCGGCCATTTTTTCGACCATCTATTCATGTTGGTCTTTGCGACGATGGCGGCGCTCACACTCTCCCGCGAATGGGGAATGAGCTATGCGGAGCTTATCCCCTATGCCACGCCCGGCTTCGTGGCCTTCGGTGTGTGCGCAGTGCCCGCAGGCTGGATTGCCGACAAATGGAATCGCAAGGGCATGATGATTGTCTTCTACATCGGCATTGGCCTGAGTTCAATCGGGTCGGCCCTTGCGGAAACACCGCTCCAAATTGCGATTGGTTTATTCTTTATTGGGGTCTTCGCAGCCGTCTACCACCCGGTCGGTCTCGCGCTCGTTGTTCAAGGGCGTGAGAATACGGGTGTACCGCTTGCCATTAACGGGGTTTATGGGAATCTGGGGGTAGCTAGCGCGGCTCTCATCACGGGATTTCTCATCGATCAGGCGGGGTGGCGTTCAGCCTTCATATGGCCGGGCATCGTTTCCATCGCAACAGGGTTTTCCTACGTTGGGCTCGTGTATGGGGTTCGGACAAGACATGCCAAGGATTCCCACCCGCAAGTTGATGACAAGGCGGCTGCAGATATGAAAGGGTTAGACAGACGCATCCTGGGCCGTGTTTTCGCTGTCATCTTCTTTTCCACTGCGGTCGGGGGGCTTGTCTTCCAGAGCACAACCTTTGCCCTGCCCAAGGTCTTTGACGAGCGCCTTGCCGCGCTGGCTCAATCGGCCACACTTGTGGGATGGTACGCCTTCATAGTGTTCGCAGTCGCCGCTCTTGGTCAGCTCGTGGTCGGATATTTGGTGGACCATTTTTCGGTCCGGACTGTATTTGCCTTCGTCACCGGACTCCAGGGAATTTTCTTTGCAGTGATGCCGGGGACTACCGACTGGAGTGCGCTTCTCGTCGCCATGGCCTTCATGTTGGTTGTCTTCGGCCAGATTCCCATTAACGACGTGTTGGTCAGCCGAATCACCCGAAGCGAGTGGAGAAGCCGAGTATACGCCTTCCGTTACATCGTAGGCTTTTCGGTCATGGCCTCTTCTGTACCCCTCATCGCATGGATTTATACCCGATGGGGCTTTGACGGTTTGTTCACCGTGCTCTCAGGTGCTGCAATCTGCATCTTTATCTCGGTCCTCCTGTTGCCCCGGGCTATCTCGGCTATGCGTTCATCTTATCCGTGAAAACGCGGGCTTACTGCATCATCTTTTTGCTACACTTCAGCCAAAATCACGAGACCTTTGAAAAACGCCCCCTTTTGGCCAATCTCGGCGTCAGACTCAAATTTCAATCCTCGAAATATTCAATATATTCCTGTGGTTGAAATTCTCGCCTTCCTTGATCTTGACCAAAATCGAACATTTTTCAAAGGTCTCATTATACATATGTAAGGGGTCAAGCCTCCTCTCGACGTTATTGATAGTCACAAAAGAGTCAAGGGCAGAGGGTTGCCTTTGAAACGACATCTATATAAGATGGCGCAACATAGAGAATTGAAGATTTTGCGTGAACCCCGATGTTGCAGAAAATATCCGGCTTTTGTGGAGAAAGAACTCATATTACAGCATGAAACCCCCCAATTGTCCGGGATAGACGAATTCACATTCTGCGAAGTCCTGTGTTTGCATCGATTGCTAAATGTAAAGATCCGGGCCCAGAGGACCCGGCTTTGGTTATCCCCGCAGGGGATTTAGTCTACTGCAATTTGATTGGCGCAAGGAGTGATGGAGTACTGGAGTGATGGAGTGTTGAAAGAGCTACCTGATCACCTATGGAGGTAATAGACAAACCCAGTTCCTGAAAACTTACTGCCTTTTATGGTTTTTCCAATTCTCCATTACTCCATCACTCCAATACTCCAGGTCAATCCTGTCAGGCAGAGCCATTTATCTCTGACCTAGCCCTGAGGACCAGGATTTCTATTTTGAATTAAAACTTGCATGATAGCATCTTTCGTTAATCGAGGTGAATTCCAATGCAACATCGGGGTGATTATTCATTAGGTGAAAGATGCTGATTAAGCCGTTTCCTGAGATCAATAACGTTCATTCCATAGCGATCCCCCTTCCCGGGTTTTCCGACCTGATCACTTCGAATCTCTTTGTAATCGGCAACGTCCCGGTCACCCTGATCGACACCGGCCCCAAATTCCCGGGGTCATTTGAATTTGTACTGAAAGCGTTTAAACATGCCGGTCTTAAGATCAGTGATATCGAACGAATCATCATTACCCACGGCCACGTGGATCACTTTGGGCTTGTCGGAAAGATTATAGAGACCGCAGGAGGTCTCATTCCGTGTCTTATCCATGCAGAGGATAAATGGCGAATATCCAGTGAGGCCTTTCAAGAGGAGGAGTGGAGCGAGGAGGCCGGCAATTTCATGGCCATGGTCCATATGCCGCAAAAAGAGATCGAAAAGATAAGAAACCGCTTTTCCTTTTTCAATCAGTTGTGTGACCCCATTGATGAGGCATCCCCTCTTGAGGACGGGGACGAGATCCTAGGGGCTGGGTACCACCTGAGGGTCATCCATACGCCGGGGCATTCTCCCGGGACCATATGCCTCTATGAATCACAGGAGAAGATACTATTCAGCGGTGACCATATCATCAAGCACATCACCCCCAACCCGTTGGTGGAAGTCAGGCGGAACCGCCTCCGTGACCCCGATTACCAGAGCCTAAAGGCCTATATGCAGTCGCTCCATAAGCTGAAGGGACTGGATGTGCGGTTTGTTTTCCCCGGGCATGGTGAATTTATTACTGATCTGCCCGGGATTATTTCCACCTACGTTGAACATCACCGGCAACGCATGGACCGGGTGTGGGACGCGCTCAAGAAAAAGCCCCGCCCCCTTTATGATCTCATTGATGATGTCTTTAACCATGTGCCTGAAACGGATGTTTTCCTGGCCGTATCAGAGATCCTGGTTCACCTGGAGATGCTCATAAACGAAGGCAGGGCATCGCTTGTGGACCCCGGACCGCCGGCATTTTATGAGGCCTTGTAACCGCCTACATAGTGTCTGAACAAAAAGCCTGTTCAGACACGATTTCGGATTGCAGATTTCGGATTTAAAAAACAAAGCAATCTCATTGAATTGAAAATCCCTGAGCAAAATTAAAAATCATATTTCGCGGTTTTCGTTAAGACACTGCATAAAAAAAGGATGGTTCATTCGAGACACTGGATTCAATCAAGCAATAAAGAGGCGGGAGCAGCATGCAAGGTTATATCCTCAAAAGAGTTCTGATCGCCATTGTCACCATGTTTGTTGTCTTGACCGTGGTATTTTTTGTGTTCCGTATGGGGGCCGCGGACCCGGTATCCATCATGCTGCCCCCCGATGCAACCCCCAAGGATGCCCAGAAACTCACAAAGAAATTCGGCCTTGATAAACCCCTGATCGTTCAATACGGGAATTTCCTGAAAAATGCCATTCGCGGGGATTTTGGCGCTTCCTTCAGATATAGCGAACCCGCACTCACGGTCCTTTTCAGCCGGTTTCCCGCCAGCCTGGAGCTCGGCCTGGTGGCCTTTCTCATGGCCCTTTCCATCGGTTTGTCCATTGGGATCATCTCGGCCGTCAAACCAGACTCATTCATTGATCGATTCGGCAGGGTTTTTGCCCTTGGCGGGATGTCGGTGCCCAGTTTCTGGGCAGGTGTGATGTTGATCCTGTTTTTTGGGGTCACCCTGAGATGGCTTCCCATAGCCGGCCGGGGGTCATTGCTTAATTTCATCATGCCCGCCTTCTGCTTGAGCCTTTTTCCCATCGCGCTCCTGACGCGTCTGAGCCGGTCGGCCATGCTGGATGCCCTCAAGAGCGACTATGTTGTAATGGCCCGCATAAAGGGGGTTCCTGAAATTCGCGTAATCCTAATACACGCCTTCAAGAATGCCTCCATCTCTGTTGTCACAGTCATATTTGGCATTTTCCAGGCCATGATTCTCGGTTCAGTGGTCATTGAGAACATATTTTCCTGGCCGGGCATTGGGAGGCTTGTTCTCACATCTTTTTTCTTCCGGGATTACCCGGTAGTTCAGGTCTATGTCCTCTTTGTAACCTTTCTGGTGGTCATGTTCTATCTTCTCCTTGATATCGTATATGCCTATATCGACCCTCGCATTCGATATCAATAAGAGCTGGCGACTGAACGCTAACTATACTGTTCAAGAAAATGTTTTTGGGTTTCTGTACGGTTATGAGGCTGATTTTCAAGGGCTTTTCAATCGCAAATCCTATATGTTCTTAAAAAAAGGCAAGAAATCATCGGAAAAAAAACTAAGGGTCAGGATACCCTACCTGGGCCTCGGCTGCCTGGGCCTCTTTTTTTTCACTGTAATCTTTGCCAATGTGATCTCTCCCCATGATCCTTATGAAGGGGATCTTGCCGATTCCACCCTTCCGCCCGCCTGGGAGGAGGGCGGTACCACCAGGTTCTTACTGGGTACGGATATGCTGGGACGCGATGTCCTGAGCCGATTGATCCATGGTTCGCGGATCTCACTTCTTATCAGTGTGGGATGTATTGCTTTTTATGGCACCCTTGGCGTGATCCTGGGGCTGATTTCCGGTTTCTCCGGCGGCAGGACTGATATGATCATTATGCGCCTTGCCGACCTCTGGTCCTCGCTGCCGGGGATCATTCTCCTGTTTATGCTTGCCGCTGTGTATGGGCCGAGCGCAAAGACCATTATCATTACCTTCGGTATCATGGGCTGGCCCTACTATGGACGGATCGTACGCGGAGAGAGTCTGAGTTTGAAAGAGCGAGATTTTGTCCGTCTGGCCAGGGTGGCCGGGTGCAGCAATCTGCGCATCATGGTTTCCCATGTTTTTCCCAATATCGTCAATACGGTCATTATTCTGGCGACCATCGATATTGGCGGCATCATTGTGTTGATCGCCACGTTGAGTTTTCTTGGCCTGGGGACCCAACCGCCATCCTGTGATTGGGGACTCATGCTTGCCGAGGGAAGACAGTATATTACCTATGCGTGGTGGCTGGTGACCTTCCCCGGGATCGCCATCGTGGTAGCGGTGCTGGGCTTCAACTTGACCGGAGACTGGCTGAGAGAATTGCTTGATCCAAAACAGAAATTACGGTGATGAAAGACAAGCAACTGGATACTGAAAACGAAGAACTTCTCGTTCTAAAAGACGTAAAGACCTCCTTTTTTACAAAAAAAGGCGTGGTCAGGGCTGTTGACGGCGTCAATTTCACTATTTCAAAGGGTGAAGTCGTGGGGCTGGTGGGTGAGTCAGGATGCGGCAAGAGCATTACCTCACTCTCCATCATGCGGCTTGTGCCCCAACCTGCGGGAAAAATTGTCTCGGGCGAAATCCTCTTCAAAAATGAAGACCTGCTGAAGAAGAGCGAAGACGAAATGAGACGGATTCGGGGAGATCGCATTTCCATGATTCTGCAGGACCCCATGGTCTCAATGAATCAACTTCTCAAGGTGGGGTACCAGCTCGGTGAGCCCTATCGATATCATCATAAGGTTTCGGGGTCCCTCAGGGAGATGTGCATTGGGCTTCTCAAAAAGGTCAAGGTCCCTGCGCCTGAGAGCAGAGTGAATGATTATCCCTTTCAGTTCAGCGGAGGGATGTGTCAACGGGCGCTCATAGCCATGGGGATTGCCAATGGGCCCGATCTCCTGATCGCCGATGAACCGACCACTGCCCTGGATGTGACTATTCAGGCTCAGATCCTGAAACTCATGAAGGATATACAGCGGGAATCCAGATCATCCATTATCCTGATCACCCATGATCTCGCCACTGTTGCCCAAATCTGTTCTAGGCTTCTGGTGATGTATGGGGGGAGGATCATTGAAAAGGCCCCCGTCAAGACATTTTACAAAAAACCGGCCCATCCCTATTCAGTGGGCCTGATTAAATCAGTCCCTGTGCTGGGACGTCCTTCCGGACGTCTTTATTCCATTGACGGGCAGCCCCCAAGCCTGTTAGATCCGCCCTCGGGATGTCGATTCGCACCCCGGTGTACTCAGGCCAAAAAACCCTGTTTTGAGATCTATCCTCCGGAGACCATCCTTGAGGAAGGTCACAAGGTCTCATGTTGGCTCTATTAAAGGGATTAAGCAATGAAGAATGATGCCATCATCTCTGCTCATGAGCTCAAGAAGTACTACCCTGTCACAAAGGGAACCTTTTTTTCCAGGACCGTCGGTTACGTGAAGGCCGTAGACTCGATTAGTTTTAAGATCAAGTCCGGGGAAACACTTGGCCTTGTGGGAGAATCAGGGTGTGGCAAGTCAACCACGGCAAATGTGATGCTGGGTCTTGAATCGCCCACCTCGGGTCAGATTATGTTTGACGGACGGGACATTACCCGGTTCAGCAGACAGGAGCGCTTTGACTTTCGGGGAAACATCCAGGCGGTCTTTCAGGACCCCTTTCGTTCACTCAATCCCAGAAAAAAGGTCAAACAGATCATTTCCGAACCTCTTTTTATTCACAAGGTGTCTTCCAGGAAGGAAATTTCCTTCAGGATCATCCAGCTCCTGGATTTAGTTGGTTTTGATCCTCACCAGGCCGGACTCTATCCCCATGAATTCAGTGGCGGACAGCGTCAGCGGATCGCCATCGCACGGGCCCTCGCCTTGAACCCCAGGGTGATCATCCTGGATGAGCCGGTTTCAGCCCTGGATGTGTCCATTCAGGCCCAGATATTGAACCTGTTGATCGATCTGCAAGAAAGGCTTCATCTGACATATCTAATCATTTCCCATGATCTTGCCGTTGTGGAGTACGTCAGTACCCACATCGGAGTCATGTACCTCGGCCATCTTGTGGAGCGGGCTCCGAGTGAAGCGCTTTATAATAACCCCATCCATCCTTACACGCGTGCACTCTTGGATTCCGTTCCAGTGGCCGATCCGGAAGATATAAAGGAGATAACTTTGGAGGGAGAAGTGCCCAGTCCGCTGAACCCACCCACGGGATGTGCTTTTCACCCGCGGTGCCCGTTGTGCGAACCCCGGTGCAGCAAGGAGACACCTTTCATGCGAGAGGTCGCGCCTGAGCACGCTGCAGCGTGTCACGTGTGTGGTTAGTCACGGGTAATAAAATGGATGTTACACATTCTGAGACCTTTGAAAAATGCTCAATTTTGGTCAAGGTCAAGGAAGGTGAGGATTTTAACCACAGGAATATATTAAATATTTCGAGGATTAAAATCCGATCCTGACGCTGAGATTGGGCAAAAGAGGGCGTTTTGCAAAGGTCTCATTCTTGCGAAAGGAGGTAAAATAAGCTAAGAAGATTTTGGGGACTTTGTTTTTCGGCTTTGGCCGCTATTACCAATACTAAAGGAGGGTCTGCAATGAAGAAATTATCACGAAGATTATTGGTTGCCCTGGTCCTGATGTCAGGACTTGCCTTGGTATCATCCTGTTCGACGCTTCCAAAACCAAAACCGGGCCTTTATGTAAACAAGCATTTTTGCTTTTCTGTTGATTATCCGGAAAAATGGCAAGATCAAAAATTTCTTGCACCGGTAGAGGTTTTGCGTGTGGCAAATCCTACTGAGTATAAACTCCCCGTACTGGTCGTTACCATTGTGGATAAACCAAAAGGCGCTCAGCTGAAAGATGCGGCAAAAGGATGGATTGAGGGTGTAAAGAAGTCCTTTCCCGGATCAAAGCGTTTCAAGGTATTATCACAAGAAATGATAAAACTTGCAGATGGGACACCAGCCGCGGCCTTTACCCTCAAGTGGAATTGGAGCGATGGGGTGACCAAACTGCAGAGCGCCTCAGTCGTCGCCTATGTGAAAAATAAGTCGGTCTCAGCTTCGGCCACTACCGTACTTGGAGGTGACACGACACCGGATAAACTCCTTGAGATGTGCCGCACCCTGAGATTCTATAAATAGAACCGCGGACAAACACACCGGTTCTGCTGATACGTCAGGACATCTGCCTTTGCAGTGGAACCGGTTCGTTTTACTGGGAAGTGCCCCTCCTCTGCCTTGAGCTCTCCCGACAAAGGGTGGGGAAAGGCCGGGGGCCATGTCCAATGGTCCTCTGTGAAGGACTCCAGATAAAGAAAAGGAGAACTCGATCATGAACAGAAAAATAATTCACCTGGCAGTAATATCTTTTGTGTTGTGTGTTGCCCTCTTTTTGTCAAATCCTGTCCGTGCCGGATCCAAAGATACGGTCAAGGTGGGGTTGCACTGGGACCCCACGACCATGAACATCCTTGAGTTGAAGACAGGAATTGAGTTGCCGCCCATACTTCATATGCACCAAGCCCTTCAGTCAACAGATCCCACTACCGGGGAGCGTACGTTTGAAAACTCGTTGACCGAGTCGGCCGAGGTGATGGAAAACGGCAAAGACATAAAATTCAAACTCAAAAAGGGCAATTTTTTTCATACAGGAGATCCGCTAACAGCCCATGACGTCAAATTTACTTACGAGCAGTGCGCAAACCCAAACAACGCCAATCTTATGGCGGGACCTCTGGATGAAATCGAGGAAATCGAGGTCCTGGATGATCATAACCTTATTTTTCGCTTTTATGAACCCTACGCAGCCTGGAGAGAACTGCTGTGGATTGGCATTTGTTCCAAAAAATACTTTGAGAAAGTGGGGATGGAAGGGTTTCGAAAACACCCGGTGGGAAGCGGGGCCTTTCGTTTTGTGAGCCGAAAAATCGGTGAATCCGTCACCCTGGAAGCCAATGAAGATTTTCGCTGGAAAGAAAACGGCGTGGAGAGAAAGGTGGATTTCAAGACCCTCAAGTTTATTACCGTGCCCGACGAAATCACCCGGATTGCCATGTTGGAAACGGGTGAACTGGACCTGATCAGCGATATATTGCCCCACAATGCCAAGCGTCTCGAACGTAACAAACAGGTCAAGGTCAAGAGAGCGACCACTGCCCCCAGCTTGTTTGCGATTTCCTCAAAACCGGACAACTACCCTATCTTTAAAGACACCTCATTTGCCGAGGCCTTCTTTTATGCCATCAACCGGCAGGAAATTGTGGATAAGATTTTCCTTGGAGAGGGTTACCCCATGTATATGTTCGCCAGCAAGTCTGAACTGGGGTATGACCCAAAAATAACCTACGACTTCGACCCGGAAAGGGCGCGGAAGCTGGTTCAAGAATCGAGCTATAAACCCGGCACACCCATAATATTGACCTATACCAGCGCTGTTCCAAATGGTGCACTTGTGGCCGCTGC
The DNA here is from genome assembly GCA_016783065.1 of Desulfobacteraceae bacterium. Classification (GTDB taxonomy): domain Bacteria; phylum Desulfobacterota; class DSM-4660; order Desulfatiglandales; family Desulfatiglandaceae; genus JABMQV01. The sequence goes on along the minus strand of JADHXI010000070.1, from coordinate 9,187 downwards.
CATACAGAGATACATGAAGAATGTGGGGGTCACCATCAAACTCCAGCAACTGGAAGCCGGGGTACAGGCCACTTATGCCAGGACCAGAAACCCGAAGGAGGGCCATTTGACCATATATGCCTGGCCTGGCGGCAGAGATCCGAGCACAAGGCTGATACTGACACTGCCAAGCGGCAGCATCTATTGCGCCTGGGCCACCAGGAAAAACAAGGACAAGCTGAACAAACTGGTTCTTGAGCAGGCACGGGAAACGGACAAGGATAAACGGTTGGCACTCCTCAATGAGATACACCAGATATTGAGAGAAGAACCCGGAGGCGCCATTCTCTTTGGCCTGAACCAAATATATGCCATGAGCGACAGGATCGAGTACAGCTGGCTTCCCAGGGAAGCATATTTGTTTTATTTGAACCGGATTAAAGTTGTCAAGTGAGCACAACAATCCTGAAGGACCCTTCAAAACTGTAGTTGTATGGAAGACAGTGTAGGTTCGTAATGGTGAGAAAGGAGGGAATGTATGCCCATCGAACGGCTTAAAGAGTCAAACCAGCAGGCGGTTATCATGGCCGGAAGGCTCATGCTGGCTGCGGCAACCACCGCCCCTCAGCATGGAGGGACAGGGGTGATGGAGGGTTGTCTCGTTTACGGAGACAATGAGATCGAGGATATTGCATGCAAGCTTGAAGAACTTTCCTCAGTCAAGAAACAATGGGATGAGAGCTTCAGACGGGAGGCAAACATGGTGAGGGAATCCCAGGCCGTCCTCTTTCTGGGTTGCCATCGTAGCTACGATCCCTTTGGAGGAGCTTGCGGAAGGTGTTTAGGAAATCAGGGAGAGCCAAAGGAGGGGACTAAATGCGTCAAGTTCCGGGAGACCCCAAAGCTCATGGATGCCCCGTTTCCGGGCCCGGTTTGCTCGTACCGCATAGCCGATCTTGGTTATTGCGTCGGCTCGGCCCTGTGGATAGCCGGCAGATTGTTTATCGACACCAAGCCCAGGTTTCCCGTGGGCCTTGCCGGGATGAAGCTGGGGTATCTACCCCGCAGTAAATTTATCGTCGGCTTACCCTTATCCATCACACCCAAGAGCCCCTTTGATGATGTCCTGGCCGACCCCGGGTTTACGAAGCAATATCTCATGGATCGTCTTGAACGCGTCTGGCCCATTTTCAGAAGCGTCTATGGCACATTAGGAGGGTAGAGCAATGCAGACGTACGACAGAAACATGATTCGTGAATATGTGGAAGTAGCGGCCAAGGCGGTTGCCGCGGCGGCGAGGAGCGCGCCTCATACAACAGGCACGTTGGACCTGGTGATCAATATCTTGAGCCAAGAAGAGATTGAGACGATTCAGAAGGTTGTAGCGCAGATGTTTATGCAGGATACGGAAAGGATTTTGGTCTATGACGGTATGCTTACCATAGGCGCCACATTGACCCATTCCGACACCCACTGGGACTGTGGGGCATGCGGGTTCAGCACCTGTGTGGAATTAAACAAGGCCGCCAAGGCAGAAAGAGACAGGAACCCCTCCGGGCCGAAATCCTCCGGGCCCAGTTGCAACTGGAAGGTTCTTGACTGGAACATCTCTCTGGACTATGCGGCTGCCATGGCGTCTCAGCTTGGACTTCAGACCCGGGTCCAGGATATCCAGGGAATGATCGCCCTAAATCATGGTTTTGCAGGTGACGTGGACGTCTGTACCACTGTGCCTCTAATAGCGGAAAAGAGAAACCCCCTCTTTGGAGGCCGGTTCGACAGGGCTACAAAAGAGGAACTCAAGATCAGAAGAACCCAGGCGGAAGAGGCCTTCAGACGGTTATTTCCCACCTCCATGGACCTCGACATGTTGGATGTCTTTGTGTCGTGTTTTGGTTTAAAACTCAGCCCCAATCTGTCCAGTCTGATCGAGCCGGATCCTGAGGCAGAAAAAGAGTAAGTTCTCAATGAGTTCGGGTACCGTGGGGTTCAGCTGTTTCTTGAAGGCGCTCTCTAAACCTATCGTCGTAGCGTGGCTGATATTTGGGGTTTTGCCGAAAGCATGGAAAAGCTAATAAGGGTTCAGGAGGAGAAAACCCCAAATATCAACCACTGCGAAAGGGAGAAGTAAATTCACTTTGAGAGAGCGCCTTCAAGAAACACCCGAACCCCACTCCAAAAGTCCTATTATTCCTTCTGGACTTATTGAGAACTCACGAAAAAGAAGAGGAGTAAAGCGAGGAGAGGAATATGTCATACCGAGAGATCGACGTTGATCTGAGTGAAGACCAGAAGGCAATGCGAGATATGGTCAGGAAATTCGGGGCTGAAGTGATGCGTCCTGCCGGGATTGAGCTGGACAAACTCCATGACCCGGCCGATGTTGTGTCCGACAGGTCGGTGTATTGGGAGGTATTAAAGAAATACCGGGAATTGGGCCTTCACAGAACAGATATACCAAAGGGTTTGGGTGGCCTGCAAGAAGATATGGACCCCATGTCACGGGTGCTGATGGGAGAGGAAATGGGCTATGCCGATGCGGGACTCACCATAAGTCTGGGGGTCTCCAACATGCCCTTTGCCATGGCAGCCCTGTTTCCAGACCCTTTGATGCAGGATCTGGCGCGCAAGTACTGCGAAGACAGAGAAGGCAAAATGATTGGCTGCTGGGCCATCACAGAACCTGACCATGGAGGCGACTGGTCTCTCGGAGGGGACGACCCCAAATGTGCCCCGTCCGTGAGAGCCGTCTTGAAGGGAGACGAGTATATCGTCAACGGGGAGAAGTCATCCTGGGTCAGCAACGGAACCATTGCCACCCATGCCGTCGTCCATGTCTGTCTCGACCCGTCTAAAGGGATGGTGGGCACCGGGCTCTCCATAATGCCATTAGATCTGCCCGGCATTTCCAGGGGAAAGCCTTTGGACAAAATGGGCCAGCGTCCCCTGAACCAGGGGGCCATCATTTTTGAGGACGCCCGAATACCCAAAGAATACATGGTCATCCCGGACCCAGCCATCATGGAAGGGCTTGGAATGGGCGAGCAGATCCTGGCCGGGGCAAATGGGGGAATGGCTGTGGTCTTTGCCGGGCTTGCCAAGGCCGCTTTTGATGAGGCCTTTCGGTATTCCAAGGAGCGGATTCAGGGAGGCGTTCCCATTTTCGAACATCAGAATATCAAACTGAAACTCTTCAAGCTGTTTACGATGGTGGAGGCCGCCCGGGCCGCGACACGGCGGATGGCTTTATACAATTCCGTGACCCAGCCGCCCTCGGCACCACATGCCGTGGCCTGCAAATGTCTTTCCACGGAGACAGCCACGTACGTGGCAAGTGAGGCGATTCAGATTTTCGGGGGGTACGGTCTGACCAGGGAGTATCCCGTTGAGAAGATGTTCCGTGATGCACGGGCCGCCATGATCGAGGATGGGGTGAATGAGACACTTTCCCTGGCCGCTGCGGAATTTCTGTAGGCTGACACCCCAACAGGTATATTCGAAGGGGAGCATTACCAGTTTATTAAAGCTTATCCCCGTGAAAACCGGGATTTGGATGATATACCAGTAACTTCTCAATAAGTTTGGGCACCGTGGGGTTCAGCTGTTTCTTTCAGGCGCTCTCTAAACCTATCGTCGTAGCGTGTCTGATATTTGGGGTTTTGCCAAGCGCATGGAGAAGCCAATAAGGGTTCAGGAGGAGAAAACCCCAAATATCAGACACTGCGAAAATGAAAAGTAAATCCACTTTGAGAGAGCGCCTTCAAGAAACACCCGAACCCCACTCCAGAGATCCTATTATTTCTCCCGGACTTATTGAGCCTTTGAACCCTTGAACGGGTACAGCAATTGGAAATATCAGGAGGTTATGAATGGCCCGGGTAAGGTTACTTGAGAAAGAAGATGTGGATCCAATGGTCAGGGAGATCTATCAAAAGGTGGAGGACAGCGGCAATGAGGTCATTAACCTTTTAAAGGCGCTCGCCCACAGTCCCAAGATATGCCGTGACTGGAACAGATTGGGCATCACACTCCTTTTAAAGGGACAACTTTCACCCAAGCTCAGGGAGTTGGCTATCCTGCGTGTCGGTGTTCTGGCAAAGGCCAACTATGAGTGGACCAAGCATGTGCCCATGGCTTTGGCAGCCGGCGCAATTCAGGAACAGATTGATGCACTATCAGACTGGATGAACTCAAAAGAATTCAACGCGCAAGAACGGGCTGTCCTGCGTTATACCGACGAAGTGTCACAAGATATTCGCGCATCAGATGACACATTTTCCAAGATCCGAGAATTCCTCACCCAACAAGAGATCATTGAGCTTACGGTTACAATCGGATATTACGGGATGGTGTGTCGGACCCTTGAATCACTCCGGATCGAGCTGGAGCACGATTAACCCCTTCCCGATTACTCTGGCACTGGGAAGTCCACTCCGGGGCCTCCCTGATTTCAAGAGACGAATTTGGGCAAAAGTCAAGACGGCGTGAAGGGAGCAAAACATATGGGAACCGAACCGCGATTTTACAGAGTGGAAAAAGAAGGCCCAGTCATTATCTGGAAGTTTCATAACCCCCCCAGAAATCTGGCCACCCTGGAGACGTGGGGCGAGCTGGTTCAGCTTGTGGAGGAGTTTGACCGAGACCCGGCGGTTCGTGTGGGAATCATAACCAGCGCAACGCCGGGCATGTTTATCCAACATTTTGATGTCTCGCTGATTGTGGAATGGGCCGAGGGTTTGAGCAGGGCCTCGGACGAAGAGGTGGCCCAGCAACTGGCCGTTCTCCCGCCTCCCAAGGGTATTGCCGAGTATACTTCAAAACCCGTCATCTGTGCCATTAACGGGCCTGTGGAAGGTGGCGGATGCGAAATGGCCCTGGGTTGTGACGTTCGCTTTATTTCCCGGGATGTCTTTATGGGGCAGCCTGAAGTAAACGCCGGAATCATTCCCGGGGGAGGAGGGACACAGCGATTGGTAAGGCTGCTGGGGGCAGCCAAGGCCATGGAACTCTGCCTGACCGGCCGGAGGGTTTATCCCGATGAGGCTGAACGTCTTGGTCTGGTCACCAAGGCCTGCGACCCGGACGAACTCATGCCCACCGTAATGGCCTTTGCCCAAGAACTGGCCACAAAACCACCCCTTGCCGTCATAAACATAAAAAAGGCCATTTATGAGGGGAACAACATGACCTTGCCAGACGGCCTTCTCTTGGAGAGGGACCTGTTTTTTGAGACCCTGCGAAGTGATGAGGCCTTAGAGATCATGCGTTTGTATGTGGCAACAGGTCAGGACCGTGAAAAACTGGCTGCCCTGGTGGAAAAGGTGGGTCGGGATCCTGAAAAAATCGCGGCCTTGCTCGCAGAGGAACAAAAGGAGTGAGCGTCATGGATCGATTTTCGCTTTACGAAACGCCAGTAATGACAGAGACAGGTTAAAGGGAGGTTTGGAAAATGCCCGAGGAACCAAAGTTGACTTACTTTCCAGATCTCATCGAATACCATGGGAAAATCCTTGGCGAAAAGCCCTACATCCTTTGGGATAAGGAACAAATCAGCTTTTCGGAGTTCCATGGCTGCACCTGTCGGGCGGCCAATGGCCTCACTGCCCAGGGAGGAGCGCCGGGGGATGGCGTGGCTATTCTCATGGAGAACTGTCCGGAATATCTCTACTTGTTTTATGGCATTCCCCAGGGGGGGTACTACTCTGTACCCGTAAATGTTTCCCTGAAAGGTGACGGACTTCATTTTATTCTCACGCACTCCGAGGTGAAATATCTGATTGTGGACGATACTCTATATCCCAAGGTTAGGGAATTGGAAGGCCCTCTCGACGCGCTGAAGAAGATTTATGTCCGCCGCACCGCCGGAAAACCGCTGCCACAGGAAACCCTGGACTTGAAAGAACTCTTTGATGCTCCATCTGAAAGACCCCATCACACTATGGAGGAAGGGGCCATTTCATTCCTCATGTACACCTCGGGGACAACGGGTTTTCCCAAGGGGGTCGTGAATAGAAACCGCCCCGGAATGGTTGAGTGGTTTAAATATGTGGCCTCCCTTATGGTCAACCCCGAGGAAGATATCCTCTACACCTGCCTCCCCCTTTATCACGCCAATGCCCTTATATTGACGGCGGGCTGGGCCATGTCGGGTGGGGTATGTTTCGGGCTGGACAAAAAATTCTCCGCATCAAGATTCTGGGACCGTATCAGACATTATGGGGTTACCCAGTTTAATGGCCTCGGGGCCATGATCCCCATTCTGATGAAACAGCCGGAAAGAGCCGATGATCGGGACAACCCCGTACGTATTGTCCATTCAGCGGCCTGCCCGGCCAACCTCTGGGAACCATTTGAAAAACGCTTTAATGTAAAGATCTGGGAAGGCTACGGTGCCGTGGATGGCGGTGGCGTTACCATCTCCAATCCCGGAGACGCACCTGTGGGGTCAGTGGGGAAACCCGCCCCCCACATCGTGTGGAAGCTGGTGGATAACGACGGTAACGAGGTGGATCAGGGGGAAGTGGGGGAACTGATTACACAGGTCCTGGACAAGAAAACCGGTGGTGTTGAATACTACAAAAACCCCAAGGCTTCGGCAGAGAAGGTTAAAGGAGACTGGCTCCACAGCGATGATCTCTTTTATGCGGACAGGGATGGCAATCTCTACTTTGTGGATCGAAAGACAGATTCCCTGCGCCGGCGCGGGGAAAACATTTCTTCGTGGGAGGTGGAGAACGTGGTGGAAAAACACCCGGCAGTGGCTGAGTGTGCCGTGTTTGGGGTCCCCTCTGAGCTTGGTGAGGATGAGGTTATGATATGGGTAAAACCCAGAGAAGGGGTTGAACTTGACCTTGAGGATCTCATGGGATTTTGTGCCGAAAACATGGCCTATTTTATGGTGCCTCGCTATGTGGACATGGTGGATGACATTCCGCGAACCACCACCTTAAGAGTAAAAAAGGCTCAGTTAAAAAAGCTAGGTGTCACCGAACGGACCTGGGATCGGGAAAAGGAGATGCCACAGTTTAAACTCAAAAAGGGGTAAAAGATTTGGTAGCCGTTCACGGGTTCAAAGGTTCAGGGTTCAGAGGTTGTCGGTTCTCGTCCCCGGACTGCATTTGGGATGCGTATTTACAAGAAATGCGTCAGCTTCGTCAGACCTAATCCAAGATTTGGATCCAAATTGGCAATTATTTGGGAAAATGAGCATTTTTAACGAAGACTTCGGGCCTTCAATGCCATCTTTGTCCTTAACCCTGAACGTTGAACCCTTGGCCCAGACCTGGCTTCCTGTCCCATTGTGTAGAAACTTATAGCGTAGCATTCAGCGCGATCGTGCCGGGAATGCACATTAAGTCGCGCCAGGGCAGGCCTGAACCTGTGAACGGTTACCAAAAAATAGAGGAGGCGGAAGATGAGCGACAACGTATATATCATTGGGGTCGGCATGATAAAGTTTGGCAAACACCTTGAAAAGGGTGTCAAACAACTAACGGGCGAGGCCCTCAACCTCGTAGTTAAAGACAGTGGTCTTGGCATGGATGAATTAGAGGCTGCCTGGTTTTCCAATACCGGCTGGGGTATATCCGGGTTTCAGCACTCCATTCGGGCTCAGGTGGCGCTTTCTGCCAACGGTCTGGACAAGATCCCCATGATTAATGTTGAAAACGCCTGCGCCAGTGGCAGCACGGCCCTTCACTCGGCCTGGGCTGCCATCAAGGCGGGGATCTATGACTGTGCCCTGGCCATAGGCGCCGAGAAGATGTACTTTGAAGCGCAAAAAAAAGATCCAAAAAAGGCATTTGAGGGCTTTATTGCGGGGACTGACGTGGAAGAAACCACTCGCTGGATTGAGGAGTGGAAGGAGTCCGAGAAAAAACGAAAGGAAAAAGAGGAAAAAGAGGCCAGGGAAAAGGGTGTTGAGATCAAGAGGGATAAATCAAAAAAAGGGCACTCCATATTCATGGATTTCTATGCCATAGGCGCCCGAATGCATATGAAAAATTATGGGACAACCAAGCGGCAATTGGCGGTCATTGCGGCCAAGGCCCACAATAACTCCACCCTCAACCCTCTGGCCCAATACACCTTTCCCCAGACCGTGGAACAGGTCATGGAGGACCGCGAAGTGGCCTATCCCCTGACCCGGGCCATGTGCGCCCCCATCGGGGATGGTGCCGCCGCCGCCATCCTTTGTTCTGAGGAATTCCTTAAAAAGCATCCCACTCAGCGGGCCGTCCGGGTCCGGGCATCGGTCCTGAAGTCGGGCTCGCGTATCGGGAGAAGCGATATCTGCGAACGTGCTTCCAAGGCTGCCTATGAGCAGGCCGGACTGGGGCCCGAGGATGTCAATGTGGTCGAGGTCCACGATGCAACGGCCTTTGGAGAGCTTTACCAGACCGAAGAGATGGGTTTCTGTGCAAGAGGGGAAGGAGGTCCCTTTGCCGAGAGCGGGGCTACCGCCCTTGATGGCAAAGTCCCTGTAAACCCCAGCGGTGGACTCATATCCCGCGGACATCCCATCGGGGCCTCGGGACTGGCCCAGACCTATGAACTGGTGACCCAGCTTCGCGGGGAAGCCGGAGAGCGGCAGGTCAAAAACCCTCGCATTGCCATGGCTGAAAACGGGGGCGGCACCCTCGGAACAGGAGAGGCGGCCATGACCATCCATATTTTGGAAAACCCGTAAACGGTTGCTGTCAAGGGGGAGGTAGGAGAAGCCTTCTGAATCGGCTTGTCAATCCATAATTTGGAATTTGGAATCATGTCAGTGACGATAAACTTTCCAATTTTAGAAAGGCAAACAGATGACCAAAATTAAGATCATGGCCTCACGGCACGCCGCTTTTTATAGCCCTCTGATTGCACTTGTCGCCAAAGGGTTTTTAGAGAAAGAAGGGCTTCGCGGTTCTTACCACGTATTGCCTCCGGGCACTACCACCAGTCAGGAAGTGGTCTCAAATCGCATGGATGTTGGTCAGGCAGCGGTTTCAGTAAGTTGGGGAAATCTCGAAAAAGGCGAAAAACCTTCCATTGCGCAGTTTGCTCAGATAAATACCCGTGATGGCTTTTTCATTGCTGCGAGAGAACCCGGCAGGAAGTTTACCTGGGATAAGCTTAAAAGCGGCAAATTCATGTATGTTCACGGCGGGCAGCCTGAAGCAATGTTACGCTACGGTGCATTCAAGTTGGGCGTAGACCTTGACG
>JADHXI010000069.1 GCA_016783065.1 Desulfobacteraceae bacterium | reverse complement strand
TTAGGGGGCGGGCCGGGCACCTATGCCATCCACTTCTGTCTCGCAAACCCCGATCTGAAGGCAACGGTATCAGACCTTTCATCGACTCAGCCATTTGCGGAAAAGACTATTTCGGGGTTTGGCCTGTCAGGCAGGATTGGTTTTGTTCCATGCGATTACTTGAAAGATGATATCAGAGGCACTTATGATGTGGCATGGCTGTCCCACATTTTACACGGCGAAGGGCCTGATGAATGTCAGATGATCATAAAAAAGGCGGTTTCCTCTTTAAAGGACGGAGGGCTGATGCTGATCCACGATTTTATCCTGAATGACACATCTGACGGACCGCTCTTTCCGGCCATTTTTTCGTTGAATATGCTGGTCAATACCGATAAAGGCCGGTCTTACACAGAGAGCCAGATTAAAGAGATGATGACTAAGGCAGGGCTGACAAATATCAAAAGGTTAGCGTTTGAAGGCCCCAATACGTCCGGCATCCTAATCGGTGAACTTTGATCACTTCCCTAACAAACCAAATGAACCAGATGATCCCCCTTCAACTCCACAGTCGCTTAATGAGGATATGACTGTGACGGGGCACATCAGAGCACCTGATTAGCTGGAAAACCACAAAAAATTCATTCATTCCCTCTTTATTCAGCAAGCAGCCATCCGCAGGATTTGTTAAGTTTAGAATAATGCCCAGTGCAATCTCAACCCATTTCCAGGATCAAAAGCAATTCATAGACCCATCAATTCATTATTGACAAACAGATCTGCCCCGGAAGGCCGAGCGAGCGCTTGATTTCCCATCCCTCAAAACGTTTTCCTTTCATAAGTTTATAAGTTGACAACGTCCCGCATTACGCATTACTTTCATTTTTCTTCGCCACCCTTCGGGGCTTAGGCTCTACAGGCAGGAGGCTTGAACTCAAATTCCGCTATAAGCGGGAAACTTTTTCCAAAGGTTTCAAAGTGATTGATTTGAGTTGGATCTGAAAGAATTAGCCCAACCCACAGAACCTTTGGGAAGTACAACCTTCGTGAACAACCACGGTTACTCGGTGAACGCCTTCTCAGCTTTATACAACAGTAGCCGCTTTTCCACTTCCTCAACCAGGTCTGCATCCCCTGCCGACCGGGCGAGGTTGAGACTTTTCCGGGCGGTCCGGACTGCCTCTTCGAAACGGCCGGCCTCAGCATAGGCTGCTGCCAGGGTATCCAGGTATTCTGGATTTTTGCGCCCGTCATTTTTGCAGGCGATCAGTGCCCATTGTACAGCCTCAATCCCATTTCGGAATTTCTTGTTTCTGTCCGTAGCCAGTATCCAGGCCAGGGAGTTCGCAGGAATGGCCCAATTCGGTTTTAGGCCCAGTATGTGACGGTATTCCTGAACCGCATGTTCTGTTTTTCCCAAGCTCCACAACGCCAAGCCGAGGTTGTAGCGGGCATTGATATGTTCCGGATAAATCTCCAGTGCCTTATTCAGGGCCTCGACGGCCTCCCGGAACTTTCGCTGTTCCAACAGGGTTACCCCCAGATTATTGTATACGTTTGGGTTGTTCAGATGAAAATCCAATGCCCTTAGGAACATCTGTTTTGCTTCCTTCAACTTGCCCTCACGCCTCAAAATGAGGCCCAACTGAAAATAGGCCTCATCACTCTTGGGGTCCAAATCTATGGTCTTTTCGAAAAATCCGCGGGCTTGTTCCCTTTGGCCCACCATAAAACACAACCTGCCCAAGGCCAGGTATACTTGTGGATTTTCTGGATCGAGGTCTTTGGCGCGGCCAAAAAACTTGGAGGCCTTCTCGATATCAAGCTCTGTGATGGCTTTGGACCCAAGGACCAGAAGCTGCTCCACATCGTAGCACAGGTCATTGAGGGAATCGATCCAGGGATCGGGTGCGGGGCGAAAGCGTGTACATTGCGCTGCACGATCGAGGGATTGCTTCATGTCACCGTAACGGCCGAAATGGTCATGAACCGAGGCAATCAACCGGTGGGCGGGTCCGAACTCGGGATTTGTTTTGATGGCCTCCTCCAAATATGTCTGGGCTCTTTCCCATTGTGATGCATCAAGGGCAATACGGGCCAAACCGAGTAATGCATAGGGGTCTCCCGGCAAAAGATTCAAGCGGCGCTTGTAGTAGGCTTTGGCTTCGTGGGTTTTCCCTGTTTTGAAATGGCTGTCGGCCAATTTCAGTATTGCGGGTGCGTAACGGGGTGCGAGCGCTATGGTAGTCTCCAACAGGTTCAGCACTGACTCGTTTTCTCCCTTTTCCTGTTTGACAAACGCCAGATAATAGGTCCATCGCGGATTTTCCTTGTCGAACTCCATAGCCATTTGATAGCAGGAAACCGCTTGGTCATAGAAGTGATTTGCCTGGTAGAGTTCCCCGAGTTGTCCTGCCTTCTGTCCAAACGCTCTTTTCGGGTTCCCACCACCCAACGTGCGCCTTAGAGCTTCATTGGCCTGGGCCACGTTTTTTTTTAACACCTCGGTATTAAAGGAGAGCTCGCTTATTTTTGGCAGGCGTTCAACAAGAGTATTACGTCTGGCCCTATCCATAACCCCGCGTGTTCCCACGACGATAAGGATCGTCAAGACAGCAAGAACCAGGGGCAGCCAGAAACGTCTTATAAGAGGCGAAACAGATTCAAAAACGGTCCTCTTTTTCCTCTTCGCCACGTTTTTCACCAGATGAGGGTAAAAGTTCTATTTCTTTTCTTTCACTCCTGCTTTTCGCTCCGGCCATCGGTTACGCCACAGGAGAACACGGCTCATTCGATCGAAAGGCGGATAGGCGTGCATGCCGCCGGTCACGAAATCCACCCATCCGTCCCCATCCATATCCGCGGTATCCAGCACGAGGAGATGGGTGGGGTCTGAGGCCAGATCGTGTGGGGTGAAACCCATCTTGCCGTTATTCTCAAACCAGATCATCGATTGGGCCCCGGGATCATCCCACTTATTAAAAGCGCTGACCACGACGATGTCCAGGTCGCCATCCTTGTCCACATCAACGGCGTTGGCAAAATAGGCCCCTGGAAAATCACCGATTCTGTGGTATTCGAATTTGAGCCCACCTCTATTCTCGAGCCACTGAACCCCGTGCCACGGGCGGGGGCCGGGAGGGATATAATCAAAGGCATCGCCATTTGTGTACAGAATGTCCAGGTCTCCATCCAGATCCAGATCCACCACTGAAATGCCGCTGCTCCCAAAATCCTCGTTTGTGGAGCCATAAATCATGTTTGGCTTGAACTTCCCTTTGCCGTTGTTTTCAAAAACGTAAATCTCTTCCCATTCCTGAGAAACCAGAGCGACAATATCGAGATCGCCATCACCATCTATGTCACAGACAGGGGTATGGATCGTGCCGGAAAGGTTTAGTAGATTATGACTGTCAAATTGCCAGTTTCCCTTATTTTCCAGCCAGCGGATCTCTCCATCATCATAGCCAAATTGAGCAACGGCCAGATCGATATCACCGTCACCGTCCAAATCACCGGGTTCAACATCGGTGACACGGGCGATCCTGTCAGCCAGGACCCGATTTGTAAACTGACCGCCGCCTTTGTTCTCGAGGACTACAACAGCTCCAATCTTGTCGTTATTGGGAAATATCATCCCCATTTTCGCTACCAAAAGGTCCAAATCTCCGTCTTTGTCAATGTCGCAGGGGATGACATGTGCCGGCCCACGCACCTGGGAACCGATTTTCTTTTCGTGATACGTACCTTTAGGGTTCTGTTGAATCCAGGAGATCTGGTTGCGTTTGGCATCGCACACCACAATGTCTTTGAGGCCGTCCTGGTCGAGGTCCACGATTGTCAGGTGTGTGATCCAAGGTTTGGTGTCGCCTACCGGATCGCCGATCGGTATTTTTTCAAGAAACTCGATTTTCTCCCCTGGCACGTGAACATCTGTGGCCTTTAGAGGCCTTTCCGTACCAGCTTTTGATATTGCCCTCCTGAGATATTCCCCCACTGATTGCCCGGTCCGACCAGTCTCGTGGGTGATGAGCGCCAATGGAATGCCGATAAGGACGGCCAATAACGCCAGCAAAGATACGATGGTTGATTTTGAAATGCGCATGTTTCAGGTATTCTCAACTCTTCTGGTTTGGCCCTTTTGCCCATAGGGCCTTTCTAAATATTTCAGGGGCTGATTCTTTGGCGGAGGAACAACTGGATCATTTTCTGCGAAGTCGTCAATAGTGAGTAAAATAGATAAGCATCCCTCCAGTCATTATTAACAGAATGACAGCCGTTGGGGCAAAGCCTCTTAAAACATTCTTTTTTACCTCTATTTCATTATTCCAAAGTCGATATCCCTTTTTGAAGCTGAGAGTCACACCGGCCAAAATCAATCCAACCTGTATCCATGGGATTTTGCTTGGCCAGATCTGAATCCACGGCATCCCTGCTGTCCCGAACAGGTCCCAACCCCAGCCGAATGGATCTGAAAAGCTGAGTAGAATAAAAGTCATATTTGCCATAATGGTTTCAACAAAGAAAACGGCCCATAAAGCCAGGCCAAGGGGTAACAGAGCTGGCAAAGTTCTCTTGAATATTCTCCCTACCGATGCATTGAAAAGCCTGTTTTGAGAACCACTTCGGTTTGTACTGCTCCTGTTATTTGCTTTTGGAGTACCTTCCGAAAGCCACAGCCCCAGTCCACACATCAGCCAAAAAACCAGAGGGACAAAACCTAAGGCTGCAGCACATAAGGAGGTAAAAAAAAGTCCAAATTCAGGCAGGGACGTCTTGTCGACGATGTTTACCATATCGCGCATAACCGGCCAGGGCGAATGCACGGTAAGAGAGTAAGCAATGGCCAAAACCAACAAAACAATGGCCTGCCACGCTTCACCATAGGATCTGAAATGATCTGTCCAAGGCCCTCTGCGCCAGGCGAAAGAGACATTATCGTTCGGACAACTCTTGAAGCACTCGGTACACATACCGCAGTCAGCGTTTCGATCGATTCGGGCAACCATCAGGCCATAGGGGCAGGCCCAACCTGTGGCGTTTCCCTTGAAGCATGGCTTATCCTTGCAGGTCCTGCAGACTTTAGGAGCTCTCTTTCGAACCATAAGCCGACCTACCGTGCTGTATGCCGAAATGAACGCGGCCACTGGGCAGACATATCTGCAAAAGGAGCGAAGTTCCCACACCAGGGACATAAATATTCCTGCTACTACCATTATCATTAGCGTAATTGCAGTCCACTTGGGCTGGCCAGCCAGGGAGGCACTTAATGTGCCAAGGATTAGAAAAAAACACAGTCGCAACCATGGACCACTCAAGGCTCGGGGCCAGTGTCTGCCCGATCCGAAAAAACGATTTCCGAAACGCCCTCGCTTTCCTGCCCGCACTTCGGTAGTCGCACCTCGCTGCAGATATTCACCCAGGACCGGCAAAGGGCAAATCATGCACCAAATCCTTCCCCCCAGAGGAACCAGAAAAAGCGCGAGCATCGATATCCACACGATCCAGGTAAGCATAACCGCCACATTGCGGCCGCCCACTTTTGTACCTAAAAGGCCAGCCAGTACCATCACCATAAGACCGGCCAGCACCGGAAGGGTACAGGTAAATTGGAGTGGCCTCCATTTGAGCAGCCTATCGAGCAGAACAAATCGTTTATTAAGATCTATGGGCGGTTGTGCGATAGTTTTCGTCTCATGCGTTTCTCCTTTGACCCGCAACCAGCCTATGATGACGATAGCCAACAGAAGCCCCATGCTTCCTACCAGCAGCCAGTTGGGACGAACAACTAAATCCCCCTGTTCGAATCCATGCATTGGACCGCAATAGACATGGCATCGAAACCTTGAAATCGATACCAGATTTCCCCAAAGACCGGTTAGACCGGCTTTGAGATGGATTTCTCGGACATAAGCAGGCGGTTCGGTGGGCTGCAATGGGTCGCGAACCTCAATCGTCTCGCTGGCAGGAGAGATTTTTGCGTCGATCCGGTAATCTTGGAGAAAAAAACTATGGCCGGTGTCGCGGGTTGAAAACGTCAGTATAAGCTGGTCGCCGCGGTTCGCCCGAATGATAGCCGGCGAGGTCCCGTAGCGAAACGCCTCAAGGTGTATCTTTCTCGTCGACGGAGAGGGTGTGGTGAGCCATTCAACAAAAAGCGTTACGCCAATGCAAACAAAGATAAGAGCGATATACAATATCCCGCGGCGTAGCATATAAACGGCCTGTCAAGTGGCCGGGGTTGCTTTGTTTCCCGGCCAGGAATTACAATCAACAGATTTTCATGAACAGTGTCGGTCAGGGCCGTGTTGAATCCCCTCGTCATCAAGAATCTTGTTTTTTGAAATGATATGCCTTCGGATAGTTATAGTCAACTCTTTCGTGCGTCAGCAGATATGGTTCTCACGGCGCTTGAACCGTTCCTTTGTAATCTGCTTCATTCCTTTTATCCTCGTTCCTTTTTCCTACTCACTATTGCCCGCTGTCAACAGCGCCAATCAAAATCTAATAAATAACAGGTTGACATTCATTGGCTTATGCGAATAATGACTCACTCGGTGATATTGGTGGTTTTTCATCACATAAAATGGGATCCAAATGAAATATCCACAAAGGCTGACCAAAGATGTTATGCTTCTCGGAAACCAGTACTTCTCAATATACTTGATCCGGGGAAGGGGTTCGCATACACTGATAGAATCTGGCATATCCTCAACCGCTGAGCAGATCATAAGGCAAATTGGGTTTCTTGCCGTGGACATGTCAGGGATACACAACTTGCTCTTAACCCACGCACATGCTGATCATATCACCGGTGCTCCGTTTCTTAAAAAAATGATGCCCTGGCTTAAAGTAAAGACAGGACCGGAAACGGAACGGTTGCTGGCCAAAGAGAGTATCAGGAAGATCTTTTTAAGGGATGACCGGGAGATACGGACACGCCTTGCGGCCTTGGGTGCGGTAGAGAATTCCCATTTTGACGAGCCTTCCCTGGAAAATATGATTGATGAAACCATAAGGCCGGGCCAGATTTTGGAATTCGATGGGAACCCGCTTGAAGTATTAGATGCCCCGGGACACTGCAAGGGAGGGATAGCTCTCTGGCAACCAGAAAACAAGGTTCTCTTCTGTTCGGACTATCTCGGTTTCTATTTACCGCCTGACAGATTCGTGCCAAATTTCTATGTGGACTACGATGATTTCTCAGAGACCTTTGAATATCTTAGTGAATTGAAACCTGCCTGGATCTGCCCGGGTCACTGTGGAGCATATACCGGGGAAGATGCTATTCGCTTTATTGATAAATCAAGGGCTGAGGTCAAATGGGTTTACGATTATGTTGTCAATAATTGTCAATCTTTGGAGAAAATTGAAAAGGCAAAAGAATTTCTTTTTGACAGATATTATGTCGGTGAAGCCACCATGTTTAGCGCCCAGAGTACACGTTACTGCATGGAGATCCTCATTCGCCGGATCTTGAGTTCAAAGGCCATGGCTCAGTCGTAATGTCGAAAAGACAAAAGCATAATCTAGTTCAGAGAATCCTGTGAGTCTTTTGATGGCTTTTTTTGGATATTGATGCTACCCTTGATCAATTAGCGCAGGCAATCAACTTGGTCACCAATAGTGTCCAGTTTCACACAAAATGAGAACGATTGTACTGTTTTGTTCTGTAACCATAGGAGGAAGGCGAAAATGTGGAAAACGGCAATTACGAAAATTGAGAATGAAAAGATATTTGTCCGGGGTTACGAACTGACAGAACTGATGGAATCATGTACTTTTGGGGATATCGTATTGCTCATGGCTACGGGCAAAATGCCTCATTTACACCAGGGCAAGTTGATGGAGGCTATACTGGTTTCATGTTGCGATCAAGGGCCCCTCCCGCCATCTACCAACGCAGCCCGATTTGTCGCATCTTGTGGTGTCCCGTTACAAGCCGCTGTGGCAGCCGGCATTTTGGGGTTCGGGGATCATCATGGAGGAGCTATTGAAAGCTGTGCCAAACTCCTTCAGGAAAAGGTTGCATCAGCAGAAAAGGACAAAATTGATCGAATAGCGGATGATACCATTTCAGAATTTGCCGCAAAGAAGGATAGACTTCCCGGTTTTGGGCATGCATACCTTGAGGTAGATCCCAGAGCTGAAAAGCTTTTGCAAATAGCTCGGAAGCATATATCTCCCCATCGCCACATTGATTTGCTTCAGGCCCTTGAGGAGAGGCTGATCCAAGAAAAGGGCCGTCATTTGGCAGCGAACATAAACGGCGCAGTTGCGGCGGCAATATCAGATTTGGGTGTCGACTGGCAGATGGGCAGAGGTATTTTTATCATTTCCAGATCACTGGGATTGATTGTGCATGCCTTGGAGGAAATGAAGTTGGAGAAACCTTACAAAAAGGTCTCCATAGAAGACATGGAGTATATTGGGCCCGAAGAAAAGGAAGTCCCCATTAGACTTGAGCCGTCTTGAGATGTTTTAGTCCTCGTAATTTAGTTCAGCACCAGTACCAGAATTCATATAGTTTCCTCCCAATCCATTCTCTATCAGGCTCCTATCCCGCCTCCTCCAGGAGCTGGTTCAGGAACTGTGTCGTTGTAAAGATCTCGAATTTTTGAGCTCTCAACTTGGCATTTTTCAGGTTGTGAACGCAGGAGTTACACTCTGTTAGCACGATCTCAGCCCCGATCTCCTCCACTTCCTCCAGGCGTCTGCGGGCCATGTCGATAGAGTTTTTCGGATAAGCACCTCTTACACCACCACCCGCCCCGCAACAGAGGGCATTGGCCCGGTTATGGCGCAGCTCCACAAAATTTGGAGCGATCTTCCGAATGATCTGCCGCGGTTCTTCATAAATACCGCAATGTCTTCCCAGGTCGCACGGGTCATGGTAGGTGACGACCTTGTCTGTCTTTACCCCGAGATCAAAGTCTTTCAGGAACTGGCTGATATGGATAATTTCTACGCCTTTATCCTTAAGGGTCTGGTATTGCACCTTGTTGTTGAAGGTCCTTGCACAGTAAGGGCACCCGGTAATCACTGTCTTAGCCCCAGTAGACAAAACCAGATCCACATTTTTTTGGGCAAGGTCCTGGTTGATCTGAAATCCCACGTCTTCCAATACGCCGCTGCAACATACCTCGTTGATCATGGTGTAGTCCACATCAAGGTGATCCAGGAGATCCAGTGTCGCCATGGTGGCCTCATCTTCTCGATAGGCACCAACACACCCGATAAAGAAAACATACTCCGCCTTTCTGTTCCGTTCCCTTTCAAAATCCTCAGGTTCGTCCTCAGCGTAAATATTTGTGTGCTCCTGGAGGACCTGATTCATTCCCTCAAAGGCCGGATGGCATGAACCCGTATGAACCATATCCTTCCTTACCTGTTTGATGATCTCCGGAGGGTCCACACCCGAAGGGCATTGCGCTGTGCAACTGGTGCAGTTGGTGCACTGGAAAAGTGTCTCTATAAGTTCGTCATTTAGATCGACATTTCCATCCATCACTTCTTTGAGGATCAACATCTTCCCCCGGGCATTAAGTGCTGGGCGTTTGGTGAGCCCGAACACCGGGCATACGGCCCGGCAAAACCCGCAACTTGAGCACCTGAGGACCTGATCCCGGAACTTTTTTTCAAATTCGTACTTCCCTTCCATTCATTCCTCCAGACCCATTTTTCGAGGATTGAGAATGTTGTTTGGATCAAACAGCCTTTTTATGGAACGCATGATATCCATGCTTATCTCATCGTGCTCCAGACCCATGAACGGTACCTTGGCCAGCCCGATTCCATGCTCACCTGTCAGGGTCCCGCCCAGTTCAATGACCTTCTCAAACAGCTCGGCCGATGCCTCTTCGACTCGCTTGACCTCATCAGCATTGGTCCCGTCGAAACAGATCACAGGATGGAGGTTGCCGTCGCCGGCATGTCCAACGGTTGGAATTCGGAGATTATGTTTCTTGGAGAGTTCGGAGATTGCCCTTAGCATGTCCGGGACCTTAGACATGGGCACAGCCAAGTCCTCTACAATGAGGTTATTGTTGATGCGGGCCAAGACTCCATAAGCCGATTTGCGAGCGGTCCACAGGGCTTCGGCCTCTTCCTTCGAGTCAGCCTGCCGGGTCGTGGTGGCATTGTTTTTCTTGAAGATGCTGACTATTTTGGCCATTTGGAACTCAGTCTCCTCCCTGGTGTATCCGTCGGTTTCAGCCACGAGGAGGGCTTCCACCTCCGGCAGGTTGAGATCGGTGTTTTGATTGATCGCTATCAGGGTCTGCTGATCGATCACCTCCAGGGCGCTGGGAATAATGCCCGAGTACATAATTTCGCTCACTGCCCGGCCGGCGTCCTCTAAGGTTTCAAAATTGGCCATAGAAGTAGAAACAAGCGGTGGCTTGGGATTAATCTTGAAGGTTATCTCGGTGACTACCCCCAAGGTTCCCTCGGAACCAACGAAGAGTCGCGTCAAATCATAACCGGAAACGCTCTTCATGCACTTGGAGCCTGTATGCAGGATTCGACCATCTGGTAGGACCACCTCCAATGCAAGGACATAGTCCTTTGTTGTGCCGTATTTAGCCCCCTTGATGCCGCCGGCATTTGTAGCAACGTTACCCCCTAAGGTACAGACCGAGCCGCTTGCCGGGTCAGGTGGAAAAAAGAAACCGTGGGGGGAAAGCGCCCGGTCCAGGTCGGCGTAGACGACCCCTGGCTGGACAACGGCCAGGCGGTCTTCAATATTGATGTCGATGATTTTGTCCATACGTCCCAGATCAAGGATGATGCCGCCCTGTTCCGGCACAGCCAAACCAGCCAGAGAAGTCCCGGCCCCCCTTGGAACGATCGGAAGCTTTTCTCGGCTTGCCAGTTTCATGATGGCTGAAACTTGTCCAGTGTTGACCGGCCACACGGCTGCATCAGGCCTGTGCCGATGCTCTGAAGCATCTTTTGAATAGGCGATAAGATCGATCAGGGAATCGGTAAAATTCTCCGCGCCCACAATCTCTTTCAGGGATTGTTTGATTGTTGTGTCCATGACTCACTCCAATATGCCGGTGCCGGCCACGAAGATTGGTGTGCCATCGGGCTGACGACCAAGACATCCGAACTCAACGGTTCGTTTCTTCCGCAAAAAAATTGTGCACATAGCACAATCATGCCCATTTATCCAATACTCATCCGTATAGCGGCCTTTTGAAGGGTAAAAAACCTGTCTCCCTCCTAAACCACGAAGAACACGAGGCATTGCTGCAAGTCGAATCCCTTCGTGTTCTTCATGTCTCTGGTGGGAAAACCAGTCTATTCTTCCCATCGTAACCGTTCACAGTTATCGGTTCACGGTTCACGGTTGAAAAAACAGAAGGTAGAGGACAATTATGGGGTCCTCGCATAGTTCATTGAAAAAACTGTGAACCGTGAACCGTGAACGGTTACTTCACATTCTGGTTACGGCTCAACCATTGCCTCTCACTTTTTCAGCGATCTCCATGAATTCCCCTTCGCTGAGGACCCTTTTTAGATCGTGAGATCTGAGCTTCACCTCTGCAAGGACCTCGAGGGCTTCATCTTCGTCCAGTTCCAGCCCCAGTTTGTCACACCATACCCAGATATTGTCCAGCCCGCTCTTTTTCCCCATGAGGATTTTCGGGTCTTCACGACCCACAAAGGCCGGATTCACCGGATACAAGATAGTGGGTTGATCGTCGTATGCGTTTCGAAACCATCCGGTAACGATCCCAGATTCAATGCTGTAGGCACCATCCCCAATAAAGGGCCTGGAGGAGGGAACCTGGGTTCCGGAAAGCTCACGGACCAACTGTGAAAGCTCATTCATTTTGGAAAAATCAATCCCCACATCGATGCCGTACATGGTCAGGAGGGCCATAACCGTCTCTTCCATGGGCGTATTACCCGCACGCTCCCCGATACCGAGGACCGTAGAATGGATCACTTCTCCACCCGCCAGAAGGGCATTGATGGTATTGGCCACGCCCAAACCAAAGTCGGAATGAAAGTGGATCTCCAGGGGCTTGGATATCCTCTCCTTCACCTTTTTTGTAAAGTAGGTTGCGGCCTGGGGATTGAGGACGCCAAAGGTGTCCACCAGGGTAAATGCATCCATATGCCCCTCGTCGGCCACCTTTTCCACCAGATTGAGCAGCCAGTTCATGTCGGATCTCGTGGCGTCAATGGTGAAAAACACCGTGTAAAGACCCTGCTCCTTGGCAAATGCCGTGGCCTTGATGGAGAGTTCTATCGCCTTTTCCATGGGCCACTTGTACCCCTTCTCAATGAGGTGCTCGCTGGAAGGGATTTCGATGACGATGCCGTCTACGCCACAGTCCGCCGCGAGCTGCACATCCTGCACCATGCACCTGCAAAAGCAGAAGATTTCAGAATCCAAACCCCTTTTGACGATTTCCCGGATCGCCTCCTCATCCCGCGGCGATACAGCAGGCATGCCGGCTTCGATACGATGGATGCCCACCTCTGAAAGCTTCTCGGCAATCCGGATTTTGTCATCCTTGGTGAAGATAATCCCAGCCTGTTGTTCTCCGTCCCGAAGGGTAACATCATGGATCTTTACCTTCTCAGGGATAATAAAATCTTTTTTGACCTCATCGAGGTAGTTCCAGGGGCTGACAAACCAGTTTTCTGTTTTCCATGGTGAATTGTTCAAAACTTCGTCCTCCCAAATTTTTAGTATGCATGAACACGCATTTCTGAAAGAGCCCTTTTCGCGTAATAATTGAAGGCAATTGTAGCCAGCAAGACTATTCCCGGAACAACCCTTCGGATTTCAGGACTCACCCCCAGGATAAACGCAGCGTTATTCAGGCTTTCTACAAAAATAATGCCGAAAAGAGTCCCCAAAATGACATTTTTTCCCTGAAAGATAACCGTACCCATCATGGCTGCGGCAAAGGCGGGGACCATGAATCGGTCTCCGATATCGACGGCTGCTGCGGATGCGCTGGCCGCCTGGAGCATACCGCTCAGAGGACTCAGCAGGCCGCATATCATAAAGGAAAGGAGGGTTATCATCTTGATGTTTACGCCCGAAAGTCTGGTGGCTTCGATGTTGCCACCTACGAGGGTGATCTGGCGACCCCATCGCGTCTTTTCCATGAACAGGTAGCAGAGAATGAAAATGCCCGCCATAAAGTAAACAGGCATCCGGATATTAAAAAGTGTCCCCCTACCGAGATACTCAAAGCCCTGTGGCAAAATCTGCATGGACTGTCCCCCTGTCAGCCAATATAGAAAGCCTCTCAGGATGAATAATGTGCCAAGGGTCGCGATAAAGGAATTGATATATAAACGGGTGACCATTAACCCATTGAAGGTTCCAATGAGTAACCCTACTGAAATCCCGGCCACGATGCCCACCCATACTGGATACCCTACCTCTATCATGAGATAGGTGGACAGCATGGCGCCGTAGCCAGCAATATTAGGAAAAGAGAGGTCCACCCCTCCGACTGCAAAGACAATGCTCAGACCGAAAGAGGCAAAAGAGACGAGGCTTGAAGTCAGCATAATATCTGCCAAGTTGGCCGGGCTCAGAAAGACCGGTTTATAGATGGCGATGGCCATATAAACGAAAAAGAAAAATACGAAGACAGCGTATCTGATAAGAAAGAGGGCAATGGCGTCTTTCCTGTTCAGTGTACGCATCTGTTCCCGATTAGAACTGGACCTGTTCAATTTCTCCCCTCTTGACTGTTGTTATCGCGACTGCAAGGATCAGAAAAAGCCCTTGTACCAGTGGAATGTAATAGAACTTGACCATATTGAGGGTCAACCCATTGATGATGGTATAAAAGAAAAGCGCCCCCAGGAGAGTTCCAGGAAAATTATACTTTCCCGCCTTGAAGGCCGCTGAACCTAAAAATACAGCACCCAGGGCATAGATCAGAAGAAACCGTCCCGAGTAGACCATGGATCCCCCGATTCTCAGCGTTTCAATCAATCCGGTGAGTCCGAAGATAAGGCCCCCCGCGACAAAAGTTCCCCCCTTTAGCAGATTGGCCTTCAAACCCACCTCTTTTACGGCTTCAATGTTCTCTCCCAATGCCAGAATATATTGGCCTGTACGGGTTCGGGTCTGAAAGAGCCAGCAGAGTAGAAAGAGGCCAAGCATGATGATGATGGGAACGGGCAGAGGACCCGCATGGCCTTGAACGATTTTCAGGATGTTTTCATCGTATTTGTAAATCCAGTGGGTCACGCCGTGTCCGATGTAGCGTTCAAGACCCATGTAAATGAACCAGGCGGCCAATGTGACCATGAAGGAGGACATTCTTAACCCCACAACGAGTATTGCAATGCATAATCCGGATGCCATTCCAATGGCCAGGCACACAAAGACAACCGAGACCGGTGAATATCCTGCCATGATCATTTTGAGCATCACCGCTCCGATCATCCCCGTCAAACCCGCATAGGAGAGGTCAATTTCTCCCATCATCATGATCAGGGTCAGCCCAAAGGCGCACACTCCTAAGGATGTGGTCTGAATTAAAATATTCTGAACATTGCCCCATCTGAGAAAATTCTCAGACCAAAGGGAGAAGACGATAATCGCCAAGAGGAATGCGAGGAGCAGACCGTAATTTGCGATGAACTTGTTCCAGTTATCCGCTTTTTGACCCATTGTCTTTTCCGCCCATTACATAAAATAGCAATTCATTCTTGGTCGTATCTTTATTGATCACTTCCTTGACCAAGCGACCATTGAACATGATCAAGGTCCTGTCGCAAAGCGCCAGGACCTCATCAAGTTCGTTAGAAATAAAGATCACTCCGGCGCCGTTTTTGGCGAGATCCACAATCATCTTGTAAATGTCGTGTTTCCCGCCTACATCAATGCCTTTGGTAGGTTCGTCGAATATATAGATCTTTGAGTCGCTCAGGAGCCATTTTCCGATGACTACCTTTTGTTGCGTACCGCCGCTCAGGAGCCGGGCTTCCTGTTCAGGGCTGGGGGTGGCCAATCTGAAATCCTTGATGGATTTCGCCACCGCCTCCTTTTCCTTTCGTTGTTTGATCCAAAACCCACCGGCACAGAAATTTTTCCCTAAGGATGGAAGGGTCATGTTCTTTCGTATGGATTCGGTTGTCACCAGCCCCTGCTTTCTTCTCTCTTCAGGGACCAATGCGATGCCGGCGTCGATGGCGTCTCTGGGATCCCTAATTTTCAGCTCTTCGCCTTGCATCCTGATGACCCCGGATTGCTTTCGATCCGCTCCAAAAATGGCCCTTGCTACCTCGCTTTTTCCCGCGCCGATGCTTCCCACAATGCCGAGAATCTCTCCGGAGTGGAGATCAAATGAGATGTCCTTCGCCTTCGCCATCGGGTTAAGGTTCCTGACCGAAAAGACGACTTCGCCGATAGAAGCTTCTCCCTTGGGGATCTGTTGTTTAAGTTCCCTTCCCACCATGTGTTTGACCAGTTCGGTCTGGGCCAGTTCCTGCACGGGCGCGGTCAGGACCTTTTCTCCATCCCGCAAGACCGTAATCCGGTCGCAGAGCCGGTATATTTCTTCCAATCGATGGGATATATAGATGATGGTGATCCCTTTCTCTTTGCACCTGTCGAGAAAATCGAAAAGGGCCTCTGTGGATTTCTGATCCAGCCGCGCAGTGGGTTCATCCAGAATGAGAAATCTGGGGTGTGCCACCAGGGCCCGTGCAACCGTGACGAGTTGCTGCTGGGAATTGCTGAGTTCTTCAACCTTGGCATCGAGGTCGATATCGGAAGATATTTCCTTCAGATAGGGGGCCGCCTTTTGCTTCAATTCCTTCCAGTCAATAAACCCCAGTTTGTTAACCGGCTCCAATCCCATGCAGACATTGTGGGCCACTGTAAACACAGGCACCAGATTAAGGTCCTGATGAATCAGACTGAGCCCCAGGTTCCTGACCTGACGGATGCCCATACCTTTGGCATTTTTTCCGTCGATATAGAGGCTGCCAGCATCTTCACTGTATTCCCTATAAAGAATCTTCATAAGGGTGGATTTTCCAGCGCCGTTTTCGCCTACCAAAGCATGGGTCTCGCCCTTTCTGACTTCAAAGTCCACATTATCCAGAGCGATTACGCCTGGGAAATATTTCGAAATGAGGCTTGCCTTGATAACGACATCCTCATCGCCGTTTCGTGCAGTACCCATTTTCTTCCTTCACACCGGATGAACAAGGGTTGTTGAGGCATCCCCGGCAGCACCTTTCAAAGTGCCCCCCGGGGATGTGCTATCTTCTACTTTCAAAAAAGACATTTTTTCCCTTTACCAGGGTCTCTTTTTTCCCTTGTGGAAGAACTCCCATGAGTCATCCAGTTCCATAAGCACTTTCTGCTTGAAGGATTTGCTTGTTCCAGTATTGGTGATCAGGTGCGAGGGTACAAGATACAGGGTAGGCAGGGCAGCCTTGGCTTCCTGAACGGTCTTGAATTGCATCGCCTTTTCAAGCACTTCCGCTGCATATTCTCCCTGGTCTTTAGGGACGAGACCGAGAAGGGCTGTTCTGGGGGCATCCGGTTTGGCCATTTCCGCAAGGACCGGGCGATCGGCGTCAGTGCAGACGACGACGACCTGTTTCTCCTTTTTCATGTCTTTAATGGCCTTGATCGCCCCCACGGCAGGCTGTCCCCAGGTGCAAAGTACGCCTTTGAGGTCTGGGTGGGAGCGCAGAGTCGCCTTAACAATGTCATAGGAATTGTTGATGGCGTCTGCGGTGTCAACCTCATAAACGTCGGCAATTCTTTTGATCTTAGGGAAATTTTTCAAAACGAGCTCTCCGGAATCTCTTCGAACCACCAGTGAGTGCCAACCGGCTGCGTCCAAGATAATGTACTTTCCCTCACCGTGCATTTGGTTGACCATCCAGACGCCCATGTTGACATTCCCTTCCCAACTGTCCGACATAACCGTGCAAACTGCGCCTGGCAGGAACATCTGCTGACCAATGAGGGGGATATTTGCGTCCCATGCCTTCTTAGACACATCGACAAATGCGCCGCCTTCTCCACCCTTAATGATGATACCGTCAACCTTCATTTGTATGAAGTTTTCCACATCCGCCTTTTGCTGGTTCGTAGCTCCCTGGGCATTGGTGGATATGACCTTGTAGCCCTTGGACTCGAAATAATTTACAATAGCCTTGTCGGCGATAAAGTTCCAGTCGTTTCCGAGCCATTGGTTGGCCACACCTACAACTTTCTGTTTGGCAAAGGCAGGAGTAGTGGGAGAAAAAGAAAGGATACAAACAGTAAGCAACAAAAGGATTGGTAAATTCTTAGATCTGGTTTTTTTCATGATAAGACCTCCGTTGTTGTTGGGATTGTTAATCTTTGCCCACCAGATAATATTTGTTTTGGTCAACACCCCCTTTCTTTCCAATAGTTGCATTATTAGCAACTCTAGATTTAGTCTGGTTATTTGCCTTGAACCCCAATTACCAAAAACAGACCAGCGGTCTAATAATTATACCACTTTATATCCAACTTTTTTTCTTGTCAAGTACTATTTCGACATATTCAAAAAAAAGTTCAGTCTCTGGGGCAGAACGGCGAGAGCATGTTCGTATTGCAATCCTAATTATCGAGTTTCTTCTTTCAATTTCACAGGCAAGAAATTAGAAATCCGAATCTCGGAGTCTTCCTTCGGACGCTACGCCCTTCGACCGGGTTGCCATTGTGTCTTCGCCTTTCCAAGCAGAATCCGCATCCTACTGGTGGACCCCATTTTCTAAATAAGGAGAGACTTTTGCAAATCGTCACAAGCGCAAAAGACTTTAATATTTGAGTTAAAACAAATAATTATATCACTTACGCATTTGAATTTCCTTTTTAGTTCAGCCCCCGACCCGCAGAGATCAACACCCATATGGTTTTCAGGCTCCCCTAACGTTACTTGCCCAAAGTTTGAAGTTTACGATTAGACACCTTGCTCATTAATCAATTCCTGGCTGTTCCCAAGCAACTATCACCGGGCCAGAGTTTGTGCTTCGATATCGACTTTCCAAATTTGCACAATATCAAAAGATCTATGTTAAAAAAAACATTAAAAATGCTGTTTTTTCTATTGACAACCCATGTTTTCCTGTTGTAAAAAGTTCCATAAGATGACCAGAGGTAAGACCACCGGATGACTTATATGCGCTGATATGGATGAGCTATATAAACCTATAAAGCCCAAAAGGATATCTGAGGAGATCGTAGAACAGATCAAGGCCTTGATATTCAAGGGGAATCTGAAACCGGGTGAAGCTCTCCCACCAGAAAGGGCACTGTCCAAATCCCTAAACGTAAGTAGGGTTTCCCTGAGGGAAGCGTTAAATACCCTGCAAGGTATGGGGCTATTAGAGATTCAGCAGGGAAACCGGACCTGTGTACGTCCCATTACCACCCGATCCATACACGATCCATTAGTTTCATTCAGTAAAAATTCGCGCTCCAATATCCTAAAAGTCTTCGAGATCAGAAAATACCTTGAGATAGGTTCAGTTTCATTAGCCGCTGAACGTGCAACAAGTGAAGAGATCGAGCAGCTTGAGAAAATTTTGAAAGTAATGGAAGAGGATCTTAAAGAAAATCGGCTGGGAGCCAAGGCGGATCTCGATTTCCATACCACTTTGGCTGAAGCGACGCACAACCAAGCATATACCCATGTTATGAATACAATCTATGACTTACTTCAGGAAGAGCTTCGAATTGCCTGGGGCAGCGTTTTTAGAAAAAAAGATAGTCGGAAAAAGTTATTCCAGCAGCATCAAAATATTTTCAAAGCAGTTAAGGAACATGACCCTCAAAGGGGCGCAGAAGAAACCTTAATACACCTAAATTTCGTTGAAGAAAATTGGCGAAAGGATTTCATTAACAACATTTAAAATAATGAGGGCAATTTAAGCTAATCTGAACCAATTAAAATTGATATATTGATTATCAACATTACTCACTATTACCATAACAGAGATGAAATGTGATCGAGACTTTAAAGGCTAATCGATTGCGAAACAACCTGAAAATCATCGTCGTGGGTCCTCGTTGATAAAGTCTTCGCCGAAAAAATAGGTGCGGACGGTTGGGAAAGAAGGTCAGCCTGCTCATAAAAGAATTGAGCATACCCCTTGAAAAGGTGGCTTCTATCCTTGTAAATCACCTGCCCTCTAAGCCCGGCTATGTAGCAAAGGATGGCGATTTCATTTTGTTGGCCTTTGTCTTGGCCGGCGGATGATTATGGCGAAAAGGGACCCACACTGCAAAAACAATCGCCAAAATAACCGTGTGGGATTCCAGGACGGGCTATACGAAAGCACAGCAATTCGTCAGAACGGCCTAACCCTGATCGTCTTATGATTCAAATGCCTGGCAAAATAAGGCTGGCATAGGGAAAGGGCCTTTTGACGTTATTATGAATTAGAATTTTTCTTAAAGGAACCTTATTTAGGTGGTGAAGAGATGGGTGATGTAAATGTAGTGATTGATGGTGAAAAGGTGAGCGGTCCTGAAGGGAATACGATCCTTGAGGCTGCCAATGAGGCTGGCATCAACATTCCGACGCTCTGTCACAGGCCGGACTTGACCCCGGATGGCAACTGCCGGGTGTGCGTGGTGGAGGTTGAAGGGGCGCCGAGGCTGGTTGCGTCCTGCCACACGCCCATCTCTGAAGGGATGGTGATTCAAACCCGATCGCCCAAGGTTCTGGCGGCCAGGAGAACGGTGGTAGAGCTTCTGCTGGCCGGTCACACAGGGCCGTGCGTGACCGATGAATGCGCCAAAGACTGTGAACTGCACTATCTCGCAGCGGAGTTAGAGGTAGGCCCACCCAGATTTCAGGTAAAGAAGAGACGTTCCTACCCGGTGGAGACCCTGAGCCCCTATGTGCAGCGGGACATGGGCCGGTGTATTCTGTGCAGGCGTTGTGTCAGGGCCTGCGCCGAAATCGCCAAGAAAAATGTTTTCAGTATGGCCTACCGGGGGTTCCGGTCCAAGGTGGTGGTGGATTGTGACGTCCCCCTGGACAAGGAGGCCTGCCGGGACTGTGGCATCTGCATCGACTACTGTCCCACGAGCGCGTTGACGAAACCGAAAGCCAATTGACAATTGACGATTGATAATTGACTATCGAATATTGACGATTGATGGAAGTCGCTTCGCTCCAATTATTTGAAACGGACAAGACCTTTCGGTTTTCAATTGACCATAGAAAACAGTCAATCGTCCATGATAGGGGGGTGTGTTGATATGGAGAGGAATGAACTGCTGAACATGATCAAGGAGGAGCAGGCAAAGAACGGATCGGTATCTGAAGGGGCCATGGCCGACATGGCCCAAATCCTGCAGTTGCCCATAGGGGATGTCTACGGGGTGACCACCTTCTATTCTTTTCTGTCCACCAAACCGATGGGCCGGCATGTGATCCGCATCTGCAAGAGCGTGCCCTGCTTTCTCCAAGACGGAGCGATGGTGGCCGCGGCCATTGAAAAGGAGTTGGGCATTAGTCCGGGAGAAACGACCTCTGGCGGAAGGTTTTCCTTTGAATTGACAAACTGCATAGGCGCTTGCGACCAGGCCCCGGCCATGCTGGTGGATGACGAGGTGTATGGCGATCTGACGCCAGAGAAGATCGGGGAGATCTTAAACTCATTTGACTAAAGATCTGGAGGAAGAACCGTGCCTGAGAAAAAAATCCTATCGAAAAACTGTGGGAAGATCGACCCTGGAGATGTCTCCAGCTATGAGGCGGAGGGAGGCTTCAAGGCCCTGGAAAAGGCCCGGGGGATGTCGCCCGCAGAGGTGATCGCGGAGGTCAAGGCTTCGGGTCTTCGGGGTCGGGGAGGGGCAGGATTTCTCTGCGGGGCCAAATGGGAACTGGCCAGGAAGTCCCAGGGGGAGGAGAAGTTCCTCATCTGTAACGCCAATGAGGGGGAGGTGGGGACATTCAAAGACCGCTATCTCCTTCAGCACGATCCCTTTTCGCTCATGGAGGGGATGGCCATAGCCGGGTATGCCATTGGGGCCAAGAAGGGCTACATCTATCTTCGGGCCGAATACCACTA